>CAZUVM010000213.1:0-36413 GCA_964623885.1 uncultured Verrucomicrobiota bacterium
TCCAGCCACGCGGGATGGCTCCAAACCGGGAGAACCGGTTCCGAGCCGGACCTTCGCATGGGCTGCCGGGCTCATGTTTCTTGGTACCGTCACGCTCACATGGATTTATCTGCAGGGCAACCATTCTCTGGCCACTGCGCCCCCCGCTGGATGGGTTGCGGTTGAGCAGGCGCAGACCGAATTGGTAAGCCGCTTTAACGGCATACTTTGGCGAGCTTTGTGGGTCTCCGCAGTCAGCGGTATCGCGGGATTGGGCTTCATCTCTTTTGGCCTGGTCCGCTGGCGCCGCGCGTGGAAGAATAGCCTCGACAGCTTCCGCGAGCAATCGTTGCAGTGGCGGGCAAAAGCGATCGGCTTTGAACGCCAACTGAGCGAAAGCCGCGACCTCATCGAAACCTCCTCCAAGTCCGAATCCAAGACGCGGAGCGAACTGGCGGAACTCACCCAAAAGCATGCGCTGCTCAAGTCAGAACTGGACCAACGCAAACGATCCGAAAAGACCCTTTCCGCTCAGCGGCAATCCCTCGAAAGTTCCAAGACTGTGCTGGAGATGCACGTCCAGGCCAGAACAGTCGAGCTGCACAAAATGCAGCGTCGCTACGAACTCATTTTGAACGCCGCCGGTGAAGGCATTTGCGGATTTGATTTGGAAGGCAAAGCGACATTTGTTAACCCCGCGGTAGCGCGCATGACCGGCTGGAAGGTCGAAGAACTCCTTGGCCGCACGGCTGATGAACTCTTTCGCCCGGAAAATGGCAAGGACGAGGAAGCCGGCGAACAGATCTTTCATCGCCAAGACCAGACGCCGTTCGTAGTCGAGTTCGTGCGCACCCGCATTGAGGAAGAAGGGCGCCATACCGGTTCGGTGCTGATTTTTAAAGACATCACCGAACGCAAACGCAGCGAGGAAACTCTGGCCCAAAAGGCTGCTGAATTGACGCGCTCCAATGCGGAGCTCGAGCAATTCGCCTTCGTTGCCTCGCACGACCTGCAGGAGCCGCTGCGCAAAATCCAGGCGTTCGGCGACCGGCTCAAAATGAAGTGCGACAGCGCCATGGCGGACGATGCGCGCGATTATCTGGACCGCATGCAGAAAGCCTCTGCCCGCATGCGCACTTTGATAGACGACCTCCTCGCCTTCTCCCGCGTGATCCGCAGCGGCGAACCCTTTGCCCCGGTCGATCTGGGCCAAATCGCGCGCGACGTCGTCGGCGATCTCGAACTGCGTCTCGAAAAGACCGGCGGCCACGTCGAAATCGGAGAGCTGCCCACCCTCGATGCCGATGCCACACAAATGCGCCAACTCCTGCTGAATCTCGTCGGCAACGCTCTTAAATTCCAGGCGCCCGGCGTTCAGCCCTTGGTCAAGGTCTACAGTTCCAGCCACACCTCGGGGTCCGGTGAATTGTTTTGGGAAATCAAAGTCGAAGACAACGGCATTGGGTTCGAGGAGCAGTACGCGGAGAAGATTTTCGCCGTGTTCCAACGTCTGCACGGCCGCGATGAATTCGAGGGAACGGGAATAGGCCTCGCCGTTTGTCGCCGCATTACCGATCGCCACGGAGGCCACATCGTCGCCAAAAGCCAGCCCGGCAAAGGTGCCACTTTCATCGTCACGCTGCCCGCCCGGCAGTCACGCTCATCATGAAGGAGACACCCAAGAACCATCTGATCCTGCTGGTCGATGACGATTCGGACGACCGGCTGCTCGTCAAAGACGCTGTTGCCGAGTCCGCCCAACACGCGGATCTGCGTTGCCTCGAGAATGGCGAGCAATTGCTGGATTATCTGCATCGGCGCAATAGCTACGCCGCACCGGGCGCCGCTCCCCGGCCAGGACTAATCCTTTTGGATCTGAATATGCCTCGTAAGGACGGCCGCGAAGCCTTGCGTGAAATCAAAAATGACCCTGCCCTTCGTCGCATTCCGGTGGTCGTGTTCACTACTTCCAAAGCGGATACCGATGTGGCTGGGTTGTACGACCTGGGCGCCAACTCTTTCGTTACCAAGCCTGTCCAGTTCGATCGCCTCGTCGATGCCATCACCCGGCTCGCCCAATATTGGTTCGACACCGTCGAATTGCCCGCCTTGCGCGCCTGAAATGAATCTCACCGGAATTACCAAAGTGCTGTTGGTGGAGGACGACGAGGATGACTATATCATCGTTCGTGATCTGCTCGCTGACATTAAGAGCGAGCGCTTCACGTTGGATTGGGCAAAGACTTTCGAAACCGGGTTCGATTCGCTGCGTCAAAACCAGCATGACGTGTGTTTGGTGGATTATCGGCTCGGCGCGCATAACGGCATGGAGTTGCTGCGCGGTGCAATCGAGGAAGGCTGTCCTGCGCCCATTATTCTCCTAACCGGGGCTCGCGATCAGGCATTGGACATGGCGGCAATGCAGGCAGGGGCGGCCGACTACCTCGTCAAAGGCCAACTCCGGGCCGATGCGCTGGCGCGCAGCATTCGGTACGCTTTGCAGCGAAAACGGGCCGCCGCCCTGGCCGCCTTCGAACAGGCCCGCCTGGCCTCGTTTGGCGCCGAAATTGGTCTGGCCCTCACCCGTCGCGATACGCTGGACGGAATCCTGGAGCGATGTGCCGCCGCCATGGTCCAATACCTCAATGCCGGCCTGGCCCAAATCTCCGTTTTGGCACCTGGACAGAACAAATTCGAGACGCGCGCGACCGCCGGCCCTTTAGCGCCTCCCGGCGGCAGCGCCTCGGGTCTTCCCAAAGTCGATCTTGACCTCGTGCCGCTAACTGAAGGCAAACCGGTCTATATCAAACAGATCCTCAAAGATCCGCGTATTGTTGATCAAACCTGGGTGCAGCAACAAGGGCTTGTTTCGTACGCCGCGTTCCCGCTGGCTCTCGAAGACCAACTGGTCGGCTTGATGTCGCTCTTCTCTCAGCAGGCCATGAGCGAACAAGTCACCCAGGAAATGAGCTCCGTCGCGAACGGCATCGCCCTGTGCATTGAACGCAAACGCGCCGAAGAAGCCCTTGACCGCAGCGAGATCAAGTACCGAACCGTTGTCGAGAGCATCAAGGAAGTCATCTTTCAATTGGATGAGTTCGGCAATTGGACTTTCCTGAACCCCGCCTGGACTGCAATCACCGGCTTCGATGTCGAGTCCACCCTCGGCTCGTTTTTCCTGGATTATTTCCATAGCGAAGATCGCGAGCAAAACCGAGAAGTATTCCTGCGACTGCTCGATCGCCAACTCGATTATTTCCGGTACGAGACCCGCCTTCGTAGCCGCAATGGGCAGGTGCTTTGGGCCGAAGTGTACTTCCAGCCTGCTTTGGATCCCCAAGGTAAAATCATCGGGCTATCGGGCACTTTGAGCGACGTCACTGAAAGAAAGGCGTCCGAGTTCCAAATCCAGAAGCTCGCCGCTTTCCCTCAGGTCAATCCCAACCCGGTGTTGGAATTCGGCGCGGACGGCGAACTCAGCTACGCCAATAGTGCCGCGCAGGATATGATGATATCGCTGGGTCAGGAGGACTTGTTCGCCATCCTTCCCCCGGCCACTACTGCAACGGTCCGCGAGTGCCTGACTACCGGTCAAAAGAAGCTCCGGCAGGAAGTCACCATCAACGGACGCGTGTTGACCTGGTCGTTTTTCCCCGTCGTTGCCAGCCAGGTGGTCCATTGTTACGGCACCGATGTGACCGAGGTGCTCGAATTGGAAGCCCAGTTCCGGCACGCACAGAAACTCGAATCGATCGGCCAACTCGCTGCCGGCGTAGCGCACGATTTCAATAACATTCTGACTGTTATTCAAGGCCATTCGGCCTTGTTGCTGGCTCGCAACTCCGCCGGGCCGGACGCGACCGGCCCCCTAAAACAGATTACGATGGCCGCCGAGCGTGCCGCCTCCCTGACTCGCCAACTGCTCATGTTCAGCCGCCGCCAAGTCACCCAGCTCAGAACTCTTGATCTGAATGCCGCGCTGCAGAACCTGGTCAATATGCTCAGCCGCCTGCTGGGCGAGGACATCGCGCTCGATAACGAGTTCGCCCCCGGGTTGCCGGCAATCGAGGCTGATTTAGGCATGCTCGAGCAAGTCGTCATGAACCTCGTCGTCAACTCGCGCGACGCGATGCCCAAGGGCGGTCGCCTCCAAATCTCGACCCGCCTGGTTGAAATCGATCAGGAATACGTAAACAGGCGCGCCGATGCCCGTATCGGGCACTTCGTCTGCCTGTCAGTTTCGGACACGGGCTGCGGCATGGATGCCCAAACTTTAAACCGCATTTTTGAGCCATTCTTCACCACCAAGGAAGTTGGCAAAGGCACGGGGCTGGGTTTAGCCACCGTTTACGGCATTATTCAGCAGCACCGCGGGTGGATCGAGGTCACGAGCGAATTGGGCCGAGGCACGGTTTTCCGCATTTACTTCCCGGCCGC
This sequence comes from uncultured Verrucomicrobiota bacterium, assembly GCA_964623885.1. Classification (GTDB taxonomy): domain Bacteria; phylum Verrucomicrobiota; class Verrucomicrobiia; order Limisphaerales; family UBA8199; genus CAZUVM01. Next base: position 4,417 of record CAZUVM010000213.1, read on the forward strand.
CGTCGGCCCAGTGGCTGTGCTCGACTCTGGACTAGGCTCCCCGTCGGCCTGCCGTGGCCACGAAACCATCCTGCTGGTTGAAGACGAACCAATGCTTCGTGAAATGGTGCGAGAAGTGCTCGAAGAACAGGGTTACCGTGTGTTTGAAGCCTCTTGCGCCAGCGAAGCCCTCCAGCAATGGGGCCGCAATGACGCCGCAATCGACTTGTTGCTTACCGATATGGTGATGCCCGAAGGCATGGGTGGCCTTGACTTGGCAACCGAACTTCGTCAGCGAAAGCCGAGCCTGAAGGTCCTTTTCAGTAGTGGCTACAGCCCGGAATCAATGAGTGGTGTTTTTGACCCAAACAGCGCCTCGTTTCTGCCGAAGCCCTATGCTCCCCAAAAACTCGTCAAAACCGTGCGGCAAATTCTGGATATGCCTCCTGAAGAAGCCATAGGCCCCATTGTTCCCCTGAAGCCTCACCACACGCCCCATCCGGTCCCCGCTTAAGAGCAGGAATATTATCTAACGAAGTGGTAATCCAGTTACCTCTTTTGGTAAATCGCTTACCCTCCAATATTCTCCTGGATCTCTAGGACTTGCCAAAATCCCAGGAAAACGCAGGATTCGGGAGCCGGCCCGCCATGGCACAATTCCCGCTAAAGAAGCAAGTGTTGCGCTCGATTGGGTCGCTGCAAGCGCAGCCTGCGGTAAGAACCGTTGCAAACTCGGAACTAACGAAGTTCCGGCAACTGCAGTGGAAAACGATTTAGCGGCGACCCACCGCTCCCTGTGGCTCGGCTCACGCCCGCGACCGGCCACAGGGGTTTTTTTAGGTGCGATGAACAAAAGAGTTCTGCTGGCGGATGACGATGAATCAGTCCGTAAGATGGTAGGCCGGGTACTGGAGACTGCCGGCTATCACGTCCTTCGGGCCAGCACTGGAAATGAGGCGGTAGCGAAATTCCGAGCCGGACAACCGCATCTCGTCCTGCTCGACCTGAAGATGCCCGATCAGGAGGGCTGGGAAGCTTTCGAGCAACTCAGCCGTCATGACCCTTTAGTCCCGGTCATCGTTATTACCGCTTGGCCGAACCAGTATGATGAGGCGGTTCAGCGCGGAATCGATGCCCTCATGGAAAAGCCCTTGGATATCCCGCTCCTGCTCCAAACCATTCAGAAGCTGCTGGATGAGCCCGAGCACAAACGCACTGAACGCCTCACCGACCGTAGCTTTATCACAGCGTATTTGGGCAATATTCCCACGGCTGCCTAAAGGCTTGGTGGTCCTCTGTCTCGCTTTGTTCTCCCCTATACTGCCAATAAAAAGACCGAGCCGATTTGGGAACGGCGCGGCCTAAAGCCGGAGCGAATCAACCACCTGGCTCAAGTCAATACAATCTTATCACCCTTTTTCAACGTCACGATGGCCTTCTTCCAATCGGATGACTGGCCGGCTTGTTTCGTGCGCTGGCGGCGAAATTTGCCATGCACATTCATCGTGTTCACTTTCGTGACTTTCACTTTAAACAGTTCCTGCACCGCCTGGCGGATTTGCGTCTTATTAGCGCGGCGGTCTGCTACCACGGTGTACTGGTTGAAGCTGTCACCCTGGCGCGTTCCTTTCTCCGTCAGCCGGACCGTCTTGATGATCTCAAATGTATTCATGGCATTATTCCTGGCTGAGGCGGGCTTCCACCTGCTCGAATGCGCCACGCGTAAAGATCAGCTTGTCCGGTCGCAGCACATCGTAAGGATTCAGTGATTGGCTGGTGGCCAGCGCAACTTTGGGCAGGTTGCGTGAAGCAAGCGTGAGGTTTTTATCCGCCGCCTGCGCCACAAACAACGCGGTGCCCTTCAGTTCCAGCGCCGCTATCAAACTCGTGAATCCCTTGGTTTTCGGGGATTCCAGCTTCAGCTCATTCAAAACGATCACATCGCCCGCGCGGAGCCGCTCCGACAGTGCTTTGCGTAGCGCGAGCTGCCGCGTTTTCCGTGAGACTTTCTTAGCGAAATCGCGCGGTTTTGGTCCAAACACAACGCCGCCGCCACGCCACAATGGAGAGGCAAATGAACCGGCCCGCGCTCGGCCTGTGCCTTTTTGACGCCACGGCTTTTTTCCGGTACCGGCAACTTCACCCATCGTTTTTGTTGAGGCAGTACCACTCCGCTGCGCCGCGCGATACGCCACCACCGCGTCGTGCACGGCTTGTGTGCCCTTACCGTTTTCGACCAGAGGGAATTTAACCTCCAGCTCGCCCTGGTCCTTTCCTTGCGTGTCCTTAATCGTCAGTTTCATACGGATTCAAATCCATTTAGTCGCAGCACTCAAAATGCTTTGCGCCCGCGCTGCACATCACTTCTTCTTCGCTTCTGCCTTCTTCACGTTCTCCGGCCGTTCCGCGTGCGGCCGCCAGCCCTTCGGGCGTTTCTTGGATTCGCGAATTACCACGTAGTCACCTTTCGCGCCCGGCACGGCGCCGCGAATCAGCAGCAGATTGTCCGCCTCGCGCACTTGAATAACCTCCAGATTCTGGACTGTTCGGCGCACTTGACCCATGTGGCCCGGCATGCGCATCCCGCGCATGACTGTGCCTGGGAACAAACGCTGGCCAATCGCCCCGGAACGCCGGTGCCAACCCTTGGCCCCGTGAGTGGAATCGCCACCCCGGAACGCGTGTCGACCTACGACACCCTCGAACCCCCTGCCCTTGGTAACGCCGATGGCGTCCACATAGTCGCCGGGAGCAAAAAGAGTGGCTCCCACAACATCACCTGGCTTGACCTCTTTGCTGAAGTCGCGGAATTCGCCAATGCGTTTGACGGCAACACCATTGAATTTTTTGATATGCCCAAGCAAGGGCTTGCTCAGCCGGTGCTCCTTCTGATCGTTAAACCCAAGCTGCACGGCATTGTAGCCATGGCTCTGCTGGGTCTTGCACTCGAGCACGCGGTTTGGCCCGACCAGCACCACCGTCACCGGTGTCATGACGCCTTTACCGTCGTAAACGCGCGTCTGGCCCAATTTCTTTCCTAAAAGTCCGACTGGCATAAAGTGGAAATAAGCTGTGGAGCGGCAGAGCCATAAATTACTCTTTGCTCCGGTTGTTAGATTAAATCTTGATGGTAATATCCACACCCGCCGGCAGGTTCAGCTTCTTGAGCTCGTCAACCGTTTTGGCAGTGGGTTCAATAATATCGATCAGCCGCTTATGCGTGCGCTGTTCAAAAGTTTCCTGGGACTTTTTGTCCGCGTGGGGCGAACGTTGCACGGTGAACCTTTCCACGCGCGTTGGTAGGGGGATGGGTCCGGCAACCCGGGCGCCGGTGCGCTTGACTGTGTCCGCGATGTCGCGGGCGGATTGGTCTATGACGCGATGATCATAGGCCTTCAATCGGATGCGAATGCGTTGTCCAGCCATACAAAGAACAATTGTCTGTTAATGGTTTGTTTGGTCCGTCCCTCGGAAGCCGCGGAAACGGAGGGCGGAATATAGCAAAAGCTCGATATCGCGCAATAGGTTTTTCGAACTTTTTCTTTCGCTGTACCCCGCATACTATGCCGCCATGGTCCTGCTGACGAATACGGGCGGCGTCGCGTCCACTAATTGCTTCCTCATTGCCGATGAGACAGCCCGGCAGGCGGTGATGTTTGACGCGCCCGATCATACAGCCGGGCCTTTGCTCGAGGAAGTAGGCAAACGAGCTTGGGACCTGGTCGGCCTGTGGCTGACTCACGGGCACTTCGATCACTTCGCCGACCACGCGATGGTGCGGCGGAAATTCCCTCGCGTGAGGATTCTCCTCCATGCCGCAGACGCGCCCAAAGCCGCCCAACCCGATATGCAACTACGCATGTTCGGCATACCACTGAGCATCCCTTCACTCCAACCGGATGCAACCGTCACTGACAATCAGAAACTCCAGATCGGCACCCTGGAAGTCGCCGTCATTCATACCCCCGGCCACTCCCCTGGCCATGTCGCTTACCACTTTCCTCAGGAGGGCCTGCTCATTGGCGGCGACCTGATTATCGGCGGCTCGGTGGGACGCACCGATTTGCCCGATTCGGACCTTGCCCAACTCCAAGCCTCCATTCGCCGCGTCATGCAGTTGCCGCCGGGCACTCGCCTGCTCGGCGGTCATGGGCCACCGACGACGCTGGCCCATGAAGGCGCGAATAATCCCTGGGTTCAGGAGGCGCTGAATTCATAGCAGCGGCAGGCAAGCTTCTATTTGCCTCCCCCAATAACCTGCGCCATGGTTAGTTACGGATTCATCAGTATCAAAGCACAAGTTTATGAACCAGGTAGCGGAAATGGGAATAAAGCAAACGCAGCGCGGCGCAAGCCAACTCGACCAACTCAAACGTTTCACCAAGGTTGTTGCCGATACCGGGGATTACGGCACCCTCAAGGAATACGCTCCTCAGGATGCGACGACCAACCCTTCGTTGATTTTGAAGGCGGCTGAGATGCCTGAGTATAAAGCGATGGTCGAGAAAGCCCTGGCCGATCATCGCCAAGGGGCGACATCCCGCGAGCAGTCCTTGAGCCTGGCCATGGATGCCCTGCTGGTGTTGTTCGGCATCGAGATCCTTAAAATCGTTCCAGGTCGCGTTTCCACTGAAACCGACGCGGATCTTTCTTTCGACACGCAGGCATTAATCGACAAAGCTCGCCGCTTTATTGAACTTTATTCAAATAACGGCATTGGCCGTGAGCGAATCCTCGTTAAGATCGCGTCGACCTGGGAAGGCATTCGGGCCGCCGAGGTGCTGGAACGCGAAGGGATTCACTGCAATATGACCCTGTTGTTTTCGCTGCCGCAGGCTGTTGCGGCTGCCGAAGCCAAGGCCACTTTGATCTCTCCCTTTGTCGGTCGCATCCTCGATTGGTATAAGGCCAAAACCGGCAAGGATTACGCCCCAGTCGATGACCCGGGAGTTCAATCGGTGCGCGAAATCTACGCCTATTATAAAAAATTTGGGTATCCTACGGAAGTGATGGGAGCCAGCTTTCGCAACAAAGGCGAGGTCCTGGAACTCGCCGGCTGCGATGCCCTGACTATCAGCCCCAAACTGCTGGGTGAGCTCAAATCCTGCACGGATCCGGTGCCACGCAAATTGGATTCTGATGTGCTAGCCAAGGCTCCTATTTCTCGCCTGGATTTGGACGAAAAGAAATTCCGGTGGCTCTTGAACGAAAATGCCATGGCCACGGAGAAACTCTCTGAAGGCATCCGTATCTTTAATGCCGATGCCCTCAAGCTGAAGGAATACATAGGACAGAGAAACTGACGGATGCGATAATACGGGCTGAGCCCGAGCGATCCCAAGGTCCCGCTTACTGGGCTAAGAAGTGGTCGCACATGAAGGCCTTGACCTGAGGTCAGTCTGCGCAGCATCCAATTCCGAAAGTCGAGGAGGTGCGCAACCGGATAAAGCGTTAGCGCTAATCAATTCGAATTTCGGTCTTTGGTCTTCTCGGCTTTCGGGTCTCGACCTTCGGCCTTGGCAGTTCCTTCGCAAAAGCCTTTAAGCCCCAGCTTCCCTTGGCCATGAATGGCCTGACAAGTGCTTTCCACCACTAGAATACTTCATTATGGGTGCCGGATGCTCGCAAATGCAGGCCTGCTCGCGCAGACCTCACGGGGGCACTGTCTCAATCCTCCACGGAAACTGCTTCATACTCAGACACAATCATGCCTTATGACTTATCCGACTGCCTATAGCGTGGTGCTCAGCCTGCTGCCCTGCATCATTCCCCCTTACGCGATTCGCCTGAATCGTGCCTTTGGCACCCAGCGCGTAGGCTGGGGTTTAGTAGCTGTTTTTTCTTTGTTGGCCATTCAACAGGTGGCCCGGTATTGGTTTCCCGTGGGCTTGGGATTTGATCCTGTGCTCACTCGCGACTTGCTCAATTTCGTTGTTCCGGTGCTGCTGCTCATCGGCATGGTCCACATCGAAACCATCCTCAAGGAACGTTCGAATATTGAAAAGGAAGAGCAACGAATGCGCGCCGACCTCGAACGCCAGGTCCAGGAACGCACCGCCGAATTGGATCTGGCCAATGAAGAGCTTCAGCGGGAGCTTTCGCTGCGCAAACAGGGCGAGCAGGAACTCAAGAAATCCAAAGAACAATACCGCTTCCTTTTCGATGAAAACCCTCAGCCCATGTGGATTTTCGATCGCCATACCTACGCCTTTTTAGCGTTCAATTCGGCCGCTTTGCGCCATTACGGCTATGCCGCTTCGGAATGGCGAGCGATGACTGCGGCCGATTTGTGCCCGGCGCACGATACCAAGACCTTTGCCGCCGATGCTCTCAAAGCCAGTCCGGAAGTCCAACGCCGCGGCCTGTGGCATCATCGCAAAAAAGATGGGTCTACGATCGACGTCGAAATCGCCGCGCTTGATCTTGTGTACGCCGAGCGACCGGCGCGTTTGATACTGGCTAACGACGTCACGGCGCAGCGGCTGCTCCAAAAACAAATGTTGGAAACTCAAAAGATGGAGCTGACCCGGCAACTCGCCGGCGGGGTGGCCGACAACTTTGGCCAACTCGTCACAGTGATTGAAGGATACGCCGGCGCTCTCGTTCAAAAGTGCCATGACACCGCGGCCGTTGAACCGCTCAAGCGAATCGCGGCCACCGCCAGCGCGGCCGGCGGCCTTACCCGCCAGCTATTGGCCTTGGTGCGCCGCCACCCCATGCATCCCCAGCTTCTCGATCTCGCCAAGCTGATCCAAAACCAGTCTCCTGCCTTGCAGCATCTGGTCGGAAATGCCATTAACGTCGAACAAATACTTACGCCGGAAACCTGGCCGATCAACGGTGACCCTGCCCTGATTGGCCAGATTCTCCATCACCTGGTGCTCAACGCCCGCGAAGCGACGCCTGAGGGCGGCAAAGTGACCATCAGTCTGTCACCCATTCTCGTCACGCCTGAGCATGCTCAGCGATGCGAAGGCGCTCAGCCCGGCAATTGCGTCCGCTTGACCGTTTCCGATACCGGCTGCGGCATGACTCCGGAGGTGCAGGCCCATCTGTTCGAGCCGTTCTTCACTACTAAAGAGCAGAGCAAAGGGCACGGTCTCGGCTTGGCCACCGTCCACGGGTTGGTGAAACAGCACGGCGGTTGGGTTGAAGTTTCCAGCCAGCTTGGCGGCGGTTCACACTTCACGGTCATTTTTCCGTGCGTCCAGCCTCCAGCAACCGCGCCAAAAACGGCCGCTCCCGCCTTGGAGCTCGTGCACTGATATCTGATCTCGCAGCAGGTAAGGTCCTGATCACGGTGGTGACAAGGCTTCGCTGGCCTGAAGCCAAAGCTTGCCACGCTCCCCGACTTTCCAGTTTCAGACTTCATGCACCAGCCGCTATGCTCAAATAAATGGTCCTTGGCCAAACACCGGCTTTACGCCCCTTTGTTTCTTTGCAGGATGGAACTTTCCGTCTTGGTGATAGACTGGTTTTTGCACATACCACCTGGACCTTTCATGCCGACCAACATTGGGCGCTTACTGGCCCGAACGGTTCCGGCAAATCCCTTTTCGCGGATGGGCTGCGAGGGCGGCTGCCCCTGGTCCACGGTCAGTTAGATTACCATTTCCGGCCGCCTGACGGATTGAGCCCGGAGGAAGCGATCGGTTATGTCGCCTTTGAAGAGCGCAAGCGGGCAGTCCACGGCACCGTCGTGCAGTCACGCTGGAACAGCCTTGAACAAGATGATGCGCTGTATGTCCGGGATTTCTTATGCTTTGACCGCGTGATGGAGGTGAATCCGTTCGAAGTGGCCGCTCCGCGCGCGCAAGCGCGCCGCGCTTTCGCGCGCCGCCGCAGGCATTTTGTCCGGTTACTCGAACTGGAACCGATTCTTGAACGCCGCTTGCTCGCCTTATCGAATGGCGAACGGCAGCGGCTGGAAATCGCTTCGGCGCTTTGTCGACCGCTCCGACTATTGATTCTGGACGAGCCGTTCGCGGGCCTCGATTCCGTCATGCGGCAGCACCTGCATTGCTTGCTGACGCGCTTAATGAAAACATCGCTCCGCGTCCTGCTCATCACAACGCGCACCGAAGATCTGCCAACGCGAATTACTCATGTCTTGCGGCTGGCCAATTGCCGTGTCGCTGCACTCGGAACCAGAGCGCAAGTGCTGCCGCGGGCATCCGGCGCTGCTAGCAACCGATCCGCTGCAATACCAGTTCCGGTAACAACTGCGGCTTACGCACAATCTTGCCTGTCCAATCCCAGACCTCATGGCCGCCGCTCTCGTGTGCGTCCGGAACTATTTCGGCTGACCAAGGTCACGGTCAAGTACGGCCACAACACGATCCTCCGCCAGGTATCTTGGGCTGTTCGTCAGGGAGAGAGTTGGGCGCTCCTGGGACGTAACGGGTCCGGTAAATCCACCTTGCTCAGTCTGCTTCTAGGCGACAATCCTCAGGTTTACGCCAACGACATTGTTGTCTTTGGCCAACGGCGCGACGAAGGAAAATCGGTTTGGGAATTAAAAAGCCAAATCGGCTGGGTTTCACCCGAACTCCACGTTCATTTCGATACTTCCCTCACGTGCTTCGAAGCAGTCGGCTCGGGTTTCCACGACAGCATTGGCCTTTTTGAGCCATTGACCCGTCGCCAGCAGGCGGCGGTACGCCGCTGGTTGGTACGGTTCAATCTTGCACCTTTCGGTCGTTCACCCCTCGATGCGCTCTCTAACGGCACGCAGCGATTCGTACTGCTGGCACGAGCCCTGGTCAAGCAGCCTCAACTGTTGATCCTTGACGAGCCCTGCCAGGGATTGGATGCCGGTCACCGGGCGAAATTCATCCGCCTCCTGGAGGATCTCATCCACGGCGGCCGGCCGACCGTTATATACGTAACTCACCGCAAAGAGGAAATTCCGCCATCTATAAAGTGCGCGTTGCGCCTGGCGCATGGTTGGGCCCGCACGGAAACCTTGCGTTAGAGCGTGTTTGGAAAACCTGCGGAGCGCGGGCAGTCCCCGCTCGCTGCGTTCCTTCCCCAGCGCCTCTCAAAACGTCGGGAACTTCAACACTTGAACTTCCTTGCGGAAAACGAGCCGAATAATGTTCTTTTCGAAGGCGATGTCCACTGGCGCTCGCTTCTGGTAATACTCCCACATCTCGCGCCCGTTACGCGGATTGATCCGCCGCACTCGCAGATAAGGCGAGGCCTCGAACCCTGTTTCAGGAGGACTCGAGCTTAAGTCTTCGTCCTCCATAACCTGGTAGGATTGCACGGCGAGGATCACCTGCCCAGATACATAATTGATCATCCCGCCGGGCTCTGCCGTCCAGAGAACTGCGCCGTTGCGCGAATCAACCTTTTCAACTACTGACGCCACTTGCGAATTGAGATCGATCTGGCGTGAGTATTTGATGCTTTCAGGGCTAGCCGTGGTGGTGTTGAGATAAATCATGTCTTTGTCATCGAAAAACATCCCTACAATGCCGACCGACGGCAGCCGCCAACGCACATTGCCGGTCGCCAAATCAAAAGCGGTTAGCATTCCCTGATCGATCACGTACAATTTGCCTTTGTGCTCCACACACGGTCCACGGCCGTAATTAGCACTCTCCTCATCAAGCGCGCCCAACCCCTCAGTTACACTGTACGTCAATGGCGCCTGCCAGAGCTTTTTATTATGCTTGTCGAACACAATAATTATCTTGCTCGCCGTCAGCACATTGACGTCATCCAGCGGAAATAACTTAGGTGGGCCAACCACCTCGCCGGTCCACGAATCTTCCGAGCCCGGGCGTCGAATCGTCACCTGGTATAAACTCACATTCTCGCTAACAACGTTCCCGCCTCGGGATCGCTGCATCTCGTTCAACATCTCGTTTGCCACTTTCATGCTGTCCGCGGCCGTGATGCCGCTGTCGAGCGCGGACTTTTTCGGCGGCGCCTTCATCGCGTCGTGCTGGGCAAACCTCGCCTCCTTCAATTTTACGGCGAACTGCAGGAAATCGTCCTTGGTCGGGATGAGCGAAAAGCTTGTCGTCGGTTCATTCGACAGAGAATCCTCGCCCTCGCCGTCCTGTTTCATCTCTGATAGCGCGCGCTCCTGGTTGTAAGTTGAGGAAAGCGTCGCCGGCAGCGCGTATTTTGCCGGCAATGGCAGGTGCGAGACTTGCTCGGCGACCTTGCCCGGGTCCATTGGTTTGCCCATATCCGCACCTGGCACAGTTGGCAGGCCGGCCAATTGCTTCGCTGGTTTTCCACTGGCAGAATTGACCGCGCCCGTAGCCGAGGCTGCCGCCATCGCCATGGCTTCCGGTGAATTCAAGTCCTGCACCGTGGTTTCGCCTGTGGCAAGATTGATGCGCGTCACCATGGGCCTGCTGGACTCGGAATCCACCATCAGAAGCTCGTCCCCCCGAGAGATGAGTCCGCCAAAGAAGCGGTTGTTTACTGCCAATTCCTTCACTGGCTGGCCCGTGTCCCAATCATAGCGCTCAAATTTTTTGTAATCGCCCACCCACACATTTTCGCCTCGAACGTGAAGTTGGAGGGCTTCCGCTTGCGCTCGCGCAAGTTGTCGGGCCAGTTTTTCAACGTCCGGCATTCTCGGCACATGCTCCCAGCCCTCGTTATTGGCCTTATCGATCGCGGCCTTCATGACTTTAATCTCTTGTTGGATTTCCGCCTGGATGGCGTTCGTATCCAGCAGATCCCGCGACCAAAGTTGCTTCTTCAGCTTCATATCATGCCTGGCCAGGATGCTGCCGTGCAGATATACAATTTGATCCCTGTTCTTGCCGCAGATAACGGCCTGTCCGGATGAAACAAGCTCAGGAAAGCGAATCGAGAAAATTGGTCGGGGCAATCGCCCCGACCAGGTGTACCAAATCCAGAAGCCGAACAATGCCACAAATATTGCTCCCACACTCGTGCCCACCCAAACCACCTTGCGCCACAGCCGTGCCTCGACCACCGACTTCTGTCCCGCAAAAATCGGCACCTTTATCCCGTGTGAATCGGCTTTCGCTTTGCATAGCGGCGAGCAAACGTAGCCGAACATTTCCATGCACTTAGGGCAAAGTGGCTTTGAACAAATAAAACACTTTTCGACCGCCAACTGGCCAGGGTGCTTCAGGCAAGGGGTGCCTACGACCGACGCAGGCTCGGGCGCAACCGTTTCGGCCGGAGCAGCAGGAGTGTGAACCCGCACAGCCAAGCCCGAACGCGGTGGGGGCGCATTATCCTCGAGCAAAACTCCCGTCGGCGCGCCTGTCTGCGCCAGTTTTGAAACCGCAGCGGTTCCCTGCAGCGACACTGGCACGGGCACACCCCGCGGCGTGCTGCTTTGGCCCAACTCCCGGCGCACGAGGCTGTCCACGAATTCAGATGCGTCGAGTCCGCAAGCCGGGCAGACAAATTTCACCGGGCTTGTGGCCATGACCGGGGTCAGGTCGAACTCATATTTCGCGCCGCAAGAGCACTGGACTTTCATGATGCTGCGCCTTTCGATTGCCTCGGATTGTGCTCCTTCTTTACGGATTTAGCAACACCTCGCCCGGACCGAGCGGCAGCGCAAAAGGAACATGTGCCGGACTCAATTCCAGATGGCCGTCACAGAAAAGAAAATTGCCTCCATACTTCCCGTGATTGTTGCCCGGCGCTTTGCCGGTATCCGAAAACGCCAGTTGGCCAGCCACTTTCGCGCTGGCATCGATCTGCTTGTCGCTAACCAATGCGCTGGCTGCGTTCGTGATGCCTCGACCACTGTAATACGCATAGCTGATCTTCCCTTTGCCCAGCGCTTCGCCGGCAGGCAAGATCGAGTCCTTGCTGCCCGGGCAAATGAAAATGGAAGTGTCGGAGGTGTAACGCGGCACCAGTCCTTCCAATGCCTCACCCGCCGTCCGAGCGGCAGCGGGTGCAGGAAGCTTGCCTGCATGGTCGTTGGCGAACACCTCCATCCCGGTATAGACGAATTGCAGGTTCCGCTGGCAGTTCACCTTCAGAGTCCGTTGGCGGCTCGAACTGTTTGGGCCCCAGTAGAGAGTCGTCAGTATGAGAATAATCAAGACCGTTACGAGCAATTCGATCATCGAAAACCCGGAGTTCGAACCACGTAGGAAGTAATCGCCTGGGGTGCGGGGGCTTCCTGGAAGCCGAAAGCCGGCTAATCCGCATCGCCGCAATCGCTCGCGCCGCATGATCCTCCTATAGCGGAAAAAATGCGCCCAGGCAAACAGAGAAAGAGAATTGCTGGCCGCGGAGCGTACGTCCGACCGACGCCTTTCCCAACAATCCAATCAATCCAAAGAATCCATTTGCATTTGAAGGCTTACTTCTTGGCGTCCTTCTTCTTCTCTTCCTTCTTGTCCGGTGCCGGAGTCTCGTCGGCTTTTGCCGCATCAGTCGGAGCGTTGCGGTTCAGTTCGCCCAGGACGGAATCGGTGAGATCATTTTCGTTATTCGAGTACATCACCACTGGCGTTCCCGCCGCGCTTAAAGCACCCGTGTCCAGCACGAGCGTAAAACCGGCGGACTTGGACCGCGCGTTTACAATATTCCGGATATCAGTCAGAATGTTCGCCCGCATCCGATCTTGCAGTTCCATCAAGGTGGCGCGAGAGGTGCGTTCGTATTGCGCGATTCCGTCTTCCTGATCTTTCATGTTCCTCAGCTTGTCTTCGGCAGCCTTCTTGCGTCGATCGCGCTCTTCCAAAGCCACGCTTTGATCATTCGCCCCCTTGAGCAGCGAATCATAATCGTCCTTCATCTTCTTGTAGTCATCGATCATGTTCTTGTCCTCCTTCTCCATCTCCTGGCGGCGAGTTTGCATCTGATCCGAGGCTTGTTTGGTCTTCCAGTAGCCGTCAAAGATCTTTTTAACGTCGATCGTGGCCAGTCGTTGCTGCGCCGAAGCCACCCCCAAAGATGCCATCAGCAAAGCTAAAACGCCCGTGCGTACAAAATATTTCATAATTGATAGAGAGAAGCAGAATTTACGACGGAATCAATTGAAATCCAAAGCTGCCAGGCGGACTGCCTGATTCATCGTGGCCTTCCACTCCGTTTGTCTCACCCGGGTGAATTGCCACGGCACATTCCTCTTTAATAGGTTCGCTCGTCGGTGTTTGCCCTTTCGGCCTTTCATTGCCTCTGCAACCGGAAGAAACTGAAATTGTTCGTTGGCCCCAGCGCAACGGTGTAAAACCCCTGTGCCGGCACCAGGTTTTGTGCAATCGTAATCCAGTTAACCGGAGGAACGAGCCCCGTAGCCGCTTGCAAAACGTATTGGGGCGCGGTGGCGGGCCATCGTACAACAATGTTGTTACCCGATCGGCTGGCGCTAATAGCCGGGTCGAACAGGCGGATTTTCGCCAGGAACGAGTCCGCTCCGCCCCGTAGGTTAGGTTGGAACGGTCCGGTCGTGGTGGGGAAATTGGCCGAATAAGTCAGGCCGCAAATATACGCGCTGCTCTCGGCATCAATGGCAACGCCATAGCCATAGTCATCGCCCGAGCCGCCTAAGAAACCGCTATACCGCACTGCGGCACTGTTGGTGTTGAAAGAGGTCACGAACACGTCTTTGCCTCCAAGCTCATTAGTCGAAAACAACCCGAACGGCGCAAATACCGGAAAGTCGCTGGAGAAAGTGATGCCAATCACGAAAGCTCGACCAACTGGATCGACGGCAACATCCCAACCTGCATCGTTGCTTGCTCCTCCGAACAAAGTTGAAAATGTCACTTGCCCGCGGGCGTCGAGCCGCGTTAGAAAAGCATCGTAATTAAGCAGGTTTGTCCCACCTAAATTTCCAACCTTCAGCCCATACACCGGCCCTGTGCTGGGAAAGTCTGGCGACAGGGAAGTACCGGTCACATATACATTATTGGACCCATCCAGCGCTACTCGGTACCCGTAATCGCCGTTTGTCCCGCCCAGGAATGTAGAATAAATCAAATTAGATCCGAACGGACCGACCTTCGTTACAAAAGCATCATATTCAGTAAACCCGTTCGTGTTATTGTTGAAATCTTTCTGCCAGGCAGTATTCGTCGTAATCGGAAACCCCGGTGAAATGGTGTAACCGGTCACATAGGCGCAGCCCTGGCTGTCTGCGGCTATCCCCTCCCCTTCATCGGTGCCTATGCCACCCAAATACGTGGCATATACCAGATTGCTGCCACCAGGCGAGAATTTGGCCACAAAAGCATCGTCACTCCCTAGCAAAACTCGCTGGAATGAGTTGATACTGGTGGGCAAATCCGCCGAGTAGGTGTAACCGGTTATATAAACGTACCCTGCCGGGTCCACCGTGATTGCGCTGCCGACGTCTGTGCCGCTGCCGCCAAAATAGGTCGAGAATACCAGCGCGGAACCGTTGGTGTTCAGCTCGGTTACAAAAACGTCATTCGGATAAAGCCCCAGATTGATATCGGGTGTCCCATGAATTGTCGGAAACACGGCGTTTTTAACCGGGAATCCCGACGCGTCCGTAAACCCTGTCACGTACGCGTTTCCTGCCGCATCGATGGCAAGGTCTAGCGCCCCGTCCTCTCCCCCGCTGCCCAGATAAGTGAAATATATAAGTTGGTTGCCGGAACTGTTGAGTTTCGCTACAAACGCATCACCGTTGACTGTGCCTCCCTGGAAGGTCCGTTGAAAAGCATTGGTTGGAACGGCAAACGGGAATTGGGTCGAGAGAGTCTCTCCCGCGATGTAAATATTGCCATTCCCGTCCACTTTTATCGCCAGGGCCGCGTCACTGCTGTTTCCGCCAAAGTAAGTCGAGTAGTCAAAGATCGGATCGATGACCAGTGGTAGCCGATGATCATATCGACCAACTACAAAAACGACTTCGCCTTTGCCTCGAAGGGAATAACCACCCACGACTTCCCGTCGCGAGCCATCAACCATTTGGTAAAATGTCGGGCGCCGTTGGCGGATTTCGCCCTCGCCCATTTTCAATACCAGTGCGCCTTCGGCGCTGATTCTCAGCTCATCCACTCCCTCAAAATGCAGGCGAATACGGCCCACGTCTGCGCCCGGCGCGACAGTGAAATCGTACTCAAGCTGTCTTTGGTTCCCGTAATAAACGAGATTAATTCCCTCATACAAATTCGCAATCCGCACCTCTGCGTAGGTTGCAATCCCCGTCCGCCATTGCCCCGGATCATCGCCAATAAAATAATTGATCTTCCCAACCATCGGCGCAGTCGCCTGGATGTCCGCGCGTGTATTGGAGCCGGCAAAAGCCAACCGCGCGACTCGGGTCGAGGAAATACTCCGGTGAGCCGGCATGCCGCGGCGCAATGGGCCGCTCGCGGGCTCGTTGTCGACCCGGTTTAGCGCCATTCGGACTTCGTTGGGAGCAATCAGAAACTGAGCCGTCGGCGTGCGCGCCAGGAAGTTGGTAGCGCTGTGGCTGCTTTCAGCTTCGAAGAACAAGGGCACGCCCGACAGGCCGCTGAAGCCAACCGCAGCGCCCGCGTAAAAGGCCGAAACAAGCATCATAGCTGCCGCCAGGCAAGGGGTTAAGCGAATGCGCTGTATCACCCTCAGTCCTTCGTAGCCGTGTTCATCCGTGTTCATGCGTCGTTCGAAAGTGAATCAAAACTCGCGCGTGTAACCGACGCCAAACTGAAACTGACCGTTGCCGCTGTTGTATTGATCGTGGTGAATTGGAATCCCGTAATCGAGCCGGATCGGTCCAATCGGCAGGTTCAAGCGAAGGCCCACTCCCCAATTGTCGTTGAAATTATCGAGGTTGAAGTGATAGGGCTGCGCCGCGACATTACCAATGTCATAAAACAACGCAAAACGAACCCCGACGCCATGCTCCTGTTCGATAATCGGAATGCTGTACTCAGCCGAGCCAAACCAGTAGGTATCGCCGCCAATTGGTTCGGTAAAACCGGGCTGGCGCGGGCTGATACTGTGGAACTCGAAGCCGCGCAGCGAATAAAGCCCTCCCAAGTACCACCGCTCGTAGAAAGGTACGTCTTGTGACTGCAGACTCTCCGCCACGCCTGACCTGCCCACCAATTCGAGCACGTGGCCGTGGAAAAGGCCTTTGAAATACCACCCGGTTTTGAATTCCAATTTGTAAAACTCCTTGTCGCCACCCAGCGGCCCACCCACAAACTCCGCATCGATTTCGCTGCGTTGGCCCTTGTTGGGCAGCGCCACGCTGTTTCTCGTGTCGTAAGCCAGTGTTCCCCCGACGCGTGACAATAAGCTGTAACCAACCTCGCTCAAAATATCCTGAGGAACGTTGGCAGGAATAATCGTTGCGGGTTCGGGATAACCAAACGGACCCGAGGGCGATCCGATCCCGACCGGACCTTGCCCGGGTAGTGTTCCAAGCGTCGCGCCATGATAACCCGGGTTTAGGTGAATCCCCACGTCCTCCAGCGTGTAGCTGACGCTGCCAATTAGAAAGTCGCTGCCCAGCGTTCGCGTAAGACTGACCTTTCCGCCACCGCGCGTGACCGTATATATATTGTTGAGGCTAAGATAAGCCAGATCGCGATAATACAGATCTACCCCCAATTGCAGCTTCCGCCCCAAAAACCACGGCTCGACAAATGACGCGAGATAATCCTGCTGCTGCGTACCTATCGCCAGCCGCAATCGGAATCGCTGCCCGCCACCGGTAAACGTTGGTGGATGAAATAAGTCGAAATTGGCCTGGCTTAGCTCCACGAAACCCACCAGCGCGTCCACCGAACTGAAACCCGCTCCCATCGTCAGATTCCCGGTATTCTTTTCGTCCACCCCAACGATAAGGTCGCGGTGATTGGCAATATCAGTCGATTCTGGCCGCGTATCCACCTTCTCAAAGTATTGCAGCCCTTCCAGTCGTTGCTTGCTGCGCTTGACGCGCACCATGTCGAACACTTCGCCGGGCGATACCGCCAACTCGCGGCGAATCACTTTGTCTTTCGTCTTGTTATTGCCGCGAATTTGAATCTTCTCGATGTACGATTTCTGGCCTTCCTCGACCTGGAACTCCAGGTCCATGGTTCCAGTCTCGGTATTGGGTATTTTAATGACATTCAAGTTGCGGCCGCTTACATCGATGTAGCCTTTCGATCCGTAGAAGTCCTCGACGTCCTCCGTGTCTGCCGTCAGGCCTTTCGGTGTAAATACGTTCCCAACATCCATCAACAGACCATTTGCCCCGGTTTTACCTCGTTGCCCCTTCATTGCGTGAACCACGCGCAAACCGTTTGTGATATCCGCCGTGTTGAAGATCTTGTTTCCAGTGAACTTAACCGATCCCACTTTATACTGCGTTCCCTCATAGATGATAAACCGGATGACCATCGTCGTCGGTGTCGGGTTCAGGAATTCCACATTCTTGATCTCGAAATCGAGATAGCCGCCCTCGCCGGCCTTGGTGCCATTGCGATAAAATTCGGCCAGCTTTTCGCGATCTTCTTCAAACTGCTCGTCCTTCAGCACGCCGCTGCCGGTGATCCATGAGAACATCCAATGCTTCCGCGTCTTAATCACTTTACGCAGCCGCTTTTGCGGAAACGCTTTTGCTCCCACGAATTCCACCTCGGTGATCTTGACCTTCGGCGTCTCCTTAATCTCGAACGTGGCGATCGCCCGCGCCGTATTCTCGTCAATGCTGTAGGTGTACTTCACCTCGGTTCTCGGGTACCCTTTTTTCTGGTACAGCTTTTGGATTTCCTGCGTGTCCGTGAAAAGCTTTCGCTCGTTGAAAGGTTCGCCGGCCTTTACGGTAATGGTTTTGCGCAGTTTTTTTTCAGAAATCCTTTGATTCCCATGGAACCGGACCTCCTGCAGCCGAGGATTGGCTTGCACAATGTAGGTCAGTACTACGCCTTTTTCCGTATCCTCGCGGGAAACGCGCACCGAATAAAAAAAACCGGTTGCGTACAGGTTGCGGATGTCCTCGTCCATCGCTGCCGGGAAAAACGTATCACCCGGTTTAATCCGGATGTTGGCGCGGATCAGTGCGTCGCTGACCGAGACAGGTCCGATGTGCTTGATCTCGATGCCCGCAACCTTGGCCCCGCCCGGGGCTTGCGCCCAAGTTGAGCAGGCTAGCCATTGGCAGCAGATCCAGACCAACAAAAACACAATAGCTCCGCGCCTGCAAACAAGCGGTCGCAGAAAAGAAAGGGTGAAAAATGTCGACGCCCCAGCTGTCCCATCGCTACCGGACTGGTCTCCCGAGTAGCCAATCTGAAGGGAAACCGCCGCCGCTGCCGCGTGTGCTGGGTTGGTCATTAAATGCTATGGGCCGGCTCGGAGGCCGCGGCCGGTGATGCTAAAGCGTTCATCTCCGAGAGCGCGACGCTCTCGAATGCCGGCGGCACGCCTGTGCCACTCGCCATGATAAACTGATCCGTTTGCCCATTTACTCGTTTACCTATCCTGCAGACCAACCAATGCGTCGTCCTGTTCAATACTTTTGACTCCGCGTCGACCGAACTTCTCTGCTCGGAAGTCGGCTGGAACACTCGCAAGCGCTTGCTGCCGTTCCATGCTCGGCGCGAAGTAGAATGAACGAATCATGCATAGTCAATCACGAAAACCCATGTTCTGTAAGCAATTGCAACTCGAAGCACGTTTGCCCCGCATGAGGGGCGCACCTCCGATCTTTTCGTTGGACGGCTTTGTACCGAGAGGCAATCTTGTGCGCGGTTCACCAGCCTTATGCCAGGCCCAAAAACCAACAATAACCAACGCGCTTCCGATCAGGCTCACGAGGCCGCTATCAAAGAAAGCGCCGAGCTTTTGCAGGCGCTTGGCACTACGCCGGCAGGTCTAGCCGAAGAGGAAGCCGCCGCGCGCCTCGAGCAATACGGTCCCAACGAGGTCGCCCGGGAGAAGCGTCACGACTGGTTCCAGCGGTTGTTCGTCGCCGTACGCAATCCGCTGGTCATTCTGCTTACTGTCCTTGCCGTGATTTCCTTTGCCGCTCCGCAAGGCGACAAAATTACCGGTGCCATGATGATGGTGATGGTTGTCCTCGGTGTCTCCTTGCGCTTCGTCCAGGAAACCCGCGCGGACACCGCGGCCGCCAAGCTCAAAGCGATGATCCGCGTCACAGCCACCGTGATCCGCGATGGGCAGGCCCGCGAACTGCCGCTTCAACAGCTTGTCCCCGGCGATATCGTGAAGCTTTCAGCCGGCGACATGATCCCGGCGGATGTCCGGCTGCTCTCGGCCAAAGACCTCTTCGTCATTCAAGCCACCCTCACTGGCGAATCCATGCCCGTTGAGAAAACGGAGGCTCGCGATCCTCGCGACAAAGTATCCTCCATCGAACACACAAACCTTTGCTTCCTCGGGACCAGCGTCGAGAGCGGATCCGCCACGGCGGTTATTATTGCCACGGGCTCCCATACGTATTTCGGCAAAGTCGCAAAGAGCCTTACCGGGCAACAAGTCGAGACCGCTTTCGAACGCGGGGTCAAAAAATTCACCTGGCTCATGATCTGGATCATGGCTGTCATGGTCCCGCTGGTCTTCCTCATCAACGGCCTTAATAAACACAACTGGGGCGAGGCTTTCTTCTTCGCGCTCGCGGTCGCAGTCGGCCTTACCCCCGAAATGCTCCCCATGATCGTGTCGGTCTGTCTCTCCAAAGGCGCGCTCGGCATGTCCCGAAAGAAGGTCATCGTCAAGCGGCTCAATTCCATCCAGAACTTCGGCGCCATGGACGTGCTGTGCACTGACAAAACTGGCACGCTTACCATCGATCACGTTATCCTCGAAATCTATTGCGACGTTTTCAAAAAGGAAAACGAGGAGGTCCTCCGCGATGCTTACCTCATCAGCCACTTCCAAACCGGACTCAAAAACGTCCTCGACCGCGCCGTTCTCCAGCACCAGGAACTGCACAAGGAGCTCTCCCTCGAACAATACTCAAAGATTGATGAAATCCCGTTCGACTTTTCCCGCCGCATGATGTCCGTGGTGGTCGAAGGCCCCAAAGGTGAACGCCAACTTCTCGCCAAAGGCGCCCCGGAGGCCGTTTTTACCAGGTGCACCCATTTCGAAAGCGAAGGTGAAACCTTTCCCATGGAACCCATCCTGGTCGGCAATTTGATCGAGCAGGTCAACGACCTTAGTGAGGACGGTTTCCGTGTTCTCGCCGTGGCGACCAGAGAAGTTGAAGAACGCGCTGCCTATTCCAAGGCTGATGAGGCCGAACTCGTTCTCACGGGCTACCTGGCTTTCCTCGACCCGCCTAAAGACACCGCCGCTAAAGCCATCGGCGCTCTTCGCCAGCACGGCGTCACGGTTAAAGTCCTCACCGGCGATAACGATCTCGTCACCCGTAAGGTCTGCCGCGAAGTGGGCATTAACGCTGATAAAATCCTCCTTGGCAGTCAGGTCGAAACCATGGCTGACCCGCAACTCGCCGAGGCCGTTGAATGCACTGACGTTTTCGCCCGCCTTTCCCCCGCACACAAGCAGCGAATCGTTCAAGCTCTTCAGCGCAAAGGCCACGTCGTCGGGTTCATGGGCGACGGAATAAATGACGCCCCCGCCCTGCGCGCCGCTGATGTCGGTGTTTCAGTTGACAACGCCGTCGATATCGCCAAGGAATCCGCCGACGTGATCCTCCTGGAAAAAAGCCTGCTCGTGTTGGAGGAAGGCGTGCTCGAAGGCCGCAAGGTCTTCGTCAACATTCTCAAATACGTCCGCATGGGCGCCAGTTCGAATTTCGGCAACATGTTCAGCGTGATTGGCGCCAGCGCCTGGCTGCCTTTCCTGCCCATGCAGCCGCTGCAAATCCTCACCAACAACCTGCTTTACGATTTTTCACAGGTGCCCATTCCCACCGACAACGTTGGCCCGCAGCAGACGGCTAAACCGCGTCCCTGGCATATCGGCGAAATCGCCAAGTTTATCGTCTTTATTGGACCCATCAGCTCCATTTTCGACTACACCACCTATCTGTTGATGTGGTTTTTCTTCAAATGCAAACTGGTGTTTGCTCTGGTGCCCCCCGCCGAACTGGCGGCGCGGTTCCCGCACACCGATGACGCTAATAAATGCTACGCCGCTGCTTTGTTCAGTACTGGTTGGTTTGTCGAGTCGCTCATGACCCAAACCTTAATCATCCATGTGATCCGCACCAACCTCATTCCGTTCATCCAATCCCGCGCGAGCTGGCAACTCACCTTAACGACTCTGCTCATCATGGCCATGGGCGCTTACCTGCCCTATTCGCCGCTTAGTGCTCCGCTGGGTTTTGTGCCCCTTCCCGCGTTGTACTGGCCCTTCCTGGCAGTTACCCTGCTCTGCTACGTCGGCCTGACCCAGCTCGTCAAAACCTGGCTCATCCGCAAAGCCTGGGTGTGATCTCTGCGTTTCTCAGCGCTCTTCGCCCCTGCGGTTAATCTTTGCCCCTCTGTGGTCGACCTAGGATTTTCCTGGGTTGAGGAAATCAACCATTTTGCTATCCATAATCTTGTTCCGGGTGACGTCGACACCTTTCCGGGTGGACGCAATTATTTTTAGTGGCAACCGATGCTGGCAGCCATGGCCAGCTCCTGCCCTCATGCGCCATCGACCTCCTCGATGGCGCATTTTTTAACTTCGCGCTGTTGCTGTTGCTTTCTCAAAACCGCCCAACAATTCGTGAAACGCAAAGGTTTTGTTACTATGTTCCAGGACTGCGATCTTTGTAGCTTAAGAACGCCTTTAGCGTTTCTGGATTGTCTTTCCAAAAACGAACCAATTTCGAAAACACCCGCAACGTCTCCGGACGAAGGGATCGAGTCAGCCCGGACTTGGTTGCATTTTGCACTTTTGCGCCCATCGGTCGAGGGATAACAAAGCCCTAATCCACTAACCAGCCCTTCCGCTCGGTATTTGCACCCTGGCATGGAGAAGCAGCTGCACCTTTAGAACTGGTCCCCGGACGAACTCCTCTCTTCCTAGGGAACAGAGGATCGCGATGAATAGGCCACGGTAGACATATCACTTTTACCCAAGACTTTTCCATTGTGTTGTACCTAATACATTCTATTTGATAATTCACTCATTTTGCCGTTTGTTGAAAAGTGCGATTTGCACTAATAGATCGAATTATGCCTGATTGTCCTCAGGACAGCCCGGCCGACCAGCCCGGCCCGTCCCGGCCGCCACAACCGGGCAATGGCTGGCGCTCCTCCGGCGCTCAACCTTCCCTCGCAGAAGCCTTCCGCAGCGTGAAAGTTCCCGGCTCCGGCGCCAGCATCTGGCGCAAGTTCCTGGCTTTCTCCGGTCTCGGTTATCTCGTCGCGGTAGGCTACATGGATCCCGGCAATTGGGCCACCAGCCTGGCTGGCGGTTCCGCCTTTGGCTATACCCTGCTCTCCGTCATCCTGCTCTCCAATCTGATGGCGATCCTGCTGCAGGCCCTTTCCGTAAAGCTCGGCGTGGTCGCCGAACGCGACCTCGCCCAGGCCTGTCGCGACCACTTTTCCAAACCCACCTCTTTCGTGCTTTGGGTCGCCTGCGAAATCGCTATCGCCGCTTGCGACCTGGCAGAGGTCATTGGCTCAGCCATTGCGTTGAACCTGTTGTTTGGTCTGCCCCTGGTCTGGGGTGTCTGTGTCACCGCGCTCGACGTGCTCGCTGTCATTTATCTACAGCACAAAGGCTTTCGCTTGCTCGAAGTTTTTGTCATCACGCTGATCTCGACTATCGCTCTTTGTTTCCTGCTGGAGGTCATTTTCTCTCGACCGGACACAACCGCCATGCTCACCGGCTTTCTGCCTGAACGCGAGATCCTGACCAACCGAGAAATGCTCTTCGTCGCCATCGGCATCCTGGGCGCAACCGTAATGCCCCACAACCTTTACCTCCACTCGGCGATCGTTCAGACCCGCAATTACCAGCGCAACCCCGTGGGCAAGCGCGAAGCTATTCACTATGGCACCCTCGATTCAACGGTGGCGCTGATGGGAGCGCTGTTTATTAACGGCGCTATTTTGGTCGTGGCTGCGGCTGTGTTTCACCGCGCCGGCAAAACCGACGTGGCCGAAATCCAGGACGCTTACAGGCTCCTCTCTCCTATGCTTGGCGTCGGCTTGGCCAGCGGCTTGTTCGCAGTCGCCCTGCTCGCTTCGGGACAGAATTCCACTCTCACCGGCACCCTGGCCGGCCAGATTGTCATGGAGGGCTTTCTCAATATCCGCATGCGCCCCTGGTTGCGCCGACTGATCACCCGCCTGCTTGCGATCATCCCCGCCGTAGTCGTAACTGCTATCTCGGGTCAAAGCGGCACCGCCAAACTCCTCATCTGGAGCCAAGTCATCCTCAGCCTCCAGTTGTCCTTTGCTGTCTTCCCTTTGGTTCAGTTTACCAGCGACAAATCCAAAATGGGCGAATTCGTGAACCCAGGTTGGCTCAAAATTCTGGCCTGGACCACCCCCATTCTCATCCTCGTTCTGAATCTGAAGCTCATCGCCGACTTCTTCGGTGTCACGGCGCTGCTTGCAAAGTAGTCCATCAACTTTAGCTTGGTTCATCCTTTGCGGCCACCCTGGCTGCAGGTAATTTCACGAACAAGTGATGCCTGACCGCTCTATCAACCGCCGACTTAATGCTCGCGAAACGCTCTTAGAATCTCTCTTACGATTTCGAACCTCGACCGCTTTTTCCTTAATCGAACTGTTGGTGGTGATCGCCATCATCTCCATCCTTGCTGCCCTCCTGTTGCCGGCCTTGAGCCAATCCAAATCCAAAGCCGATGCGCTCACTTGTGCCAACAATATACGCCAACTCACCCTCGCCTGGCATTTGTATGCGGATGACAACATTGATCTCCTGGTCAACAACCATGGCGTTCCGGAAACACTCGCCCGACGGCAAACCTGGGCCAATAACGTCGAAGATTGGCTCGCCAGCGATGACAATACCAACCCCGTCTATCTCACCGACTCGAAGCTGGGTCCCTACGCCAACCGCTCCGTCGCCATTTACAAATGCCCTGCCGACCGTGAACCAGCGCCCAACGGCCAACGCTCGCGCAGTATGTCGCTAAATGCTATGGTCGGGAACCCTGGCGAATTGACCAACCGTTTCAATCCCGCTTATGTGCAGTTCTTCAAGCAAGCTGCCATCGTGAATCCTTCAGGCATCTTTGTCTTCCTGGACGAACATGCCGATACCATCAATGACGGCTTCTTCGTCAATCGCCTCGATGAATACATGTGGGGGAATCTGCCGGCTTCCTATCACAATCGCGCTGCAAACTTCTCCTTCGCCGATGGACACGCCGAATCGCATCGCTGGCTCGTTCCTGAAACCGTTCGACCCGTGACACACGCCCGCATCAACGCCTTTCCCGCTTCACCCACAACCGACTTCGATTGGCTCAAAGCCCGAACCTCCATCCGCCGGTAGGGACGCTGTCCCCGGTGTCCCACTTTTCTCTCCTCTTAGCGCCCCACCTCCGGAACGGCCGCAATTTTTCAATGCTCAATACATGAAATGGACGGAATGGAATTTCACGCTTCTAGTGGTGTCCCGTCATCTGTCGACCCTGTACCCCCATCTAATTCCTCGGCGCAATCACCAGCGTCTTCTCCGCCATGCTGACCACTGGGGCTGCCTCCGTCCCAGTTACATGCTCCTTCCACCATTTTTCGGCATCTACTTCCGTCCAGTTCGGCGCAGCTGCGCACTGGACCAGTGCCTCACCCAAAGCCTCCGCGGTTTCAAACCGTTCCCTTGGCTTCTTCGAGAGGCACCGCAGCAGAACCTCCTCAAGATCCTGAGACAGGACTCGCCCCGCTCGTTCTGAAGGGCGCTTTGGCGCCTTCTCCACCTGCCAATCCAGCAATTCTTCCACCTTCTCCGAATCGAACAACGTCCTCCCGGTTAATAACCAATAGCCCACCGCGCCCAGCGAATACAAATCGCTCCGGGCATCCACCGCTTCGGGTGTTTCGACCGCTTCCGGTGCCATGAAATGCGGCGTGCCGACCACAACGTTAGTTTTACGCTGCGCTTCGACGTGTCGTCCCGTCACCAAACCAAAATCCACCACCTTCACCAGGTCACATACCCCGCCGCGGCGTGTCAGCACGACGTTGGCCGGTTTGATATCTCGATGGATCAACCCAATTCGATGCGCTTCCGCCAGCGAGCCGCAAACCTGCCGCAGAATATGGATCACCCGGCCCTCTGGTTGCGACCCGAAGCGCCGCACAAGTTGGTCTAGATCGATCCCGCTCAAATACTCCATCGCGTAATAGAACAGCCCCTCCGGGGTGCGGCCATAATCATAAACCGCGACCGTGTTCGGATGCGTTAACTGGCTTGTCATCTGGACTTCATGCTCGAACCGCGCAGCTGTCGTTTCATTTGTGATATCCGGACTGAGCAATTTTATGGCGACCGGCCGCCGCAACAACGCGTGCCGCGCCTGATACACCATCCCATTGGCTCCGCGCCCAATCTCCTGCACGAGCACATACTGGCCCAACCGCCGCGCCGTCAGCGCATTCTTCCTTAATGTCGCCTCCAGACCTTCAATCAAAACCGTGAAACCGAAGATCGCCAAACCGCTTAGCGCCAGCAGCACCATCAGGACCAGAAAAGCGTGCCGCAGCAAATACAGCGTCTCGAACGCTTCCGACGCTGCCACCTCCGTTGCCACCCCCATACCGAACTCACCCAGCCAGGCCCAGGCACCGACTACACGCACTCCGCGATAATTCCGGTATCCTTGCACATCCGCGCCATCATCCCCAATGACCGCTGCGGCCGCCATTCGCGTCAATGGCAGATCCCGGCGTGGTCTAGCCGGTTTCTCCCCGCGTTCGAGATCCACCCCCGGATCCAGCAGCCGCAGGTTCAGGATGGACGTTGCTTCGGGAACATTTGGAATCAGTCCGAGTTTCTTTAAGTCCTCATCGAAACGCGTCGCGGTGAGCATCATCCCCCGCAGATCAAAAGCATAGGCCTCCCCGGTTTCACCCATCCGCGCCACGGAAAAAATCTGCGTGAATTCTGCTTCCGGCCGGATGCGCAGGGCCAGCACCGCCACGATAACTCCGTTGGTCGATTTCACCGGCGCCGCCACAAACATCGTCGGGCCTTGGGCCCGTTGGCTGATTGTAAGTTCCCGCGCAAACGGTCGCGACACCGCAAGCTGGCCTGCCAATGCCTTCTCCATGAACAAGGCATATCCGCGCGGTGCAGGCCGCCCGACCATTCGCGGATGAGGCGCCGCCAAAATCCGGCGATCGGTGCTTAACACCACATAATCCAGGTAGCCTTGCGCTTCCAACAATGGCATCAGGTAGATCTGCAGCGTCTGGGCTGGAGGGGATGCAGCCAGCTCGGCAGCTGTCGTACCGGGTTCCCGCTCTCGCTCGGCCAGATCCACAATCGCCGCCTGAAACCGCACGTCGGTTGCGAGGGATTTGGCGTTGGATTCCTGCTCCGAAAACCAGAGCCGCAGCGCTGCGACGTCCGCGTTGAGTAGCGTTCGCAGCCGTGACCCTAACTCCGCCCGGGTCGCCCCTTCCACTCGGCTCCGAACCCAGCCACCAACGACCCCCAGCATCAAGGCACCCAGCAATGGCCAAACCCATAAATGCTTGGCCAGCAGTAATGGCGCGCGCAGCAGCCACCTTGTCCACGCATTTGATTTGGTTCCGCTTTCCCCTGACATCAACGCCTAGACTGAGTTTGCCCCTCCGCGTTGTCAATGCGGCGCATTTGCCAGGGATTTGCCACTTCTATCTTGAACGTACGCTGCAACCCTGCTAACCCCAGCCTCAGCCGACGAATAGCGTCTTTGAATCTGATTATGAAACGGAGCCCTTTTGGAATTGCTTTGGTCGCCTCAATGGCTTGCCTCGCCCCTTTGCAAGTTTTGCCTGCCAATTTCAAATTCGATGTAGTCAACAACGATACCGGGCTCCAATTAACCGAAAACGGCAAACCGGTTTACGTTTATAATTACGGCATGATCCTCGCGCCGGGAGTTCCCGAGAGACTTCGCCGGTCTTCTTACCTGCACCCGGTCTACGCTCCGGATGGCACACTCATGACCGACGATTTCAATCATGATCATCCGCATCATCGCGGTATCTTCTGGGCCTGGGAAGTCGTCATCGTCGACGGCAAAACCAATGACGTCTGGACCGTGAAAGGCTTTAAGCAGAAATTCGTCCGCTGGAAAGCCCGCGAGGTTTCGGCCAATCAAGCGCGACTCGCGGTTGAAAACGGCTGGTACGACCGCGACCGCAAATTCGTAAAGGAAGACGTGGACGTTGTCACTCACCCGGTCGAAAAAGACCAGCGCGTCCTGGATTTCACCCTCAGCTTCGAGGCGGTCGACAAGCCCGTTATCATCGTTGGCACGCCTGACAGCAAAAAAGGCTACGGCGGTTTCGCATTTCGTACCGCGGCGCGTGATGGCGGAGCGGCCAAGACCATTATTCGCACCGACCAGGGCATTTCTGAGCAGGACGGCGTTCTCTCCCGCCATCCCTGGGCGGAAATCGACGGCACCTTCAACGGACACGATGCCGGTGTGCGCATCGAAGATAATCCGGCTAACCCGGGCTATCCCACCAACGGTTGGCTCATGCGCCACAGCTTCGCCTTGCTCAACGTTTCTTATCCCGGCTTGGAGCCATATACCCTCGAGCCGGGTAAACCGCTCGTCCTGAAATACCGCGTTATTCTCTTTAACGGCAAAACAGCCCCAATGCCCTGAACCAGCCTGGTAGGGACGCCGTCTCGGCGTCCCCATTCCAACAACCACGTTTATCCACTATTAACTAATATGAAACTCGCGCTGAATTCGTTTGTAGTTTTGGTTTCTGTCATTGTCGTTTCTGCCGCCGAGAGCAAAATCATAGCGCCTAGTACCACCTTGCAAAAACTCGCCAGTGAGTTTTCTTTCACCGAAGGCCCGGCCTGCGATAGCCACGGCAACGTCTTTTTCACTGACCAGCCCAACGACCGCATCATGAAGTGGAGCACCGAGGGCAAGCTCTCCACATTCATGCAGCCCTGCGGCCGCGCTAATGGTCTCTCCTTCGATCCCCAAGGCAACCTGTGGGCCTGCGCCGACGAAACCAACCAGCTCTGGCGCATCGATCCCAACGGCAAAGTCACCGTCGTGATCAAAGATTACCAGGGTAAACTCCTCAACGGCCCCAACGACGTGTGGGTACGTCCCGGCGGTGGCCTCTACATCACCGACCCTTACTACAAACGCCCGTGGTGGAAGCGTGGACCCAAAGAAATGGACGAGTGCGTTTATTTCCTTTCTCCCGATGCATCCAAACTCACGCGCGTCATCAGCGACTACAAACAACCCAATGGCATCATCGGCACGCCCGACGGCAAAACCTTGTATGTGGCCGACATTGCCGGCAAGAAGACCTTTCGCTATGCCATCCAACCCGACGGCACGCTCAAGGACAAAAAACTGTTTTGCGAACTTGGCTCGGACGGGATGACGATTGACAACGAAGGCAACGTCTATCTCACAGGGAACGGTTTTAATGGCAAAGGCGTCACCGCCTTCGATCCTGCCGGCAAAGAAATCGAGTTCATCCCTATCGATGAACCCTGGACGGCAAACGTATGCTTCGGGGGTAGCGATCGTCAGACTCTTTTTATCACTGCAAGCAAATCACTCTATAGTCTGCGCATGCGCGTGAAAGGCGTCGATAGCCAATAGCTGCAGGAGCCGACGTAAGGAGGCCACCCCTCGCCCACATACTGGTTTCCTAAATGTTGTCAACCATGACGCAAACGTCACGGAAAAGTTCATTGTTCATCGCCGCCCTCTGGCTCACTGTTTCCTTTAGTGTTGCCGCGACCTCCGCTGCCGCGCCCGCTCCCAATCTCTGGGATCTCGCGCGCGCTCAAGCGTCCGTCCACCGCTTCTCCACTCTGTTCGATGCCCACGATGTCCAACGCCGTTTGTCCGATGACGCAGGTCGACGCAGTGCCATTGATTGGTGCAAGCGCACCGGCGTTACGAAAGTTTATATCGAAGAGTTCCGCGATGGTTACCAGGCTGAACGGGTTACGCTTGAAGCCGCGCGCGATGCGTTCCGCTCCGCCGGGTTCCAGGTCTCCGGTTGCGTCACCACTACCCGCGTCGGCAAGCCTTCCACCGGCTGGAAAGAGGTCGCTTGCTGTTACACCGATTTGCCAACCCAGGATAAGCTTCAAGCCATCTTCGAATACGCTGCCGGTCTGTTCGATGAAGTTATGATCGATGATTTCTGGTTCACCGATTGCACCTGCCCGGAATGCGACGCCGCCCGCCGCGCCCGCACGGTCACCGTGGGGCAGCAGACCTTCCCTGTCAGTGACGAGACCTGGGAAGCTTACCGGTGCGAACTCATGGTGCGGCTTTCGCAATTGCGGCTCCTTGCCCCCGCAAAACGTATCAATCCCAAGGCCCGGCTCATCATCAAGTATCCTCAATGGTACGACCGTTTCCACGAACGCGGCTACGAAGTCCTGCGCGAGACCGCCGACTTCGACTGGATTTGGGTCGGCACTGAGACACGCGATTACAATGATCGGCAATGGGGTGGCACGCCGCAATATGAAGGTTACTTCATCATGCGTTGGCTCGGTGGTCTGGGCGGCCCAAAGTGCGGCGGCGGCTGGTTTGATTCCCTCGGCACCACTGAGCGCACCTATGTCGAGCAGGCCCGCCAAACCATCCTAGGCGGCGCGTGCGAGTCCATGCTCTTCTCCTTTGGCGGTTTGCAACGCTCGTCCGCTCAGCAAGATGTCGAGGCCCTCCGCGCCCATCTGCCCGAGCTGCTTGCCGCCGCAAAACAGGTTCGCGCGCGAAAGATCGTTGGCCTCGCGGCGTACAAGCCCGCCAACAGCCATCCCGAAAAAGAAGCCCGCGTGTTCGATTTCATCGGCATGATGGGTCTGCCCCTCGTTCCCTGCCACGAATTCCCCACTAATGCCTCCGCCGCTTTCTTTTCCGTCCACTCGCTTAAGGATCCGGATTTCGTAGCCAAACTGGGCGCGTTCATCAAACGCGGCCGCCCCGTCCTAATCACTGACGGCTTGGCTCAAGCCCTTAAAGGCCGTTGCCAACTGGATTCCTCTAACTTGCATGTGGTGGCCGTAAACCAGGATCCGAAAACGCTCTTGTCTCTGGATCAGCAAGCGCTGGATACCTTGCGCACGCCACTCTTGCGACCATTCAAAACTACCTTCACCGCGCCGAACCGCGTTGCGCTATACTTATTTGCCGATCGGAGCTGGGTGGCCGAGAGTTTTAACGATGACGCCGTGCACGCGACCATCGACAACAAAACCATTGAACTGCCAGCCCGCGGCTGGGTGTCGAATTGGAAATAAAAGCTTAAACCAAGACCATGCAACCCGTCCTTGATTATCTGACTCAAAACCAGAACCGCTTTATTGAGGAGCTGTGCGAGTATGTCCGTTTCCCAAGCGTTTCGGCCCAACCTCAGCACCAGAAAGACATGGAGGCCTGCGGCAATTGGCTCGTGCAGCATTGCCAAAACATCGGCCTCGATGCCCGCCTTTGCCCTACCGAGGGACATCCTATTGTCCTGGCGAAAACCCCTGCCGCGAAATCAAATACCGGCCGGCGTCCGCACTTTCTCGTCTACGGCCATTACGATGTGCAGCCGCCCGAGCCATTCGAGCTTTGGAAATCGCCGCCCTTCGAACCGCGTATCGAAGGCCGATCTCTGTTCGCTCGCGGAGCCTGCGACAACAAAGGCCAGAACCTCGCCCACTTCAAAGCCATCGAAGCTTATTTGAAAACCGGGACCGAGCTGCCTTGCGACATTACCGTTGTTATCGAAGGCGAAGAGGAAGTCGGCAGCAAGAGCCTCGCGTCTTTCCTCCTGGATCGCCGGGAGGAACTGGCTTGCGAGGCAATCGTGATCTCCGACACCGGAATGCCTACGCCCAAACATCCTGCCTTCACTTATGCTTTGCGTGGCATCGCCGCGTACGAAGTCATCCTGCACGGACCCAATCGCGATCTGCACTCGGGCATCTTCGGTGGCACGGTTGATAATCCAGCCATGGTGCTCTGCCAAATGTTGGGAAAGCTGCGAGATAAAAACGGACGCATTGCCATCTCCGGCTTTTATGACAAAGTTCAGCCGCTTTCCGCATATGAGCGCAAACAGTTCAAACGCCTGCCCTTTAAAGAAAGCGATTACCGCAAATTCCTCGGCGTGCCGCAGTTGTTCGGCGAGAAGGGCTACACGCCGCTCGAGCAGCGTTCCGCCCGGCCGACCCTCGAGATTAATGGCCTGACCAGCGGCTACCAGGGTGAAGGGAACAAAACCATCGTGCCGGCCTGGGCCCGCGCCAAAATCACCATGCGCCTCGTGCCAAACCAGCATCCGGCGCGCATCGACAAGCTGTTTCGTGCTCAGTTGAAAAAGCTTTGCCCGCCCACCGTGCGGATGGAAATCGAAGGTGGTCATGGCGCCGAACCTTATCTCGTCTCGCCGACTGGTCCGCAGGCGCAAGCCTCCTTGCGCGCGCTCAAGGCCGCATTCGGTTACGAGCCGGTGTTGATGCGGGAAGGCGGGTCCATCCCGATAGTAAATCAGTTCAAGAAAATTCTCGGCGCGGACGCGCTAATGCTCGGCTTGGCATTACCGGACGATAATGCTCATTCACCTAATGAGAAATTCGATCTGGACTGCTTCGCCAAAGGCCAGGTCATGAGCGCGCATCTGTGGCAGGAACTGAGCAAGATCTAAGAAGAACACATTTCAGATGAAGAATTCCCCTCACCCCCGACCCTCTCCCAAAGAGAGTGGGAGAATCGTCTGCAATCTGTGGGCGAATCCTAAGCCGTAGGTTCGTTCCCGACCGAACTTAGCTGTCCCCTCTCCCTCGGCCGGAACGATTCAGGTGGCGTTTGGTGGTGCTGCGGGTTGAGACTGTGTTTTGTATGAAAAAAACCACTCAACCACACACAGGCAGCACTCACCAAACGGTGATGGAGATTAGCACTCGCAAGGGAAGTCAGTCCATTC
>CAZUVM010000214.1:0-22318 GCA_964623885.1 uncultured Verrucomicrobiota bacterium
TGATTCACGTGCCGGTAAAAAAGACGAATGGCGCTTGGAGCTTTTTCGAGGCTCAATTCAATCTCAAGTGCCTGCCCAGGGCGGAAGTTTGCCGGCAGATCGTGATGAGCGGCAATCTTTGTGCGGTGCGGTCTTCCGAGGACCTCCTGGATGCACGTTTTGATGTGAGACTGCGCACCAGAACCTGTGTCGCCATTCTGCAGTTTCTTCTGCATCGCAGCGATGTCTTCGTCGATGGCGGGCAATCGATCGAGCCAATGGCCGCGCAATTGCGGTAGTTCGCCGACCGTGACATCGGATTGATAGATTCCACGCCCCGCATTGGCCAGTTCGGCCCATTTGTCACGGGCGCGTCGATAGGCTTTTATGGCTTCAGCCAGGGCGGCGGGATCGCCACTCTGTTCATACAGACCGTAGAGAACGCCGGACCGAAGTTTCGCGCCGAAAAACCGTCCGAGGCCGATTTGGATCCTGACATCAATTGCCAGTCGCCGATATTCCGGCGCGTTCTTATCTGACACCTGCCGGTCGGCTGCGGCCAAATTCTTGGCTGCGGCATTGGCGTAGTCCTCAATCCACTGTGCTACTTCGACAGGGGTATATTTGCTGCTGCGTTCACCTTTGAACAGTTCCGCCGCAAAATCATTGACGCGCAAAAACAATTGCGGGTCCAGCGGGCTCACATTGCCAAAGACCTTTGGCGACGGACTGTCACTATACGGATGCCGTTGGCCGGGATTGACGATGGAATGATTGAAATACATTTCCGGCCAGTAGCTGTTGTTGGCGGCCGAGGGCAGGTGCGCCGTGGTGATGATGGGAAGAATGCGGCTGGCATTGGCCAGGGCCAGTTCCGCGGGTTTGGCGCCTTTGCCGAACGATGTGCGAAGCGCGCGCCGCCAGACGTCGGAAGCGCAGTCGGGATTATACATTAACCGTCCCCAAACTCTGAGTGTGTAGAGGTATTTCTCCCAGTCCCAGCGCGGTTTCAAGGAGGCATCGGCGTAGGCGCAGCGATCGCCGGCGATGCCGGAGCCGCGCCGGCCTTTGAACGAAAGCGGCTCCATGATCTCCACGCCATTACAGCCGCAGAAGCTGAAGGCGCGAGAGTGGCCAGCCGCAGTGATTGGGTCGCCCCACAGCAGCAGCCGTTGGGTACCGGGCCAAATGCGATACGCCACCGTGTAACGACGGTCTCTCTTCAGCAAGTCGCCGTAGCCATAGCGGAGAAAACTGCGCGAGCCGCTGCTCAGTTTCATCAAACCCGCACCTTCTTTGCCCGGACGCGGCCGTTCCAGCTCGCGGATTTCAGCCTGCTGATAAGGCATGCCAAGATGCTCGGCCCAGTATTTGGGCGCGAGGTTGACGGGCATCCCGGTCGCCAGGGCGGAATCAATCATCGTTTGATCGATGCCCTTGGCGTGCAGATCAATTTCGACCGTGCGCCCGCATTTAGGCACGCCGCTGAATACGGTTCGCCAAAAGTCATAGCTTCCTTCGGCGACTCCGCTCTCGCCGTGCGTGCGGAAGGTAACAACGCTGATGGCGGGGCAAGCCTTTAAAAGCGCGGTCACGGCGTCGCGGCAATAGGGCCCATGGTTTTCAGCCGATAATCCGGTAATCCGGTAGTTGGGATGAGGACTGTCGATCCATTCGTAGCCGTGCATCCAAATGCCCAATTGAAATTGCATTCCGCGCGCAACGGTTTCTTCGCTAATGAACTCCAGCATTTCCAGGTTTCGATCGCGTTCGGCATCGGGCAATTCAGCGACGCGCACATCGTATCCGGGAACGGACAGCAGAAACGGGTAGGCGAACAAGAAATAGGCATCGGTCACGTTTCGCAAAAAGTCATAGCCGAGGCTCAAGCTGAGGTTGAAACGGTTAAAGCGTTGAGTCGTCAGCGCAGTCAAATAGCGCGGCCACATTTCGCGATCGTAGAACCAAGGCTTGTCTTCAACATCGCTGCAGAAGAGCCGGGAGATGCCGCGAATGCGATTGGCGGGTTGCTCGACGATTGTTTGGACCTTGCCCAGTTCGTCGAGCGGATCGACAGCGAAGTTCACGCGATCCGCGAGTTCGAGCAGGGCATAAACGAGTCCGCGCGTGTCGGATCCAGATGCCAGCAGAATGGGGCGATCGCCGAGCTTGCCACGAGTCAAGCCGACGGCTTCCGCAACATTCGGCAAGGAAATGCCGGTTGCGGCCAACCCCTGCTTCCCCAGGTTCGAAGCGGCGGTGGCGGCAATGACGCAGTCGAAACCGGCCGGGGCCTGGCTCAGGTCTTGAAAAATGTCTGCCGCCAGATTTCGACTTTTGAGTGCGTTGCGCAATTCTGTCGCCGCCCATTGCGCCGGTTTTTGCTCAGCATCTTGCGGATTAAGAATGATGGCGATGCCTTGCGCCCCGCTTTTGGCTGAAAGGCTGACCGGTAATAAGGCACCAGCCGCCGCAGCCGCGGCTGTAGTTCGGATAAACTCACGGCGTGAACTCTGTGTGTTCATTTGAATGAATCGTCTTGGATGGTTGAACTAATCGACGTGCAGTTTCGCTTCGGCGCCCTGCAATCCGGGCGCATGCACTTTCAAAGTAAGCTCGCCTGGAACACGGCCGGACTGCACCAAAGCGAGCACCTGACCACCATTGGCATTTTTGGTCGGGCTGCTGAGGACAGTTGGATCATTTTGATCGCCGTTGTCCACGCCGAGCAGTCGGCCGGCACCTTCCACCTCAGCGGTGATGGGCTGACGGGCTGATAAAACCAGATTGCCTCGCCCATCGACGACCGAGACAACCGCGTGCGCTACGCTGCGGCTATTGGCGGGCAATGCTGTTTTATCAAGTTCAACGCGTAGCGCGGCAGCGTCGCCGGCGGTGAGGATGCTGTTGGTAGCGACGGCCGAACCGTTGCGGTAGCCGACGGCGGCCAATTCGCCGGGTTGGTAGTCTGCCGAGAGCGAAACCATCCGGGTGTCGCCGACCGTTTGTTCGCCAACGGGATGACCGTTCACGAGCAGGCCGACCTTATCGCAGTTGCTAAAGATCACGGCCCGCAGCTTGCCCGTATTCTCGGGCCAGTTCCAATGACGTTCGGGTCGCCCGCGGCGTCGAAACGATTCTTCGCCGGTGGCCAATCCAACTGATCCGATGTAGACCATCGGTGTTTCGGACCAAAGCGCCTGCTGCTGCCAGGCGGCGGGCTTTTTGAAACCGCGAGTGTCGAACAGACCCGATTGCGAACCGTGGTTGGGCCATTGTCCCGCTTCCCCCAGGAAATCAAAGCCGACCCATAGGAACTGCCCGTCAACATAGGGGTTGTCCTTCACGGCAGCCCACGGCCGCAGACCGCGGCTGTTCTCGCTGCCATATATTATACGCGTCGGAAACCGCTCGTGGTCTCTTGGGTAGTCCGCCTCCTGGTAATTGTAACCGACGACGTCGAGCATCTGGGCGAGACCAGTCGCGTCGGAGGAAGTCATGTTGGCCAGGGCCATGGTGACCGGGCGTGTCGGGTCAAAGCGTTTCACGGAGGAAATCAGCCTGGGCGCAACGACGGTGAGGCGGGTTTGCTGGGGCTGATTGGCATCCCGCGCGAATCCTTCCACCGTGCGGGTCTCGGACAGCACATAGGGATCGGTGGGGTAATCGATTTCATTTCCGAGGCTCCACATGATGATGCAGGGATGATTACGATCGCGCCGGACCATGTCGCTGCTGTCGCGCTCCGCCCAAAGCTGGAAGTCTTTGCTGTAACCGAAACGGTGCGCGGTGCCGACATTTCGTCCCTCAACCCATTTGCGTTTGCCGATTTCCCATTCATCAAATGCTTCGTCCATGACTAACAGGCCAAGCCGGTCGCACAGCGAGTAAAGTTCGGGCGCCATTGGATTATGAGAACAACGGACGGCGTTGCCGCCGATTTCCTTCACCAACTTGAGCCTTCTTTCCAGCAGGTCTTCGGGCACGGCCGCGCCAACCACGCCGCCGTCATGGTGTAGGCAAACGCCTTTTAGTTTCAGATTCTGCCCGTTGAGGAAGAATCCCTGTTTTGCGTCGAAGTAAAAAGTTCGAATCCCAAATGCGGTTCGAGTTTCATCTTTGGGCGCGCCGTCCACGACGATGCGGCTGACCAGCGTGTAAAGAACGGGCGTGTCGAGCGACCATAGCTTGGGGCTGTTAATCTTCTGCCAAAGTGAAAATGTTTGGGAACCGCCAGAGGTGATAGTTTCAGTTCGCGACCCATTCGTGATGCGGATGCTATCCGGTCCTTCGATCTCCCAAAATACGCGGACCGATTGGGCTTCGGCCGTTTCGTTTGTCACTTCGGTGTGGGCGACTACATCGGCGGAATCGGCATTCGCTCGCGGAGTGGTGATGTAATCGCCCCACAGCGTCACATGCAGTGGAGACGTGAGAGTCAGCCATACGTGGCGGTAAATGCCGCTTCCCGGATACCAGCGCGAATCGGCTACGTTCTCGCGCTCGACGCGAACCGCGAGCACATTCGGGGCATTGGTCAGGATGAACGGTGTAAGATCGTGCTGAAAAGTGCTGTAACCGTAAGGCCGATGGCCGAAGTGATGCCCGTTAATCCAAACATCGGCGTCGCGGTATACACCATCGAACGTGACAAAGACCTTCCGACCGGCCCACGAGGGATCCGCGCTGAAGGTTTTGCGATACCAACCAATGCCGCCAGGCAAATAGGCGGTGCAGCTTGCGTTGGTTCGGGAAAACTCCCCTTCCACCGACCAATCGTGGGGAAGGTCAAGGTGTCGCCAGGATGAAGTGTCGAATTTGGGGTCCTCGTCGCCGCGTGAGTCGCCCAGATTGAACTGCCAGTTCGCGTCGAGCGATTCGAGTTGTCTGGGAGATTCGACGGCTTGCAGTTTTGCCGAGGCGATAGCAAATAATGTCAATGCGATGGCCAGCTTTCGCATCGGATCCCAGATTGCATTCATGAAATAAAAGCTGCCAGGTGGTTTGGAAGGTTTTTAACGGAACGATTCAGTTTAACCACAGATTCACACAGATAAACACAGATGAAAAACGGCTCATCAAGATTCCTAAAGTGGATGGCACCAATCTCTGAATAGTGAGTCCGCACGGGAACAGTACAGTGTTGCTAAGATCGCAGGGAATCTGTGTTCATCTGTGTCCATCTGTGGTTTTCAAATGCATGGAAATGGCATAGAACAGCAACGTTTTTCCGCGTATCACCGCGAGACTCCGCATTCGAAGACGAACCACTCGGGGTTTAGTTTGGCCAGAGGTCCTTTGAGTTTGTCGAGGTGTGGACGCGCGCCATGCACTTCCACTCGCAAGACATCGGCGATCTTAAGAAACTCCGCCAGAACAGGACCGACGTTGTCGAGGTGCTTCAGAAGAGCCTCCGCTCCGACGTAAGCTTCCCGGCAAAACACAACGTCACCGTTGATTGTGAAGTCGTAGTAGAGGTTAGCGGTTTCGGTGGAGGTGCGGGCGACCATTTGACGAAGGAATTCCCTGGCTGGCGTCATTTGACCGGGCTTAACTTTGAAATAGGGATGAATGCTGACGACATTCTCTGGTGCTGTCATTTGCGCCGCAGACTCCAATGGATCTGCTAAAGGCGCAAGCTGATTCCGGGCTGCACGGTAATGCATCAGTCGTTGGTGGGGCGCTTCTGCAACCACTAATTAACACCAATGAACACTAATGATTTGGGTCCTTTCGTGCGCATTCGTGGTTGATACATAGTGCGGGCGTTCACCGGCCGCTTCGACGAGGCGGCCCTACGAAACACTGAGGAGGGTACGATCAGGTTTTCCGATTGGACGGATTTTCCATTTACGGCTGTCTCCGGCAGCGCTTACATTTGCTGAGTGACACTGACCGCAGGGCTCATGGCAGGTGGTCTTTCGACGCGCATGGGCGTGGAGAAGGCGACGTTGATCATCAAGGGTCAGCCGCTTTGGGCTAGACAAGTTCAACTCCTTCGGGAGCTCGAGCCGGAGGCGCTTCTTATTTCAGCACGGCAGCGCCCAGCCTGGTGCCCTGATGGAATTGAGGTGGTTCTGGATTCGCCGCCGTCGCAAGGGCCGCTTAGTGGTTTGGCGGCGGTTTTGGGGCGCTTGCAAACCTCGCACCTGATGACACTGGCAGTTGATTTGCCCCTGATGGAAGTCTCTTTTTTGCGCAAGCTTTGGCATCTGGCGGAGCCTGGTTGTGGGGTAGTCCCGGAGAACGAGGGAAGTTTTGAGCCGCTATGCGCAATCTATCCGGCGCAAGCGGCTGCCGAAACCGCAGCTGCCCTGGAGCAGGGTGATTTGGCTCTGCAGCACCTTGTCAAACGAATGCTGCAGCAAGGGCTGCTTCGGGAATATGCGGTAAAGGGAACCGAGCGAGCGCTGTTTATAAATGTGAATACGGCGGCGGACCTCGAGCGCTGCCGTACTGCTGGTTAAGAGCGTGTTTGGAAAATGTTGAAGTTGAGCCGTCCTGCTGCATGGCCACGTCGCAATTCCCGCGTGGGTTCTGTTCCGGCCGCTGCAAGCGGGGACCGCTCGCGCTCCGGCAATCACGGGTGAGTTTGATAAGCCGAAGGAGACCAGGGGCTGGTCACGCTGGTGGATTCCTCAAGTGTGGTCGTGAATTCGTGATTTCGAGAGATTCCGACAGGAATTGACACCGTCAGGGCTGGGAAATAGGTTACAGCGATGTCTTTAGCGGAACTTAAAGAACAGGCAGGCGCTCTCCCGGCCAAGCAGCAGCGACAGCTCATCGCTTACCTAGTGGCGCTCCAAACCGAAAAGGACGACAAGTTCAAACGAAAGCTCTCAGCCAAAATTGACGATCACGACCCGGCTCACTGGATGGAACTGAGAGAAGCGGAGAAAAGGTACGGCGACTGACATCCTCAATGGAGTATCGCCTCCTTATCGATCTCGAAGTAATTGATACCCTCGACCAGCTACCGAAGAAACCTCGTCGCCGGCTGCTGGAACAATTCCGCAGAATCCGGTCCTTTCCGAGCAATTACGCAGATTACCACGAATACGATAGCAACGGAAGGCGGATCCATATCTGCATTTTTTCCGGCTGGGCAATCCACTTTTGGGAAGATTCCGCCGACCGTCACGTGAAGATCCTCGCCTTGAACCCTGCCGATAAACCTTGACGAGAACGAAAGAGCTGAGCGGGGTCAGAGGCTAAAGGCGAGCACGGCACGGGCTGCGCGGGCAGGTCGCATTCCCGCGTGGGCTGCGTTCCGGCCGCTGCGAGCGGGGACCGCTCGCGCTCCGTCAGCATTCTCCAAACACCTCTAACGGTGCAAGCGGTAAAAGCGATTTCCCGAAAGTGGGGCAATCACGGGCGGGTTTTGATAAGCCGAAGGAGACCAGGGACCGGTCACGCTGGTGGATTCCTCAAGTGTGGCGACGCCCAGCCATTGGAGGACGACCTGTCCGTTCACGGCATCAACACTGGTGAACTGAAGCGTGTTCGGCGAGACCGTTAAATTGGTGAGCTGGGATCCGCCCTGAAACGCAGCTACGTATTCGGCACTGATGCGGGCGGGAGGCAGGCTTTTGGTGAACACGGCAACTTCATCAATCAAACCGTTAAAGGTGCGAGAACCATCGTTGGCACCGCTGCTATTATCACTACCGATTTGCCAGTTGTTGCCAAAGACGTCGGAAGTGTGAGCAAGCACATTGGTAGCCGAGCGCAGGCTATTGGTGGTGCCGAGATACAGGATAGCCTGGTTCGGATAAATGACCATAGCGACTAAAGACCATTGATTGCTGGGAATGGTCAGGCCCGAGACGAAATTGTAAGTAGCGCTGCTGTTGTTATTCCAGGTGTAAGCCAGCATTTGCTGAGAGTTGTAGTTCATGCCGCCACTGGTGCCGCTGCCGCCGCGGGTCACGAGCAACCCGGACCAACTCGCTTGCGTGCCGAGGGGATACAGCCACGCCGAAAATGTCACCGTGTTGGTGCCGAGCGAGCCAAAGGGGACGGAAACATAAGAACTGGCGGTGCTGACGAACGTCTCGACAGCGGTATTGGCGGCTTCGAAACCGTTGAACAGCGGCGGACGAGGCCCGTTCGCACCGGGCGTGGCGGCAGCGGCATAAGTGCCATTATGAGCGCCCGTGGCATCAAAAGCAGTCGGTGCGGCGGCCTCGTTCAATCGCCAATAAGCGAGCGGGCTGTCGGCCAGGATGGTAGCCGCGTAGTCGGGCGAAGCGGCGGCGGTGAAAGAGAAGGTGATTGAGGTGCCGGGCGGCACCGGAATGCCGGCAAGGCTCCGCACGTTGGTAATAGTCAGAGTAATTGGTGTGCTGGCGGGAAGCGCGGAGGCGGTGGCGAGAGTCAGGTTTGTGCCGGTGGCATCCAGCGTGGCACTCGAAGGCGTGAGATTGCCGGTCGAAAAATTATAATTTGCGGTGGTTTGAGCGGTCGTGGGATCGAGCGGTTGAGAAAAAGCAACGGTAAGCGAGGTGCCGGATGAGTTCACGGAAGCAACTCGAACAGGCAAGGGCGGCGCAGTATTACGCACGACACTAACTGTGGCGACGGCGCTGGTTACGGCCGAACCGCTGGTGGTCAGCACAACACGGAATTGCTCGCCATTGTCGCTGAGCCGGAGGAAGGGCGTGTTCAGCGGGTTGGCAGTTGCGCCGGGAATGTTGGTAAAAATGCCAGAACCTGCCGGCGCCGATTGCCACTGATATCCGAGGGGCGGAGGCGTAGCGCCATTGGTGAACCCTCCGACATAACCTGCGGTCGCTCCGATGGCGAAGGTGGCCGACACGGACTGCACGCCCACAGCGTTGGTGGGTTGCGTCGCAATCGCGATAAAGGTATTACTGAAATTGAAGTTGGCATAGACCGACAATGCGGAAGCGCCGCCGACATAGACTTTGCCATTAACGATGGTGGGAACGGTGGTTTTAACGGCATACGACGCTGTATCGCGCGAGCCGGCCTGATGGCTGTTGTAGAGTTCCTGGGCGAGATTGTAAGCGTTGAACGCGTGCAGGACCGTCGGGCCGCTCGGGCTGCCGCTGGTGACTGCGCCATTATCCAACACCCAGGCGATGGCGTTGTTGGTGCCATTGGCGGAAACGGACGGTGTTGCACCAGGGAAACCAATCGTGCCGGGACTTTGGGAAAGGACGGAAGTTGAGAGCACGGCATTGCTAATGGAGAGCACTTTCAGGTGGTCGCCGACCGGCTGGTAATAAATCCGATGATTAAAATACGCGGGCGTACTAAACACGCCGCCAATGGCACCGGAGACCGTCTGAACGATCTGAGTGTCATTGTTGGAATTGTAGTGGCCCATGGCATCGCGATCGACCAGGTAGATGACTCCCGCCTTGCCGGCGCCAACAATCAAATGCGGGTGGGCAACGCTGCCGGCTTCATCGGGCAGAAGCACGGGCCCGCCCGAACCGAGATCCGTGTCATTCGCTGCCAATGTCGCCTGATCATGAGGCGTGAAATAATCAGCGACCGACAAACCGCCGGTGGTTGAGAGGCGGAGGAAACTGTCAGCATACTCGGAGCCATTGGTGTTGGCGTTAAAAATTCCATTCCCGACCATCACAAAAAGATTTGTGTTGATGTCAACGCTGGGCCCATTGCCGCCCATCCAGAGTCCACCTTCCCCGGCATTGGCGCCCCAGGCAGCGGTGGTGCTATTTGGCGTGGTGTTGAAAATGTAATTGGTAAGTTGCAGGAGCGTGTGCTCGTCGAAACCCAAGAGCCATCCATGGTAAGGGTTGGTGTCCGCAAAGCCGCCGTAGACAACATACACGATACCACCGGCGAGAGTTAGCGCCACGCGCTGCAGCCCGTTGTTCATGGAATCGAAATTCAGAACACCGCCCGAGCTGCCTACGCCTGTTCCGCGAATCGAAGCGCTCACCACTATGGGACTGTTGGGCTGCTCGGTGCCGGTGGCCAGGTTGAGCGCGTGGACGCGTTGAATATACTGCGTGCCTTCATGGGTAAATGCGCTCAGAAACAACGTTCCGGCGGCCAAGTCGATTACGGGCGTTCCGACAATTCCGACCTCGGGCCGGATATCGTGGTATGCGCCGTAGCGATTGCCAAAATCACTATTCGGAGTGACCGCAGAAGTCCCCAGGCTGACGTGCCAAAGCAAGCCGCCATTGGTCCCCATATTACTGTCGGCATCAAAGGCATAAACGCTATCGTGCATAGTGGCCACGAATACGACGTTGTGCGTGCCCTGGCCGGGAATCGATAGCCCCGATACGTATAGTGGCTGGCCATAGATCTGTCCGTCTACAGGGTAGGCAAACAACAACCCAAATGTGTTCGTGTTGACGTTGGCCGGCGTTAGCACCGTTTCATTGGTATTTTGGCCGGTGCGGTAGAAATCATTGTGGTACGTGAGAACGTTGATTTGGCCGGAGGCTGGCAGCAAGCCAGCGCAAACGACCGTTACGATGAAGAGACGGTGTAGCATACTACTTTGGGATGGGAACAGCATTGGCCCGCTCTTGCTGAATTATGAGGTTCACCGCGGTTTCGAGACCGCCGGCAAACCGGCGAACGGTGTGTTGGATGCCACCGACCGAAGTATAAGTGAACTGTCCGGCCGGGTAGCTGTGGAGCACGACGTAGTCGTAAGGCTCGATATGTTCCTTCTTACCCCCACGCAGCTTGGGCAAATCCGTCAGAAAAACCACACCGACGCAAAACCCATCGGGATCCTTGGTTTCAACCAGATTTGAGGGACGCGAGGCGATAACGGTAGC
This sequence comes from uncultured Verrucomicrobiota bacterium, assembly GCA_964623885.1. Taxonomy (GTDB): domain Bacteria; phylum Verrucomicrobiota; class Verrucomicrobiia; order Limisphaerales; family UBA8199; genus CAZUVM01. The sequence goes on from CAZUVM010000214.1 coordinate 10,776, forward strand.
CGGCAAGTGCCACGCGCCGTGCAGTGAATCGCGCAACAGACTGGGGTAGCCGCTCTCGACCAAGACGCCGTTGGGGAACACTTTCAGCACTCGGCCAGAAACGCAACGCCGGTCCTGGAGACAGACAGCTCTTAGTTGCTCGGCACGGACGGCTGCATTGGATACATTGAGGTCGGTGTTCGCGCGAGCCGTGAGGTTCGTTTGCGCTCCGGCAAAACCACACGTCAGTGCAAAAACGACCACCAGTTGCAATAGCATTGCACAGTTCCGGCTCATGGTAGCTGGAGCACGCGGTAGAAGCGCGCGGGATAATTGCTGGACACCGGGTCGATCCAAAGGAACGGCGAGACGGTCGGCGTATTTGTGGAGACTGAAACCCAGTGAACCAAATCGCTGCTGGCTTGCAGCACATAAGTATTGCCGACGGTGGCAGTGAATTGCGCCTGGAACGAGCCGCCCGGCGGGTAAGCCGGAAAACTAAACAGCATATTGGTGAGGATTGTGAACTGGGCGCGGGAGGCCACGCTGTTGATAAATCCCGTTTCGAAAGCATTGGCACTGACTTGAGCGCTGCTGGTAAGCAGGAATGGGTTCGTGTAGCGCAGCGAATTGGTTGTCGGCAGCGAACCGTCCAACGTGTAATAGAGGACGGCATTGGTATCCGGCGGCAGCAACGTAACGTTGACGGAGCCGGGGAATGAGCCCCCCGCAGGGACAATAGTCGGTGGCGCTTCGGCGGGGGTTCCCGACAGGCTATTAATCCAGGCCGCGACCACCGACACAGCGTTGCTATCGATCAGGTTGCGAGCCAAGGTCGGCATCTTCACCGCCGGATCGGTCGTGTTCATACGGCCATACAAAACCGATCGCCAGATGTCTTTGGGCACTACCACGTAGGCGTTGTCGTAGCCGAGATTGCCTTGGGTCAGAATACCGTAGATCAGGTTTTGGTTCGTCAGCGGCGTGTCGTAACGCGCGTCAAACGTGGGGCCGTTGCCACCCGGTTGGTGGCATTGAGCGCAGTTGGCGTCGAGATACGAGCGAGCGCGTTCCTCAAATGAAACTGAATTGTTCGTTAAAGCGGAGAGTCGTTCGAACCCGGCGATGCTGGCTTCATCGATTGCCGGATAGAAAAGTCCAAGCCGGTTGAGCGTGCGGAGCTGGTTATCGGTGACGCCGTTTGGATAGGTGTCATTGCCGTTAAGCTGGCGACTGTTGACGCCCAGCACATAATTGGCGACCGGCGTGTGGCACTGGAGGCAATCGGAAGGACTGGGATAATACCAGGTTTGGGTGATAACACCGCTGGGCGTCGTGATGGCGATATCCTGGTTGCTGCTGGCCGTAAGCAAATCGGCATCGCTGTAGTCAGGCCGCCATTTGTACGTAACACCGTAGACGGCACCATTTGTGTCGCGCACCAGCAGCCGCGTTTCCAACCGCAGCTGCGAATTGGGATCAGATTGGTTTGTCTGCAATTGGAACGTCTTGACGAAGACCGTGCCGGCCGGGAATGTCCACGTGCCGGTGGGCGCGAAGGAGATCTGCTCATTTGGCGAGAACGGTGCCCCGGAATTCGGCACGGACAGATAACGAGTTTTCGCCGCGCCATCCGACCAAAGCGGCGTATTGGGCGCATAAGAAATCAGGCCAGCCGCGGTGTACATGTTGGGCGTATTGGTAAAGACACCTGTTTGTGACAGCCGTTGCGGCAGAGTACCGAAAGCCGACCCGTTAAAGGCGCCGGGCATATTGTAGAAGGCTGGGTTGGTCGCCAATGTCGTCAGTCCGTATGGCAGACCGCTGCCGTTGGTCACGGTCAGCGTAACGGGCGCGGAGGTGCTGCTCAGACCGGTGGCGTCGGTTGCGACGGCCTTCAACGTATAGGTTCCAGGCCCGACACCGGGCACTGTCAACGCATACGGGAGATTCGTCGCAGCGCCCCAAAGAGTGTTGTTTGAGTAAAACGCTACCTGTGACAACTGGTTGTAAAGCGCATCGGCATCCGCCGCGACGGTGATGCTGGCGGTTGCCGTGGCGAACGTGCCATTCGCGGGACTCGTTAGGACTACAGCTGGAGGCGGGTTGGAAACAGGATAAAGCTGGGTCTGAGGAATGATCTGTTGCGGCGTTGAAGGACTGCTCCAGGACAACGCCACCGTTGGGCCGCCAACGTTTTGGTAGAAATAATCGAGGCTAACGTTGTATCGCTGCTGGGCGACCAGCGGAATGGAGGCCGTCCAGGTCGTGGCCGACTGATTGATCCATTTGTTGATCAACAATTGGCCATTGAGCCATAACCGCACACCGGCAGCGCTATAAGTTGAGAAGGTGTAGGTCTCGTTAAATTGCGGCTGCACCGAGCCCGCCCAGCGCGCGACGAAGTTATTCGAGCTGATCGACGGATCGGGCGAGGTATTGGTCCAGTTGAAATTGACTACCGCGTCGGTGCGCGTGAGGGTCGGCGGCACGGAAAAGCTTACGTTGGTGAAGGCCACGCTGGTGACATTCGACCAATAATATCCCACCAGCCCGGCGCCGCTGCCGATAGCGGAGGTGTTCACAAAACCGGCGCTGGCAATGCCGCTATTGACGGCACCCGGCTTGACTGCAATCGCCTGCACGGTGGCAGTGTTGGTCAATACAAACGGGACGGTGTACAGCAGGGAACTTGTGGTCGGGGTAGTGCCGTCGATGGTGTAATAGATCGTGGTGTTGGGCGTGACATCTGACAACGTGATCGTAATGGAAGTGGCAAATGACCCGCCATTGGGCGCAATCGTTGGCGTGGCGACAAATGAAGCCGCGCTGCCGTAGACGGTGACGGAGTATTGTCCGCCGACATAGACCTTGCCGTTTACGATTGTGGGCACGATGAATTTTATCGCATTGCCTGCCGAATCCCGGCCGGGCAACTGGTCGCTGGTGTAGAGTTCCTGGGTGAAATTTGTGGCGTTGTAAGCTCTCAGCACGCCCGGGGTGCTGGGGCTTTGGCCACCGGCATTGGCGATGGCCCAGGCGATGCCGTTATTGGTGCCATTGGCGGAAACGGAAACTGTAGCACCGCCTTTATTTCCATAAGTATCGGGCGTTTGAACCGGCGTCGTATTGAACACGCCGTTTACCATATTGAACGCGCTGATCTTCCCATTTTGACCCATGATGTAGAGCGTGTTGTTGAAAAACGCGGGCGTGGTATCGCGATCACCGCTCGGTCCACCGTTGAACTGCTGCACGATGTTATCAGGGCAAGTCATGCAACCAAACTGGCCCAGATTGCTGCGGTCGATGACATAAATCGGAGCGGTTTTGCCACCACCCACGAGCAAGTGCGGGTGCGCCACGCTCCCAGCGTTGTCCGGCAAGACAATCGGCGCGCTTGCACCCAGGTCCTGGTCCGAGCCGCTCAAGGAAACGGCGTTGGAGGGCGCAAAGTAATCGACCAACTGGATTCCATTGGTGACGGCGAACTTGAGCACCGACATCGCGAAGTTGTTGCTCGCTTGATTGAAGGTGGACCCCGAGGCATCAAACGTGCCGTTGCCGGTTTCGAGGTAAAGATAGCCATCGGAATCGATAGTCGCGCCACCGCCGCCCTGCCAGAACCCGCCCAGGCCGCCGTAAGGAGTGCTGTTATAGACGCTGGTTTGGGCGAGGCTGCGCGCATCAAAGGCAAACAGCCAGCCATGATAAGGCGTGTTATCGCCGTGCGAAGCATAAGCGATGTAAACTTTCCCGTTCAGCAGCGTCAACCCGGGCCGGCTGTGCTCTTTTAATCCGTTAAACAAGACGTGACCACTGCCGTCGGTGTCGGCCCCCCCCTGCCCTGTTCCCGGATAATTGGTGGCGTTAATCACGACTGGACTGTTGGAAACGATCCCACTCACGCGTTCGGCGCCCGTAGTAATGTCCAAAGCATGGAGCCGATGCACATACGAAGTGTTGGCGCCGTTGACCTCTTTGGTTTTCACTTCCACGTACAACGTTCCGGTGCCGGGATCAATGACAGGGGTGGAGGTAATACCAACTTCCGGTGTGATATCCGTCGTGCCAACGTCGCCATTGGGCACGGTAGTGATGCCCGCGGCGGCATTAATAAAGCTGACCTGCCAAAGAGGCGCGGCGTTGGCGCCCTGGTTGCTGTCGGCATCAAAGGCGTAAATGCTGTTATGTTCAGTGGCAATGAACAAGACGTTGTGCGTGCCTTTGCCCAAGATGGGCACGTTCGTCATAATCAGCGGTTGGGCATAAACGAAACCATCAACAGAGTAAGAAAACAGTTTGCCGAACGTATTGGTATTCACGTTTGCGACCGTCAGAACCGTTTCATTCGAATTGACGCCTTGTCGCGAGTTGTCGTCGTGGTAAGTCAAAACGGGAATACCGGTTGCGATCGGGTTTGTGGCCACAGTCGTGAAGGAAAGTGACGGGGCCGCCCAGGCCGACGCCGTCGCGTTGGTCGCTTGCGCGGTGAAGTAGTATGTCGTGTTCGGCGCGAGGCCCAGGACGGTTTGCGCGTAAGCGCTGGTTTGTTGTCCCAGAGCGATGCTGGAAGTCCAGGCGGCCGGATTGGTCCGTCCATCGCTGGTTCCGTAATAGAGAATCACGCTGGTCGGCTGGCCGCCGGTCGACACTACCTGGCCATTGAGCGTAGCAAACGTGGCGGCAACTCCAGTAGCAGGCGCATTATTAATGAGAGGAGCGGTGGCGGTGGCAGTAACAAAGTTCCGGGAGGATGTCGCCCAGGACGTGCCGGCATAATTCTGGGCTTTGGTTGTGAAGTAATAAGTAGTGCTGGCGTTCAGGCCGCTGATGGACTGGCTGAAAGACCCGTTTTGCAGGCCGAGGGCAACGCTGTTGGACCAGGCGGCAGGATTGTTACCGCCATCCACCGGACCATAGTAGAACGTTACATTCGGGACATCACCGCCGTTGGAGAGCACTTGGCCATTGAGCGTGGCCGCGGTCGTCTGAATCGCCGTGGCCGGCAGGTTTGTCACAACTGCCAAATTGAAGACGTTCGTGCTCGGTCCGAGCAAGCCGCTTACTGCGTAAACTGCCGTGGCACCGGCGCCGGGCGCCTGGCCAAATGTCAAACCGTGGATCGGCTTGTTCGCCGAGCCCAGCAGCGCACTGAGGTTCAGGGTGGTTTGGTAGAACCGCGGGTCATTAGGTCCGCCACTGGTAGCTCCGGAGCTGAGGTTGATCCGATCGACCCCTTGCAAGGCGAAGCCCGGATTGAAAAACCAATCCGCGGCGTTGTAATTGGTAACGAATGTGGAACCATCCGCAAACTGGATGGTCAAGGCACCCGTGCTTGTGGGTGAGCCGCTCGCAGAATTCGCGATTAAGGAAAGGCTCAGATAAGTGGCCGGCACGGCTAGCGTCAACGCGCTGCTGGAGACACCGGTTTCGCTACTGAGAACCAGAGCGTTATTCGTGTTGTAGGGTTGGAACTGGAAAACCGTACCGTCAATCACGCTGGCAAACGAGCGGGAGATCGGCAGGCCGTAAGTCGTGTTGGTCAGTCCTTTTTGGTAAAAACAGGTCCCCTCGCCCGGGTTATATTCCTGGGCAAAAGCAGTGTAAGGCGGAGCGGGAGCAGTGTTTTCGATGACAACATCCCGGTTGAAACCGGTGAGTGCAATCGGGACCATGTTAGTACTGATGGTAATGGTCGCGAGATTGGTCACTGAACCGTTTCCATTCCGGGCCACCGCCAGGACATTGGTGTACGAAGCAGTCAAAAGTGGCGTGGTGTAATTTGAGCTGGTTACTCCATTCACCAGAGCTCCATTGGTGTACCAGGAATAAGAGATTACCCCGGGACCGTCCGCCAGAACGCTGAATGTCGTTGAGTTGTTGGGAGCTACGGTCACGTTGCTCAACGCCAGCGTCATCACCGGCGGACTATTGCTCATGTAAACCAGGAAATCATCCCACGAGCTGATCCCAGCATCCTGAAAGGCGCGAAGCGCGGGCCAAACCGCGGTGTTGGTCGCGATGTTTTGGCCGGCATGGCTCGCGGCGGTGGCAAAGGTGACCAGGTTAGTTCCCGGCACCAGACCATTCGCACCGTAATCGTACAGCGCGCAACTGGCGCTGTAATTCCCGGAAGCGCCGGAGGTATTCGTTAGCGCGACAACAAATTTGTACCAATGGCCCGTGGTCACGTTCACGGTGCCTAGGCTCGCGCTGGTCGTGGTGGTGCCAGCATTGCGGTACTGTTCGTAGCACTGCCAACTGGTCGCGCTGGCGGGGACGAACCGGTAACTCTCGAACACAACTCCGGCATTGCCATTCAAGCCATTGGTGTTTGAATTGAGGATGCCCAACTGGATTTTGTCCCCGCTCGTCTGGCCATCGGTATAAATCAGCACCGAAAGAATTATGGTCGACCCATTGACGGCGAAATTCCAGCTTCCGCTACGATAGGTGGCCGTCATATCGTTGTTGTTGATGATGCTGACGCCGCCGCTGCCGCCGACACCGCTGGTCGGATTCTCCACGAACGAGTAGTTGCCGCCGTTAGCGCCGCCGTTATCGTTCCAGGGATTGAAGTTATTGGTGTAGTTCCCGCTCGTGTTGAAATCCACAAAGGCGGTTTGGGCGAAAGCAGTAGAGGAAAGAAGACTCAGAGTCGAAACGGCCAGCAAAAGGCGCCGGCACCACACATAAGGGGCTAACATGCTGGTCAAAACAATAGGTAATGACACCAGCTGAGTCAAACTGAACTGCATGTTTGAAATCGAAAGCGCCACGCCATGTGGACGCTTTCCCTTGACGGCAATAAGAGCCGCGGCAAAATGCATGCTGATGTTACGCGCCGTGTTGCTCTGGCTTGCGCTCTTGATGGTTTTTCTGAAAGGGAGCGGTTTGAATACCACAGCCGAAGCTCCGTATGGACTGACCGAGCGGGGGCCATCCAAGCCATACCTGCAGATGCCCAACCAGGATGGCGGCGCATTGCCGCCGTTGTTGTCGCAGACCGGAGCGTTTGAAAACACGCGGGAGTTACGTCCCAATAGAAGTCTTATCCCCTATGACATCATTTTTCCCTTTTGGTCGGATGGCGCAGCCAAATTCCGCTGGGCCGCCGTGCCCAACGAACCTGCTGGGGGTAAGGTTGGGTTTACTACGAATCAAGCATGGTCATTCCCCGCGGGCACAGTTTTTGTGAAGCATTTCGAGTTGGCCACCGATGAGACCCGTCCTGAAATCAAACGACGGTTAGAAACGCGTTTACTGGTGCGGGACGAAAGTGGCGGGGTTTATGGAGCGACTTACAAGTGGCGCGCAGACAATAGCGATGCTGATCTGTTGCCGGCTAATCTTTCGGAAACCATCCTCATCAAGACCGCTACTGGGATTCGCACGCAGATTTGGTACTACCCCAGTCGGCAGGATTGCCAAACCTGCCACACGGAACGCGCCGGTCATGTGCTGGGCGTAACGACACGTCAGATGAATCGCGAATTCACGTACCCTGGCGGCATTTCGGACAATCAACTGCGCGCCTGGAACCATATTGGAATGTTCGCGCCCGACCTCGAGGAGAGCTCCCTGCCAAAACTCCCAATGCTGGCAGAGCCGGAGGACGCGAAACGCAGCCTGGAAGATCGCGCGCGATCGTACCTCGATGCCAATTGCGCGCATTGCCATCAGCCTGGAGGCACGGTGGCTTTTTTCGATGCGCGTTACGATACTCCGCTCCCGCGGCAAGACTTGATCGAGGGGCCAGTACGTTTTGATCAAGGTATCGATCGAGCCCACGTCATTGCCCCGAACGATCCCTGGCGCTCGCTGGCCTTGCTGCGGGTCGAATCGAGCTCGGGCGATAAAATGCCGCCCCTGGCCCACAACGTACTGGATCGGCAGGGTTCAGCTTTGCTGCGGGCTTGGATCACGAGTTTGGAGGGGAGAAAGGTGCTAGCGCCACCCGAGTTTGAGCCGGTCGGAGGGACGTTCGCAGCTCCGGTTGAACTCCAAATCCGCCATCCGGAACCCGGCGTCACTATCCATTATACCCTGGACGGCACGGTACCGACCTCTGCAGATCCGGTTTACTCGGGCCCGATTAAATTAGCAGGGCCCGTGACCGTCCGCGCCAAGGCTTTTAAACCTGGCTATACGCGAAGCATCACCGCGCAGCAAACTTTTCAAATAGGCGAGTGAACGGAAAGGAGCAGTGCTGGCCGCGCGGAAGTTGTGGCCAGAAAAAAATTTAATGTTAAACAGTGTTAAGGACGGTTAAGCAGTGTTAATGCCGCTGCAGCGGCGTTAGCGTGGGTGGGCAGCGGCGGGCAGCAGAGCGGGGTCCGGTCTTTCATATTTATCTGCAGGATGTGTTGTCTCGTGGGCGCCGTCGCAGATGGCGACAGTGCCCTTCACTATGTATTATACGACAGAAGTCGTCTGACGGCGGACGAGCCCGATCGATGAGTATTCCTCGCGCCAAGACGCCAAGGTTCAGAAGAACTCAGATTTGAGGATTTGAGATCTCAGAGGGGAGGCAGGGAGAAAGCGTATTTCGGTGCAGATTGGTGCAGATTAGTCCAGATTGTTGCAGATTTTGAGCGAGACGATGTGGAGCAATCTGCACCAATCTGCACTGGGGCAAGCGCGGATCTGGAGTAAACTGCACCGTACATCGGGGGTGGAACGCTTTTTGGGAATAAGGTCTAAAGGTGTACCGGCGAATGGGGATTAGGGAGGGAAGGGCATACACCCCCGCGGCTCCTCCCAAATTGCCAAGAATTGGTGAGATTGGACTTGCCGGCCCCGAACCCGAATGGAAGAGATGGGGACGACCCGCCAATCGAACGCTCAACTTTGAACGCCCAACGCTGAACCCTCGAATTTGGTCGAACGGTCGAACGGGCGGTGGTGCCTCTGGCGGCGGCTGGTTGCGGTTGCCTGCGGTTTGCCGCGGTCAGAGGATTTCGGGTGGCGGAAAAAAGCGACCTGTCGATGGGTTACCATGGGTTACTATCGGTTACCATGGGTTACCATGGGTTACCAGTGGGTTACCAGTGGGTTACCATAGGTGACCATAGCTGACTATAGGTGACCGTAACTGTCCGAGGAGAGAGAGGGGAGAACGATTACGATTAAGATTAAGATTAAGATTTAAGATTGAGAGGAGATGGGAGGGGGATGGCATATATACCCCCCTGGACCCGTAACATTGTAACAAGCTCGGTAAATACGGGCGATTTTTGGGGTGCCGACCCGTAACATGACCTGCAACAACCTATAACAGGCCGTAACCACATCGGTAAATACGGGAGTTTTTGAACGGCAAAGCTGTAACAGGCGGGTAAATACGGGCGATTTGCGCGAACGTGCCCGAACATCGAACACTCAACTTCCAACTTCCAAGTTCGAACTGAACTGGCTCGGATCGAGGCCCATGGGGGTGATTATCAAGACTCAGCAGGCCAACATGCTAGGAATGATGGCGAGCATATTGGTTGCCTATTTTTATTTTTGCCAGAGAGGGGTGGTGAAGATGACGCATAGTAATGCGGGAGAGGCGGCGTGTTGGGTTGTAGGATTTGGCGGAGCGAACGATGCTTGTCAACACATCAGTCGTGATGCACCTTAGCCAAGACACGTTTTTATGAAAACGAAAGCTTCGCAGGGAAGGTTTGGCTTCACGTTGATCGAACTCCTCGTTGTGATCGCCATCATCGCAATTTTGGCAGCCATGCTGCTGCCCGCAATTTTGACCGCGGGGACGAAGGCCAAAGTGCAAAATGCCAAACTCGAAATTGCCAAAATCGTCACTGCGATCCAGAACTACGAGTCGCAAAACAACCAGCTCCCTGCCTCCGCGAATGCCTTGTCGTCAGTCGCTGGAGTTGGGCAGGGCTTCACGTTTGGCACAGGAGGGATCACGCCGTTTCAAACCCCGGCAGGGACTTCTCCAATCACGTCAACGGGCACCTACCAAACCAACAACGCGGAGGTGGTCGCGATCCTTATGGACCTGGAGAGTTACGGCGATGGTCGGCCAACGATCAATAAAGGCCACGTCAAAAACCCGCAGCACAACTCTTTCCTGAACGCAAAGCTTGTAAGCGATACGAAGTCACCGGGAATCGGCAGTGACGGCGTTTATCGCGATCCATGGGGCAATCCCTATATCATCACGCTTGATCTGAACTACGATCAGCGGGCGCGGGATTCGTTCTATTCGTCGGCAGCTATTTCGGCTGATCCGGCGTCATCCGGTTCACCAGGGGGCGGGTTGGACGGGCTTGTGCCGAAGGTGGTTGGCGGCAGCACATTTTACGAATGCGTTTCGCCGGTCATGGTGTGGTCGGCAGGGCCAGATAAAATGATCGATCCGACTGTTCCGGCGAACAAAGGAGCCAACAAGGACAATATCCTGAGCTGGAAATAGGTTCCTGGCGCTCCGGCTCAATAAACGAACCACCAAAGATAACATGGGGTGGTCAGGTGGAGCGGTCTTCGCTGCACCTGACCACCCCATGTTATCTTTCCTTGACTGACACCGGTTCCGGTGTGCTGCGCGAACTTGCACCCGAACCCAGAGCTTATGATTAAACTCACCACGTGAGTGGTCACTAAGGCAAAAGTAGAACCAGGCTAATCCTCGGTTGACCGAGAGCTTTTGTGAACGCGCCGGTTGGGCTACTGTCAAATGCGATATTACTGGCGGCGCCACTAGGCAGCGTCGTTACAGACGAATTGGGATATGGGCAAACGAGCAACTATTCTCGTAATGGTGACGACGTTGACCGTCGTTTGTGCAAACGCCCCTGCGGAGACAACAAACACACCGCTGACCTTTTATTTGGTCAATAAGCAAAAAACCGACGACGCCCAATTGTTCGACAGCTTTCCTTTTCCGAAGCTGGGCTACATCTCTTCGAAGCCAGACCTGGTCGTCGAGCACATCAAGGAGGTGACCAGTTTGCCGGAGAGCAGCTGTCCCGGCTGGGCCGTAGATCATAAGAGCGGAGAGTCGAGGAAGGTTACGATAATCACTCCGGAGCGGTTCTTTTTTACTCTGCACAACGAAGATGCCGCTCGCTTGAGAAGACTCGCAGAGAAAGCCGGTCCAAAGAATCAGCTGGTACTGGTACTCTTCGGAGACAAAGCAATTCACCTCTTGCGGCCCCAGGACGTCGAGGCGAGCGCGCAGTTTGAAGTTATAGGCAACTGGGGCGGCGCAAAGGTAAAGGAGATAGCAGACGCACTCAAAGACCTGGTCCAATAGCAAATGAGTGCAATAGGAAATTGGCTCCTGAGCGTGATGGTTTTGGGAGCTTCTTTGGTCATCCAATCAGCAGAGGCAGCGAATGCGACGGTGCCAGGGGACTCAGCAGCCATCGATCCGGACACGGTGGCAATGCGTGACGAGCAATTGCGGAATTTGACGAAGGAAGTCGACGATGCGGAAAGAGCATACCTGAGCACTCTGAAGGCGGATAAATCCGAAAACCAGAGCCGTTGGCACAAATATACCACGCTCAACGCGACGAATGTCCCAGCCGTCATGCAATTGGCCAGCC
>CAZUVM010000215.1:0-16092 GCA_964623885.1 uncultured Verrucomicrobiota bacterium
CCAGCACGGCGTCCGCCACCTTAAACGCAGCCCCGCTGCAATCAAAGCTGGCGAAGCCAGTAAGCACCGCGACGCCCAATTCCTGGTCCGGAAACCAGAGCACGAAGCTGCGATACCCGGCATCGCCGCCGGCGTGAGAAATGGTTTTGAGGCCGCGATGGTTTCCAATCCCGATTCCCAGGGCATAGTCGATTTTGGTGCCGTCGGCGAGAACGGCTTGTTCCTGCATACGCTCGATGGCGCGGCGTCCACCCACTTTCGGCTCGCGGAAGTTGTCCAGCCAGCGCGCGAGGTCCGGCGCAGTGGTGAACAGGCTGGTGGCGCCGACGTTGGCGTAGTTTAGCGGCTCGGCCTGGTAGCCGCTTCCATTCTTACTGTAGGAATAGGCCCGGTCAGGGACAATGCGGCGGTGGTCGATGTGGAAATGCGTACGAGCCATGCCGAGCGGTTCGAAAATGCGCTCCCGGCAAAACTCAGGAAACGGTTTGCCGGAGACGCGCGCAACGATTTCAGCCGCGAGGGTGTAACCTCCGTTGGAGTAGAGATGCCTGGTGCCGGGAACAAAGTTCAATGCCTTCTGACGAAAGAGCACGCGCAGGATTTGCTCTTGGGTGATCACATCATCGAGCCTCCAGCCGGCCAGGGCGAGCGTTTGCCACTGGTCGCGAATGCCGCTGGTGTGTTGCAGCAGTTGGCGGATGGTAATGGGATGTCCGTAATCGGGCAGCTCGGGCAAATACTTGTGGAGGTCGTCTTCCAGGGATAGTTTGCCATCCTCTTCGAGCAGCACCACTGCCATGGCGGTAAACTGCTTTGAAACCGAGGCTACATGGTAAATGGATTGGGGCGTGACAGGGATGTCGTATTCGAGGTTGGCCAGGCCATAGCCTTTCTCAAAGACCGGTTTGCCATGCTGAATGACCGAGACCGAAAAGCCGGGTGCTCCTGTCGGGCAACGCCCGACCAGCAGCTCGTCGATACGTTTGTCAATTTCATCGTCAGCCGCGGCGGCTGTGAGCGGCAGGATAAGGAACGCCAAAATGCCGTGAAACCACATAGTCCTCGAGCCTCTGTTTACGAAGTAAAGAAAGGTACGGTGGCCGAGCTCGCTTCCAAAGGAGGGGCAGGGCGCATCCGATCGGGATCGAAGGCGGACGAGGGCAGACGTGTTCATAGTTTTTACACTTCTGGTTCTTGCGATTTTGCACCAGGCGTTCGAAACCTGTGTCGAGGCGCCGATGCTAAGCGGTGGCGGGGACTATTTCAATATCTGCAAGGGTCCAGGGTGTGATTGAAACTGGTGTGCAATAGACCGTAGCGCAGCCGTCCCGGCTGCGAATTCAAGCGGCGTCCCGCCCCGGTTTGTGGCGGCGAGACGCCGCGATGACCCGCAGGCGTGGACGCCCGCTACTGTCGCCCATCGTTTAGAATAACATCCGAGGGCCCAACGCTGAGACAGAAGACGCCAAGGCCTTAGCGCAGTGAAGCCACAACCGAAACTCGCAGCGCGGCAATCTTGCCCGCAACAACGTTCGAAGTTTACTACAGACAGGAGTATCGGGGGCTCCGCGCTAAATCTTGCGCGGGCCCGTACTCGCCGGATTTAGGGATTCAAGTCAATTCGCCATCAGGAACAATGCGTTGGCATTGTCCAAATGGGCGAACTTATAGCCGGCATTTTTCAACATCTGCACCGATTCCTGAATTCGGTCCAGATAACCCGCGTCCAGTGGAATCCGGATCTCATCAAACTCCACACACAGGACATGCGGCAGCGGGCCGCGTGTCACCAAACTCCGCAACACCGAGTATTCCGCGCCCTCGATATCCAGCTTCAAAAGCGTGAACTCGTTCAGGTTCAGTAAGCGGGCCAGCGACTCCATCGTCAGGCACCGGGCCTCGAAATAGTCCTTGGTCTGCTGCAGGTTCACGATGGAATGACTCACGTGATCCTTATCCTGCGGTGAATAGAAACGCATCGTCGTGTCTTTTTCCCACACGCCAACATCCAGATAGCTGAAACGGCGCGTGTCGAATCCGGAAAAATCGTAATCAGACCGCGACCCGTTGATCCGCATCGGTTTGTTCTCCTGCACAGCTTCGAGCACCTTTTCCACGTGTTTTTTAGAACGCGGGGTCGGGTCAAGGGTATGCACGTGAAACCCGCGTTTATTCAGCTCGACATCAAAGCTGATATCTTCGCCTGCACCCACGCAAACGGCCGTGCCTCCGGCTTGCACAGTCCTGGCCGGCAGCACCCAGCTGCACTGTTTTGTTCCCAGGCGCACCAGTTCGCCGGGTTCAGAATCAACCCATCGCTTCACGCACCGGGAACCCCAGGCGCGACGCAAACGGATGAGTATTCGCTGGATCAGCCGGAAGGGAGCCGACGCGGCGCGCGCGAATGAGCGCGTGGACGGTTGGGACTGCGGCGCAACCGCCGCTGCCTGGATAGCTTGAGAGTTAGTTTGTTCGCAAATAAGTGCCCGCATAATTTTGAATTAGCGGACTTTATCACTGCGCGATGCAGGCGCTCAATTCGGACTAATAGGGAGGAAGATCCCGGGGTTTCTCCGGGAAAGGCGTTCGGTAAAAGAACGGTAAGCTCAGCCGATCCGTAGGACGGTATCGCGGTTGGCCAGTTGGCCGTGGAGCTCGCGTTTGTAGCAGTGCTGGTCGGCCTCGATCAGGCCTTTCGCCTCCGCTATTTTCATGAAGTTTTTGGCTTGCGTGGTCGATTCCTCCCATTGCCCGCCGAAATTTGGGTAGTCATTATCGTGCGGTTGGCAATAGAGCGTGTGATCGAAACGCGCCCGTTCATGTACTTTGCCATCGTGGATGTGCACCGTCGGGAAGAACAGCTCGGCTGGATCGCGCCGCGGAAAGGAAAACGCCATGGGATGCACGTGCATAGCGCCGGACTTCAATTTGAACACGGCAAAGCCGTAATCCTGGTACTGCGGCAGCTTTTCCCAGATCTCCGTTGGCAACCGGAACCGTTCGTCCAGCCGCGAAAAGTCTTTCACGGTGGGCACAAAGGAGGCCTCGAAATTGCCGACCTGGACGACTTCGAGTTTCGCGGCGGATAAAGTCATTGCACGATCGCCATGCGCCTCGCTGGCGGTGGCTGCTGGGTACGGGAAGCCGCTGCGCAGATCGTCGAAGAAGTTGGAGTAGCCTTTCAGGTTGATGAACTCGACGCCTTTCTCGCCAGTGCCGGGAGCGACGGGCAACGGGAGGATCATCGCCAGATCCTGTTTGGCCGAGAGGCCCATGCTATAGACGAGGAACTGGCGGCCGTCGGCGCCGGCACGCGCAAAGATTTTAGTGTCGCTGACTGAAACAACGGGTTTGGAAAAGCAGCACATGGCGATGGGTTGGATTGATGGGTTGAATAACGGAGTAATGGATTGATGGCGGAGCGCGTCGACAGGTCATCAATTGTCGAAAAATCGGCAGCGAGACGCTGCGCGAACCCCAGGCGAGGACGCCTGCGTTTCAGAGAGAGGCGCTCGCTTCGCTCGCCCAGATGGGGACGCCGAGGACGGCGTCCCTACCGGATCCATAGAGATGCGCTGTAAGGAATTGATAGCGCTTTGCAGCATTCTCATAACGGTATTGGGTTGACGGTTGAACATACCACATCTTTTTCAGGTCATAAACGTGTTGCATCGAGTCTGGGCTAGGAGCAATGTGCGGATGACGGTAACCCTATTGACGTGAGAGATCAATTGCTCCGAAACTGTTGCTGGCGGTCATGGCTGGGTGGGCCCTTTGCGAGGCGGGCTGCGCGCGCTCGCCAGCGCCAAATGCCGGTTCGCCTGCGGGCAATGCACATCGCGTCATGCTGAGCACGCGCGAAGCGGCCGAGTTAGCAGCGCGGTTGGCGAATGATGAGTGTGCGCGCCGTTATTCCCGGCGACCGTTCGCACCGGAGCAGCACCCGGCAGTACTTAAGCCAGGTGTCTATGAGTGGGGTGGCTTGGACGTCGGCGGTCCGGGTGGGTTTTCCGCTTTCGTTAGATTCGCGCCGGACGGCAGCAATCCGCAAGTGGAGGTGTATTTCTCGAGTGACGCGCTCACCGTTGAGAAAGTGTCGCCACCCTCAGTTACCGTGCCGCGCATCAGATGACCCCTTACGCGGCCTTCAATTGTTTCTGGTGATCGCGCACGACTTCGGGCTCGAGCTTGGGAGCAAGCCAGAGGCTTTCGAGAGCAGGGTAGGCGGCCACGAGTGGCAGCACGGCTACCGCGCCGATGAGACCAGCGGCCATGCCGCCGGCGAGCATGGACAACAGCACTGCCAACGTCGAGAGCCGCAGCTTCTTACCGTAAACCTTGGGAATGATGAAATAATTCTCCAGCACGTGATAAGCGCCATAAAGTGCCAGGACAATAAGCGCCGTGCTTGGAGAAACCGTCAGAGCGATCAAGGTTCCGAGGAGCAACGAGATCGAAATGCCGAGTACCGGCACGACATCCAGGACGCCGGCCAGCACCGCCAGCAAGATGGCCATCGGGATGTGCAGGATGGAAAGCACGAGCAACACGTAGCCTGCAAACAACCCCGAGACGATCGATTGTCCGACGATATAAGCCACGACGCGGTCTCCAATTTTTTCCAGGCCCTTGGTGACGCGCGGCCGTTGTTCGCGGGGGAAGAAGTTGATCAACCATTCCAATGCTCGGGCTCCATCGATCATCAGATAAATCGTTAGAGCAATAACCAGCACTAGGCCGAGCAGGCCGCCAAGCGTTGCGGTTACCGCCTTGCCTGCCTGCTGCGAAGCGCGTTCAAAGGCGGTATTGCTGGCGATGTTGGCGCCCCGCTCGGCGGCGGCCCGCATGGATGCCGGGACATGCGCAATGAGCTGTTGCTTAAGTTTGGGGATGTTTTTGCCCAGGTTCGATGCCTGGTCGACCACCATCGGACCCACCAGCGCCGCAAAGCCAATGACAGCGATCACGAGCGCCAGGCTTGCCACCAGCATTCCGGCCCAGCGCGGCCAGCTTTTGTGGCTGAGCCACATCGCCAGCCGGTAGAGCGGTACCGCCAGGAGGATGGATACAATGAGCATCTCGCACAGAGGCCACAGCTTGATGGCCACAAACGCCAGAAGAACTCCCAAGAGCACTTTGATAATTGTTTTCCAGGGGATCTCAAGCCGCACTGGAGATGAGTCTTTGCCATTGTCCATTAAGCCTCCATAAGCAAATATCCGCCGGGACTACTTTGGTCGCAACCTGCGAGATAGGCGGCCTTTCCCTAAGGTCAAAGTAGGAAAAGATGACTTGACGAGGGTGCGGCTTTTATATAACAGAGTCACCAGCAATGAGAAGCAAGCTCAGGACGTACAAAACCCGCTTCGAATTGTAATGGATGAATAAGGTTCGCCGCCGTATTGCTTGAAACAACTCTAAAACGAGACCTATGAAAAAAACAATTGCCCTCCTTCCCATTGTGGCCCTGACGCTGTTGGCACTTCCGGGCTGCAATAAACCTGAAACCGGCGCGCCCTCGGTGGGCAGACCATCGGCTGCAGTGGCTGAGAAGAACAGCTTTCAGCAGGTCACCTCACAACTTGAGCCCGGCGGCAGCTTGTATGTTTACCTGAGCACCGAGCAACTGACAGCAGGAATCGGCGATCGCATTTCCAAGTTTCACAGCGTGATCACGGGCTTGCCGAATGTGCAGGCGGATCAGAAGGAGAAAATCGACAAGGTATTCGATGTCATCAGCGGTTTGGTTAAGGACAGCGGCATTGAGGACGTGAGCGGTTTCGGCGCCAGCTCGGTGATGCACGAGGAAGGGCTCTATCATAACAAGTGCCTGCTGCACCATTACCAGGGCAAAGGCACCGGGTTCCTCTGGACTATGTTTGGCCAGAAAGCTCACGCGCTGGACGGGCTGGATCTGCTCCCCGACAATACCGCCATCGCTTATTTCGGCGATACGGATTTGGCGCTGCTGTGGTCAACGATTCAAAAAGAAGTTGGCCGCGCCCAATTGCCGCAAGCAGACGAATTACTGGCCAAATTGCCCGCACAATTCGAACAGGCTACGGGCCTGAAGTGGGAACAGGTATTGGGTTCGCTCGGCGGCGAGTATGGATTCGCGCTGATGCTCGATGACGCGCATAAGATAACGGTCCCCATACCCAATGCCCCTTTAGAAATGCCCGAACCTTCGCTGATGCTGGCGATCAAGGTGAAGGACGACACG
Source organism: uncultured Verrucomicrobiota bacterium (assembly GCA_964623885.1). Taxonomy (GTDB): domain Bacteria; phylum Verrucomicrobiota; class Verrucomicrobiia; order Limisphaerales; family UBA8199; genus CAZUVM01. The sequence continues at coordinate 6,224 of CAZUVM010000215.1, forward strand.
ATTTTCAATCGGTTGGATAAGCTGATGAAACAGTCCGGTCAGGAAATCGTCGCGGTCGACAAGCCGAATCTGAAAATGAGGACGCTGCCGCTCCCGCTGCCACTGCCGATTCAGGTTCGCCCGACCATTGCCAGCAGCCAGGGCTACCTGCTAATCGCCAACAGCGACCACGTTATCGAGCAGGCGCTCGACGTGAAAGCGGGTAAGGCCAAAGGGCTGAAGGCAAACGCGGAGTTCAAACGACTGTCGACCGATGTTCCGCTGGAAGGTAACCATTTCACATTCGTGAGCCAGCGGCTCGGTAATACAATCCTGCAGATTCAGCAGCAAGCGCTGCAGATGGCCAGCTCTTCAAACGGGCAGCAGGGAGGAGCGGCGGAAGCTTTGAAATCGATGCTTGGCGCCAATGCCGCCGGGTGCGGGTTCAGCGTGAGTGCGAACACCGACGAAGGCTGGCGCGGTATCGGCAACGGCAATCAACACCCAGCCAAAGTGCTTTTAGCGATGTCTATTGTCCCGGCGAGTATCGCGGCGGCGATTGCCTTACCGGCGATCGCCAAGGCCAAGGCCGCCGCGCATAAGAGCGCCTCCGTTGATATTCCGGCGCCGGTTGACGCGCCGCAGAAGCAGTTTGCTGCAGCAGAGGAGAAAAAGAGTGAGGCCGACCAACCGGTGCGGCAGGGCCTGCTGAAGGATTGATCTGGTTGAGGTTGAGAGTTGAGGGTGCGGAGGGATTGGTCCCTCCGGCGCCCTTGCGGACGGCGCTGCGTTTAAGTGAGGTTTTTACCGAGGTCTTCGCTTGGCTGCGGCCTCCGGCCGCTTCTTTCAGCCCTGCGGGCTGGAGATTATTCATTTACAATTGTAAAAGAATCTGGTTGACACTTTTTACAATTGTAGAGTATAGTGGCGCCTTGAGCGTTTTATGGCGAAGCCGTGCGAATTGACCCGGGCCGAGTGGGCCATCATCAAGGCGGTTTGGGAGCATGAACCCTGCACGGCAACGGAAGTGCAGGAGCGCCTGGCCCGGCAAACGCGCTGGGCGTACAGCACCGTGCGAACACTAATGGACCGAATGGTCGGCAAATGCCTGCTTCGCTCGGAAAAAGTGCGCAATGCCACGCTCTATAGTTCAGCCATTACGCAGCAGCAGGCTCAACGTTCAGAGGCGCTGTATGCTCTCAAACAGGCGTTCAACGGCGCGCTGACGCCGATGGTTCAGTGCCTGATCGAGAGCCGGAACATCTCAGCCGATGAACTGGCGGAACTGGAGGCGTTGATCAAAGCAAAGAAGAAGAAAACCGACGGGGTATGAACTCCTTCATTGAAAATCTGAACGCTTGGGGCCGCGATTTGCCAGGCATTGGCTGGGCGATTTTGTGGCAATCGAGCCTGCTGATTGTGCTGTTGCTGGCAGGTGATTTGTTCTTCGGCCGAAAGGTTCGACCCGCGATCCGATACGCGCTGTGGCTGGTTGCGTTGCTGAAATTGGCGTTGCCGCCGTCGCTCGCGCTGCCCACGAGCGTGGCATGGTGGGTGCGCCCAGGGGTTCACGAGTCGCGGCCGCTTTATCGGCCAGTGAAGGTTACCTATGGCCCGGCCACCACATCGGTGATGGTCGAACCTGCGGTAGCGTCGCCGCGTTCGAAGCCGACCTTGTCTTTTGGCGGGGGAGCGCTGGCGGGCAGTGGCGCGATCACAATTACGTTACTAATATACCTGCTCTGGCGGTGGCGAGAGGTTGCGCGGGAAGCTGTCGCCATAAGCGAAACACCCGATTGGCTGCAGAATGTGTTGAATGAATCGCGCGCGGCTGCCGGGCTGCGCCGTCCGGTGCCGCTGCGTCTGGTGCGAGGACCGGTTTCGCCCGCGTTGTTTGGATTGATTCGCCCGATCATCCTTTTGCCCGAATCGCTGGCGAGACTATTGTCGTCTATCCAACTCCGTTCGGTGTTGCTGCATGAATTAATCCACTTGCGGCGGCGCGACGTTTGGGTGAACTGCTTCCAGGCGTTGTTGCAGAGCATCTATTGGTGGCATCCGCTCGTCTGGATTGCGAACAGCCGAATCCGGCGTGTTCGTGAAGAGGCAGTGGATGAAGGGGTGATGCTGGCGCTGCGTGGTGAGGCTGAGAATTATGCTCCGACATTACTGGAGGTAGCGCGATTGGGTCTAGCCGGACCCACGGCCGGTCTGGGACTGGTGGGCATCCTCGAATCGCGCGGCGCACTGCACGGGAGAATCGAGAGGCTGGCGGACTTTCGTCCACCTCGAAGAGCGGGAGTTACTTTCCTTTCGGTTTTGTGCGGGGTGCTTTTTGGCACGCTGGGTTTGCCGATGGGCCAGGCGCCGGCAAAGAATACTCCACCGGACCCGGACACGGCGGTGAACATAGGTACGAATCAGGGCGCCCTGGGATTTGACTGGTATTTGGGTAACGTTTTGATGAGCGGCGGTAAACTGGGTGTGCAGGCCGGCACAGCACCGGCCTTTGAGGGGGCGCCTAACCCGGCCAAACCGTTGGGCTCTTCTTTCGTCGGCACTGGAGGACTGGCCGCTTCCGACCAAATTCCGGTCGTGGATGCTGAAAAAGAAGTCGCTGCCAAAGCCCTGGTCCAGGATGGCAAACTGTTTTACGAAATGGGCAAGCTCGACGAAGCGGAGCAGAAGTTCACGCTGGCGTTGAAGGAGAACGTTCGCGAACAGGCAGCCTATTATTATCTCAGTTTGATCAAGGAAGCGCGGGCCAAAAAGCAGTTTGGGCTGCGCAACGTCTCCCCGGGCCGGCAAAAAATATTTCGCAAGCTGGATGAAATTAAACTCGATTCCATGGCGTTCAACAATGTTTCGCTTGGTGAAGTGACGAAGATGCTCGCAAATGAATCCAAACTCCGCGATCCGGATGGTAATGGAATTAATTTCGTCATCAGCCAAGCGCAGCCTGACCGCGATAGCTCTCAACTCGGCAATGTGACCATTTGGATTGAACCACAACTCACCAACATCCGGTTGGTTGATGCGCTGGATGCCGTTGTCAAAACGGCCAGCAAACCGATTAAGTACGCCATCGAGGATTACGCGGTGGTCTTTTCGTTGAAGAGCAAGAACGAGCCCATTCCGCTTTATACACGGTTAATGAAAGTCGATCCGAATGCGTTCGAGAGCGGATTGCGAAGGGCTGTGGGCAAGCCTGCCACCGGTTTGCGCCAGGACACGGCGACACTGCTGCGCGAGTTTCTCACCAGCTTGAACGTGGACCTGAGTCCGCCCAAAACCATTTTCTTTAACGACCGCCAAAGCACAGTTCTAATCCGCGCCAGTCTGCAAGATCTGGACGTGATTGAGTCCGTCGTTCAGGTATTGAACATGACGCAGCCCCAACTGAACATTAAAGCCAGGTTCATCGAACTGCCTGAAAGCGAAGCGGCCAGTTTCTGGAACTCGCATCCTTTGCAAAGTCAGGGTTCATCTGTTCAGAGCGTTCAAATGACTGCCGAAGAGGGGAAGAGACAACTCGAGTCATGGAGAAACAATCAGGAGATCGAATTGCTGACGGAATCCAGCGTCACCACGTTGAGCGGTCGCCAGTCCGAGATTCAGATTGTGGACCTTAAGAGTGTCGGAGTTTTTACAAATTGGCCATCGGATCATTGGGTCACAAACGAAGTGCCGGTTGGTCCCATGCTGGATGTGTTACCGACGCTTTCGACGGATACGTTGCGGATGGATTTGGCCATGATGGCGTCGGTTAACAAGTTCCTCGGTTACGAAACGCTACAACAAGGTGAACCGCCCACTCCGCAGTTCCAGTCTTGGCGACTGCCTCTCACCACGACGGTTTGGGACGGGCACACGCTGATTATAGGCGGTGCAGTCGATGAGAACGGACGGTCCGTGGAAAAAGCAGGTGAAAAGCGTTTGCTGGTGGTGGTGACTCCGACCGCGATTAACGCGGCCGGTAACCGTGTGCACACCGATGCCCAGGTGGAAAGCGCAAAGCAAGGCCGGTGATCTGCCGCCCGGGAGGGTCAGATGAGGGCTGTCTGTTTTACTTTGATTCCCGTTCTGCCTTTTCGTGTTCCAGAATCCCTGAACGCAGCGTGCCTTTGGCCTGGCGCTCCAACCGCGCTTCCATTTGTGCGTCCGAGAATTGTTGTTTCAGCTTCAGCCACTGGTAGATTTTGAGTTCGTTCTCCTGGGCAAAAAGTTCGTTATCGGTTGCCTCATCGATCGTTTCGTCATGGCCTTTGCCAAGCGGGTGTCGGGCACGCCATGTTGCGTGAGACGCTTCGTGGACCAGTTCGAGTATGGTTTCGCCCACGTTGCCGGATAAATCTTTATTCACGGTGATGCCGGTGCCGTAGAAATTACCGCGCGCACCCTCGGTATCGCCATAAGCGATGGTGTGATTCGTGTCAAAACGGCGAAGCACCGCCACAATTTTTTTGCCTTCTGCCGTGCGTCCGAATGACGACTTCGCAATCAGGTCGATGTCGTATTCAATCATAGCTCTTTCGGCAGCCTCGCCGTCGGGGTCGTTGGGGGTCGCTCCCAAAACAAGTGACATGAACATACGCAGCGGACCGGGCGCGCCAGTGCGGGCGCGGCAACCAGTGCCATCGTCAATCCAGTCGGGGCCCAGCCTCGAACCACACGCTGGTCCTGGGATTCTATCAGCCATGGTCAGGCTTCGCTGCCATTCACGTTATCTCACCGGGGTTTATAAAACACTATCAAGTTCGGGCGAATATTTGTCCACAGAAAAGAGGAAGTACCTGTGATTTAGCTGCATGCAAAGAGCCCTCGGCCGGTATGGTAGTTGCTTTATTTGCAGTGAGAAGTCGCGGGGTTTTCTGTTAGATCGCTTCGACTTCGTTCTGTTTTGACCGAACATGGCAAGAATTCTGGTTATCGACGATGAACCGGCGGTGAGATCGGCGCTGCAGAAGGCGCTTAAATCCGCCGGCCACGAGGTCGTCCTCGCGGCTGACGGGCGTGAAGGTCTTGCGAGCCAGCTAACCTCACCTGCGGACCTGGTGATCACGGACATTTTCATGCCGAACCAGGAAGGGCTCGCAACGCTTATCGAACTGAAAAAGACCTGTCCCGAAACGGCGGTCATCGTCATGTCCGGCAAACCTGCGGGACCAATGATGCTTTCGATAGCCCACACACTGGGCGCCACCAAAATTCTTCAGAAGCCGTTTGGCCTGGACGAGTTTCTTGAGGCCGTAAACCAGACTCTGATGGTGCCGCAAACGGCAGGGTAGGCACGCATCTCCCCCGAAGCGGGTATCCCCGCTCCGAGGTGACTTCATCAATGTTATGCGCGGCGGGAAAGGTAGCTGCCGAACTGGCAGCGAGACGCTGCCATAACCCGCAGGCGAGGACCCCCAGCGCTACATCTGAACGAGCGGTTTATTGTTGCGCCGCGGAGCCATGAGCTGTGCCGGCGCTTTCGCAACGGCCTGGAGGTCTTGTTTAAGCGTAGCCAGATCAAACCCGGGCGGTGCTTTGCCATCGGCGCCGAACCAGTCGACGCTAAGAACGGCAAAGGCTTCGTCCATATAGGAATCGAAGAACTGCCAGCTCATCGGCTTCAGAACTCCCCAGGTAACGACGTACACATTCCGCTGATCGTAAGCGACTGCGGGAACGCAATGGCCGTTGTTCGGATTTGGCGCCGCATCGCCGACCGGCCCTTGTGGTGGAACGATCCAGGGATTCTTCGTGAAGTCCGATCCCGGTGCCACCACAGAATCGGGCAACGCCAGGCCGATGTAGCAATTGCCAAACAAGTCAACCGCATCCCGGAGTTGCAGATCGTTCCGCGGTTCTAGTTGGGCAAAGGCTGTGATCTTATGATTTCCGACTCCGGTAGACCGCCAGTACTTCAGGACGTCGAGCATGTTAGCGCCGGCGTCCGGATTATTGCCGGCGAAATGCTTATACGCCTTCAGAATTTGCGAATCCGGCAGGATGACCTGGTTGCCGTTGTTGGCGGTCCATTCCTGGATCATGTGCCCGGCGGCGGCGCAGGTGCAGTCACCGTACGTATCGTTGCCCATCATCGGCCAAGTCTGTACCGGCTTCGAATAGTCGATGGCCGGAGGTGGTGGTGGCAGACTTGGTGTTAGGTATTTTCCGAACAATAAAGTTCGGCTGTCGAATTTTGGTGCGTGCTTTCCCAGTTTCATTTGTTCTCCTTTCCCGCGCATGCACAAAGCCGGCGCAAGCTAGAGCAAACTCCTCCAGGGCTTTTCCAAAAGCCAGATCGCGCGTTGCGCCTTTTCGGACCAATGTGTCATGCGACCTTCCTACTGTTTGGGAACAAACGGATCTTATAGCAATCAGTAGACAGCGGGGATATGGGGTGAATACCCCAGGGGAGCAAAAGTCCGAAGGTCGAAGGCCGAAAGAAGTCCGAATTGCCGAAGTCCGAATCGGGCTCAGCCTCTCGTTCGGAATTCGGGCTTTGGCCTTCTTTCGGCCCTCGGCCTTCTGCCTTCGGACTTCCGCAGTGGGCTCACTTGCCCAGGTTGCCAAGGCTGTTCAGGCCCTGCTGCAATGTGCCGGTGGCCTTCGACAACCCGGGAGCGTATTTATCCGCGATCGAGCCGAGCAAATCCTTCTGGGGCTGGGTCAGGCTGGCGTTCTGCGCCACGTTTTTGAGGGCAGGCATCATGGGCGTGATCTCCCCTTTGCGCAACGAGCTTACGATCGTCGCGACATCTCCCTGAGCGCCTTGAACCGATGAGAAATTACGCTGCACAACATAGGCACTGGCCAGGTTGCCGACCTCCTTGGCCAATTGGGTTTGCTGCGGGGTAAATCCTGTCGATTGGACTGATTGATAGAAGGAGCTGAGCGCCGAGGAATCTTTGCCGGCCGCCAGCGATTGAACGGAGCTGGTGAGCTTCGAGTTCAGGTCGGTATTGCCCGGTGAGGTCTGTGCCAGCGCGTTGACTTTGTCCGCGAGTTCGGTCCCGACAGAACTGAGGACCGGGTCGTTTTGGGCTTTGGCCGTGGTCGAGAGCTGCGCCGTGGCAGAAGTAACTGCGGATGAACTGTCGGTTGACTGCGTGGTGGTTGAAGTAGGTATTGTCGGCGTCGATGATGCGGCTTCCTGAGCGACGGCAACTGGCGCGGGAGCCGTTGGGGTTGTGGGTTGCGATGGAGTTGCAGGTGGAGTTGGCGCAGCCGCCTGGTTCGGTGTTTGCGGCGGTGCCGGCGAAGCGACCTTATTGTCCGCGGTCGACGACGAATTGCCGCAGCCGGAGAGCATGACAGCAACCGCGCCCGCGGCTATCAGCAGAGTAAGGGAATTCGTTTTCATATAATCGCGATTATGCTCGCGCCCGGGGCTAGAGCAATCGCGAATTCAGAGCCCCATAGGAAGAGTACGGAACCTCCGGCGTTGCCCTTCACTTGCCATTGAAATGCTTGTAGAAAATGACGTCGTCATGCAGCGCTTTCCCGTCCGGATCCAGCGCATACCGCGGGATGCTTCCAGCACAAATCCATCCAAGCTGGCGATATAATCGCTCGGCGGCGCCGCCGGCTTTGGCATCGAGCGTCAGGAGCGTGAACCCGGCGGCCCACGCAGCCTCTTCGATGGTTTTCATGAGCCGGCTGCCTAGTCCGCAGCGGCGGCTTCGCCGGTGGACCAGGAGCTTGGCGATGTCCGCGCGATGCGGCTGGTTCGGCGCCCAGGCGGGGTGAAGCTGAACCGTGCCGATAATGCCGTCCGTGTCGCGGGCGATCAGAAAAACGGACCGAGGGTTCGCCGTCGCAATAGTGTCACGCCACCATAGCCGCGCGCGCTCGACTGTCAGATTGTTGAGGAAGCTAACGGCAGCCCCGGAATCGACGGCATCCACTAAAAGTTGCGCGAGAGTCGCGAGGTCAGAATCGGCGAATGGTACCTTAAGACGCTCGATTTTGCAATGTTCAGCGTGCATGTGTTGATTGAACTGGTGGTTTAGATATTTGCGGCGAAGGCCATGAGCCGGCGATACTCACTCAGGATGGTGTAGACCGCAGTTTCGAGCGCTCGAACCTGCTGGTCCATCGGCGCCAGGCAGGGCGTTTCAAAAATGATCTCAAATGGGACTGGATCCATCTGGGCCGGCGCGCGCAAGGCGCCTTCGAAATGGTCGTAGATGATGCCGTCGCGGGCAGCAAATCCGTCAATGGTGGCATTGACATTGCGTGGCAAAATCTGGCCGGCAGCGCGCAGCGCGGGGCGAAGCAGGTTCTCGGTGAGCGTATGTCCGCGCACGTAACCATAAATCCCATCGCTGGTGTCATCGGCTTGGAGTTGGATGATTCCCTGAAAATGGCTCGTGCGAAGCACGTGTTCGAGGATTTCGACTTCCGGTTCAACGGAGCCTTTCCAGAATTCGCGGTTGAGGTCGCGTCCACGACGGGAATGACGAGTGCCGTCTTCGAAGCCGGTGGGATTGCAAATCGGGTAGACCTGCAAATGAAAGCTCTCGGCAACTTCTGGGTTGGAAAGCAGGTCGAGCAGGATTTGGCGAGAAGCGAGAGCACCGGCGGGTTCATCGCCGTGAATTGCGGCAAACAATCCGATGCGCAGCGGGTCGGCGCTGTTGGGACCGCGAAATGTGAAGCGCGGCAGAGAGTACTGTCTACCTTCGATTTCGAATGAACCGACCGATACAAATTCGAGCGCCGGCTTATCCATCAGCGGCACTAGAAACTGGCGGATCGAGCGGCGTCCATTTTCAATTTCTAAAGCGCAATTGTCACCGGTCATGAATGTTGGAATTATCAGCGAGGTGGCATAAGCAGCGCAAGGGAGCAAAGGGGCCGAACTCGTCATTGGTAGGGACGCCGTCCCGGCGTCCCCAATGCATCAGCGTGCATTGGGGCATAGCAGTGCTGCCGCCACCCGGTCACTGGCCACGCAGGGAGATCGCCGGCAGGTACTCGCCGCGCGGCTTGCGCACCCACCAGTCGCCGGTGCGGCGATGCGTCGCGAGATCGGTGAAGTGGTATTGATAAGTGACGGCACGCACATAGCGAGGAGGTGTCTGAGGAAAGGGATTGTATGCCAGGAGCGCTAACACTTCAGGACGTCCCTGCAAAAGGCGCACGCAAAAATTCACGAACCAAGGGTTCTCGCGATAATCACCCAGGGCAGCAAACCACATTTGCCAGTCGAGGCGAGGCTGGTGTGGTTCGACGAAAACCGGACGGCGTATGAGGTCGCCGGGTTTATATTTGAATTCATAGGCGACCCAGGTGACGCGGTCGTTGCTGCCCTCCACGCTGATTTCGAGACGGTTAGTGGTCATGACCGCAAACAGCCCGTAGTGGTTGCAACTCCGGAATGGACCGAGCCAGGAATAAAGGCTGGAGACTGGTTGCGGCAGGGGCAAACGCAAGCGAGACAGAGCGGAAAAATCGATGAGCGGAATGAGAATGAAGATACACGCCACTGGAATTGCGGTAAAGCGCTGCAGCCTGAATAGAGTCCGATGCAAGCCAATCCATCGTGAGGCGCGACCACTATTCGGGCCGGCGTGGTCATTGAAGGTGTGCGCGGCAGGCTTGGGCTGTTTACAAAATCGTTTCGGGATCCAGTTACGCAGTGCGGCATCGTCGAGCAGCAGCAGGCAAAGCGCGACCGTCAGCAGATTAAAAAAGCAGTAATTGCCTGTCAGGAAGATGAGAACTTGCAGGAAGACAAATGCGACGAACGGGATTTGGCGCAAACGACGCGGCGCAAAAATGAAGAATGGGAGGATGAGTTCGATGCCGAACATGGCGGCAGTGGAGGTTTGCTGAAACCACTGCGGCAGTTGATGGGCATAGTAGCCGATCCATGTCGGCAAGGGCTGGGTTTC
>CAZUVM010000216.1:0-13753 GCA_964623885.1 uncultured Verrucomicrobiota bacterium
GGCAGCACGTGGCACCGAGTTGGTCGATATCCCAGCCGCACTTGCCGTAGGGCTGAAAATGAGAGCCGGCTGGGCGGCTTTCAGCACAGGTCTGGCTGATCAGATTACCGCGCTGGGCACTGACCCCGCTCAACTCGCTCATGCGACCGCTATTTTCAATGTGCCGGCTGTAATCATTATTTTCATTGTCACAACCCTGCTCGTGGTTGGGATTAAAGAATCTGCCAACGTTAACAATGCGATCGTGATTATCAAAGTGGCGGTGGTTCTCCTCTTTATTGGCGGAGCGATACGCGCCATCAGCTCGGCAAATTGGCATCCGTTTATCCCAGCTAGCGCTGGAAACGGTCACTTCGGCTGGCCAGGGATCCTTACCGGAGCCGGAATAGTGTTTTTTGCCTACATTGGCTTCGATGCTGTGAGCACAGCTGCCCAAGAAGCCAAGAATCCGCAGCGCGACATGCCCATAGGTATCATCGGCTCACTTCTCATTTGTACAGTGCTCTACATTCTGGTGTCCGGGATCGCAACCGGGGTAGTACCTTATACTCAGTTAGATGTGCCAGACCCGATCGCCGTAGCCGCGGACAGGGCGGGGATGGGATGGATGGGGCAATTGATCAAACTGGGGGCGATTGCCGGTTTGTCTTCGGTTATTCTTGTCATGCTCCTTGGCCAATCGCGGGTTTTTTACAGTATGGCTCGTGACGGCCTGCTGCCGCCGGTTGTAAGCCAGGTACATCCTCGTTTTCGCACGCCGTGGATCACATCAATTATTACAGGCATTTTCGTCGCGTTCTTTTCAGCCGTTTTCACGGTCCGTGAGGCGGGCAGCCTCTGCTCGATAGGCACACTGCTGGCCTTTGTCATTGTATCGGCCGGGATCCTGGTGCTACGGATTCGGGAGCCGGATTTACCACGCAAGTTTCGCACCCCCGCGGTTTGGTTTGTGGCTCCTGCCGGCGCTATCTCCGCGGTTGTGCTGATGGCGGCGCTGCCCTGGACCACTTGGCGGCGGTTGATTGTTTGGTTCCTGATCGGTATCGTCGTTTATTTCTTCTACGGCAGTCGCAACAGCAAATTGGGCCGGGCCACTTCGACAGAGGCCAAACCCGTAAGCAGCAAATAACCGGCCGAAGGATTCAGGGAACAACCAAAGTGACGCGGAGCGTCGCACTCAAAGGCTTCGCCATTCCCTGGGCGTCTGTCCTCGCGGAGCGTTTGGAGTGCGACGCTCTGCGTCGCTTTCCGATTGGAACCACAATGGTTGCCTCTTGATTACTTCGGTCGGTTGAGCTTTACTCCTCGAATGGAGCAGTCCGATTTCGCTGCACCCAGCCTTTGCACCATCGTTGCCGATGATCGGGAGGTTTCCAGCGCGGTACCGGCTGCTCTGCAAAAGCTCCCCGGAGTACAGGTCATTTTCAAGCGATTACCAATTGGCGATTACATCGTTGATGGCCGTTGTGTGTTCGAGCGCAAAACCGTCGTGGATTTCGCCGGCTCCATTGCTGACGGACGCTTGTTTGCACAAGCCACCCGCCTGGTCAGCCTGACCCAACCCGCGGCGCTCATTCTTGAAGGTCGAAGCGCCGATCTGGCTGCCACCCAGATGCGGCGCGAATCGCTGCAAGGAGCAATGATCTCGCTTAGTTTGATTTTTCACTTGCCGGTTCTGCGCGCGCTTGACGCGAATGAAACCGCTCACCTGATGCTTTACGCGGCGAAACAAATCCGCCGACATGAGTCTGACAACGGATTTGCGCACGCCCGCAAGCCAAAACGCAAACGCCGCATGCAATTGCGAATCCTGCAAGGATTACCCGGGATTGGCCCCAACCGGGCGGAACAATTGCTGGATAGCTTCGGGACTGTCGAGGCGGTCATGACTGCCACCCAGGAGCGCCTGCAGGAAATTGAGGGGATTGGAACCAAAACCGCGGCAGCCATTCGCGACGTGCTTCAGGAGGCGGCTGTCCCATATCGGACGTCCTAGGGTAGCCGTCTCGGCTGTCGGGCCAAGTGACTGGCGGCGAGGATGCCCGTCACTGGCAAGGCAAGAAGGCTACCCTACGAGGGACGCCACCCATTTCGACTCATTTCGACTCCTTTTTCACAGCAATCAATTTGACGCAAAGCCGCTTCGTACCTATCGTTTGTAAGTTTACGGGCGAGCAGTCCACCCAACTTCTCTCCCAAAGTGGAAAGTAAAACATGAGACTCAAAGTTGGCATCGCCATTGTGATCGTTATAGGTGCCCTGGTGGCCTTGGGAGGAATCAAATTCCTCCAGTTCCAGACGCTAATGGCGGCGGGCAAATCATTCGCGCAACCGCCCGAAACAGTCTCCTCAGCCGTGGTCAAGGAAGAGAAATGGCAGGCCACTCTGTCAGCCATCGGCTCGGTAACCGCAGCCCAGGGTGTCACGGTCACGACTGAAGTTGCGGGCCTCATCCGCGACATCACTTTTGAGTCCGGCGCCGTGGTGGCCAAGGGCGATTTGTTGCTGCGGCTCGACACTTCCTCCGAGGATGCTCAGTTGCGGGCGATTAAGGCGCAAGTCGACCTGGCTCGCATTAACCTCGAGCGTTCCAAAAAGCTGCGCGAGGAAAACATGGTGCCCCAGGCTGATCTTGATACGGCCGAGGCCACCATGAAACAGAGCCAGGCCAATGCCGATGCCATCCAAGCGGTCATCGACAAAAAGACCATACGCGCGCCGTTCGCCGGCCGGTTGGGTATTCGCCAGGTAAACCTCGGCCAATACCTTGACGCCGGCAAACCGATCGTTTCGCTGCAATCGCTCACTCCCATTTATGCCGATTTCTCGCTCCCCCAGCAGGAGCTGGCCCGGCTCAAAACCGGCCTTCGCGTTCGCCTTGCAATCGACGCCTTTCCGGACCGCCAATTCGAGGGTGAGTTGACTGCCATCAATCCCGACCTCGATTCGTCCACGCGCAGCGTTGGGCTGCGAGCCACTTTTGAAAACGCCGATGCCTCCCTGCGCCCCGGGATGTACACCCGGGTGGAAGTGTTGCTGCCAGAGGAAAGCAACGTTTTGGTCATCCCCCTTACCTCGGTGCTAAATGATCCATACGGCGAGTCGGTCTATGTGATTGAATCGAACACGACCGTGCCGGGAGCCACACCGAGCCTGACGGTGCGCCGGCAGATCGTTCGCACCGGACGCACGCGTGGCGATTTTATCACAGTGGAGGCCGGTCTTAAGGCCGGTGAGAAGATTGCCAGCTCTGGTGTGTTTAAGCTCCGCCCCGGGATGTCGGTGAGCGAAAACAACGAGATAACCCCGAAATCCTCAACCTCGCCGCATCCGGCGGATAGCTAGTCAGAAGCATCCGCCCAGAGCCGTAGAGCTGCCATGAAGTCTTTCACCGACCTGTTTATCAAGCGCCCGGTGCTTGCCATCGTGGTGAACCTGGTGATTCTCATTGCCGGGTTCCAGGCGATTCGTTCGCTGGTCGTGCGGCAGTACCCCCGCAGTGATAACGCCTCGGTAACCGTCAAAACGGTATATGTCGGGGCGAGCGCCGACCTGGTTCGTGGATTCATTACGACCCCGCTCGAGCGCGCCATCGCCGCCGCGGACGGGATTGATTATATCCAATCCTCCAGCGCTCTGGGTCTCTCAACGATCACCATCCGGCTCAAGATCAATTACGATCCCAATAAGGCACTGGCCGAAATCAGCTCCAAGGTGGACCAGGTCCGCAACGACCTGCCTCCGGAAGCTGAAGTGCCCATTATCAATGTCGAGTCGGCCGATTCGCAGTTCGCGGCGGCTTATTTGAGTTTCACCTCGGACATCATGGAGGCCAACCAGATCACGGACTATCTGGTTCGGATTGTTCAACCGCGTCTGACAGCGCTGGAAGGTGTTCAGCGGGCGGACATTCTTGGCGGCCGCACTTTCGCCATGCGTATCTGGCTTAAGCCAGACAAACTGGCGGCGCTCAATATCAGCCCAGCCCAAATCCGTGATGCGCTGGCGGCCAATAATTTCCTCTCAGCCGTCGGCCATACCAAAGGCTCGCTCGTGCAAGTGAACCTGAGCGCCAACACAGATCTGCGTTCAGTCGAGGAGTTCCGCAACCTGGTCGTGCGACAGTCCGGGAACAACCTGGTGCGCTTGCGCGACGTGGCTGACGTAGTGCTGGGCGCCGAGGATTACGATGCCGAAGTACGTTTTAGCGGGCAACGCGCGGTGTTCATGGGCGTGTGGCCGCTGCCGAATGCCAACTCGCTGGACGTGATCAAACGCGTTCGCGCTGAACTGGACTCGATTCAAAAGGAACTTCCCACAGGGTTGAGCGGAGGCATCGCTTATGACGCGACCAAATATATCGACGATGCCATTCATGAAGTTCTCAAGACACTGACGGAGACACTGCTCATTGTTGCAATTGTCATTTACCTGTTCCTGGGTTCGGTACGCTCGGTGCTGGTGCCGCTGGTAGCGATTCCCGTCTCCTTAATCGGCGCCGTGTTCCTGATGCAGGTTTTTGGGTTTACGATCAACCTGCTGACGCTGCTCGCCATTGTGCTCTCCGTCGGTCTGGTGGTCGACGACGCCATTGTGATCGTTGAGAATGTTGAACGCCACGTCCGCGAGGGTAAAACACCGCTCGACGCCGCGCTGATGGGCGCGCGCGAGTTGGTCAGTCCGGTGATCGCCATGACGATTACCCTTGCGGCAGTCTATGCGCCCATTGGGCTCCAGGGCGGGTTGACCGGTTCACTGTTTCGCGAATTCGCTTTCACTCTGGCGGGGGCGGTTTTCATTTCGGGTGTGGTGGCGCTCACGCTTTCGCCCGTGATGTCTTCCAAACTGCTGAGCGCGGGCCGCGAGGAGCAGGGACTCGTAGGCCGGATCAACCATGGCTTTGATCGGCTCCGGCGCACTTACGGTCGTGTCCTGGATACGACGCTGTCAGCGAGGCCAGCCATCTATGTCTTGTGGATCGGGCTGAGCTTGCTGGTGGTGCCTCTGTATCTGCTGGCGCCGAAGGAACTGGCCCCGACCGAGGACCAGAGTTTCCTGTTCGGCGCGGTAGAAGCCCCGGCCGATTCCACCATCGAGCAGACCACCTTTTACACCGAAGCGGTGAACCGTGAAATGATGGGCGTACCCGAGGCCAGCCAAACTTTTCAAATTACTTTCCCGGACAATGGCTTCGGTGGCGTGGTGTTCAAGCCTTGGGGTGAGCGCAAACGCACAGTGTTTCAAATCCTGCCGGAATTGCAGAAGAGGGTTAGCCGTGTTCCCGGCGTGCGGCCTTTCCTGGGCGCACCTCCTTCCCTCCCGGGCGGCGGTCAGTTCCCGGTCGAATTTATTATTGCGGGTACCGACGATCCGGAGCGCATCCTTGAGTTCGCGCAGAAATTGCAGCAAAGAGCTGCTGAGAGCGGCATGTTTGGGTTCCCTCCGATGATTGATACCAAGGTCGACCAACCTGAGTATGAGTTGATCATGGACCGGGATAAAGTCGCTTCGCTGGGATTAAACATGGCGACCGTTGGGTCGGATCTTTCGGCGCTGGTGGGCGGCAATTTCGTGAACCGGTTCAGTCTGGCCGGGCGCAGTTACAAGGTTATTCCACAGGTGAAACGCATCGAGCGATTGAACCCAGCGCAGCTCGAATCAACTTACGTTAAGGGTCCAAACGGACAGTTGGTGCCGTTGAGCACATTCGCTACGACCACGAAAAAAGTGGGGCCGCGGACACTAAATCGCTTCCAACAATTCAATGCGGTGAAGCTCAGCGGCATGGCCGTACGCCCCCTCGACCAGGCCCTGCGTTTCCTCGAAACCGAGGCGGCGCAAATCCTGCCCAAAGGTTACAAAGTAGATTATACCGGGGAATCGCGACAACTGCGCACAGAAGGCAACAAATTCCTGCCCGCGATGTTTTTATCGATCCTGCTGATCATCCTGGTTTTGGCTGCGCAATTCAACAGCTTCCGCGACCCCTTCATCATCATTCTGGGTTCGGTTCCGCTGGCAATGTTTGGAGCGCTGATTTTCAGCTTCCTCAAAATGCCGGGCCAGGGGATGCCTTTCTGGACCAACGGCTGGACCACGACGATGAACATTTACGCCCAGGTTGGATTAGTAACACTGGTGGGCCTGGTTTCCAAGAACGGCATTTTGATCGTCGAATTTGCCAACCAGCTCCAGAGGCGCGGCTTGACCAAGGTGCATGCCGTCCGCGAAGCCGCACTGGTGCGGTTGCGCCCGGTGCTGATGACTACCGCCGCCACCATTTGTGGTCATTTCCCACTCACCCTCGTGCGAGGTGCCGGGGCTGCCGCGCGGAATTCGATCGGCATTACCCTGGTTACCGGCATGGCGATTGGAACTGTGTTTACCTTGCTGGTTATCCCGTCAATTTACGTGTTGATTGCCAAGCAGCATGCCGGTGAAGAGCCAGGGGCGCTGGGTCGGGATTTCGAGCTGCACGATACTGAAAGGGAACCGGAGCTGGCGCTTGCGGGCCGCGGTGGCAACAACCACCACCCTTCCGACGGCGAAGGCAAGTAGCGCGGACCGTGGCTGTGTCGAAGACCAGCCGCGGCGTTACCAGGTCGGCACCGATCTGCGGCTGGTCTTCGATACAGGGGCCGGTCCGAAAGGCGGGCAACCTCTCGGTGAGCCTACTTAAGTTCCTAATCTGCTGCTGCTTCCGGTGGATGAAGAATTGCTGTTCTGGAACGTCCTATATTGCAGTATGAAAAAGAACGTTTTCGTTATATCGATTTTGTCAGCTCTCCCCATGTTCACTGGCTGTGTCGAAACGCCGCCGCCTCCACCCGCGGCGCAAGCGGCCGTAGTGCAGGCCCCGCCACCTGCACCTCCTCAGGAGGTCGTCGTGACTCAAGCGCCGCCCGTCCCGCGGACCGAGGTAATCGTGGCCGCCCCTGGCCCCGGCTATTACTGGGTTCCCGGTTACTGGGCCTGGAACGGAAGATGGATCTGGGTCGGTGGTGTTTGGCGAGTGCGTCCTTATCCACATGCTGTGTGGGTTGGACCTCACTGGGTTCACCATGGACACGGGTACATTTGGGTCCGCGGCTATTGGCATTAAGATGGCCGGAAAACACCGCTTGCAATTTTGACGCATTCTCTTAGCTTGTTGTCGCCTTAACGGAAGCGAGCGTAGCTCAGCCTGGTAGAGCATCACGTTGCCAACGTGAGTGTCGAGGGTTCGAATCCCTTCGCTCGCTCCAATTTCTACCAACCACTTTACAAAAACCACCCGTTCGTTGTGCCAGATTGTGCGCAGCCGATCTGCCTCGCGGAACCCTGACAGCCCCGTGGCCATGACTGGAGGCTTTTACGCCGCCGCGTCGGTCTATCACGACGAACCGAGAGTCGCGGAGGCCTTTCGCACGGGCGCTGGGCTCGCCTGCCAGGAGCATCACAACTGTGCTCGTGGAGAACGGTAGACCTCAAAACGTGCCGGCCGATGCGTGATTGTCGCGGAACGCCCGGGTGGCCGGTCCAAGCTCTTGCAGGCTTCCGTTGCCGTCAACTCCGTTGGAGGTCCACGCCAGGACGCCCTGCCAACCGTTGAGATACGCGTCTTCGTAATCCTGCACCAAGCTACGCCCGGCCGTTCCTTTCGCTGGGTATTCGCCGATCACGGCTGGTTTGCCACCGTCCAAACCATAGGCCTGCGGCGACTTGGTAAAGGGGTTGCCGTAAATTCGAGTCACCCAGTCATAGTGATGCGGGGAGTAGAAATCCAAACGCGCCAGGGAACTTCCGCCGGCTTTGGCCTGCAGGACGGCGTCGCTGAACACATCCATCCGGCGGCTGGATTGGTACTTGGGGCCCATCGCAAGTCCTACCGTCACCAGGATCCGGCTGTCGTTGTGAATCGCAACCGCGGCTTTGGCCACATACATCTGTATCCAGTCCCAGGAAATCTTCCCGCAACTGGCGTTCTCATAAATCCAATCCGGCTCGTTGCACAAATCGATGCTCCACAGCCAGGGATTGTCCTTGTAACGAGCGACGAACGGGACCACGTAATGGCTGACCAGAGCATCGATATTGCCGCCATTCGTCAGCATTTTTCGCCACCGCGCGTGGTTGGCGTGGTGTTCTGAAAAATGGTCAAACGAAAGCAGAGTGGCCATGATATAGACCTGGTGTTTGCCGGCGCTCTCCATAAGGCTGTCGATATCGCTCCAAAAAGCCGGCGTGCATCCCGTTACGACTCCGTTAGTATCAATGTTGATTCCGACGTCGCCGCTGCAGGAGAGCCAGACACGAGTCGCATTGATGCCGTTCTCATGTAGTTTCTCGAAGTGCTTGTCCCACCACCCGGCCTCGTAACGGCCGCCGAAGTCGTTCCAAGCATGCCAGGGCGTGTTGGCGCCATTCAGCCAGATGTGCTTGCCACCGGCGCGAAACTCCGTGCCTGAAACGGTGATGCGCTCCCCGACTGATGCCGTGGCCAAGATAGAGCCAACAATGATGAAAAGACCGACCGGCGCCAACGTGCACAATATTCTTCTGCGGACAATTTTTCCATGTAATATCATTGACGGTGACAGCTTGCCCCAGCGGTCGCCAAATCCAAGCCATCAAAACACTCGACACCAGGCGACTAACCAATGAGCCATGCTCCTGCGGCAGCGGCAAAAAGGACAAGAAGTGCAGCGGCAGGTGGTGGATTTAAGGATTTACGGTCTGTTGCTGTAATTTCAGCGAGCCGGTCTGGCTTTGGGCAGGACTGTAGCCGATGTTGCCGAAATTTCGCAGTGCCAAATGATAGCCAAGGTTCCTTGGCAAATTCCACCACAACCCGGTGCGCGATCTCCACATGCGCTCAACTATCGACGCCAGGGAATAAAACTTTCGGGCCGCCCACTCGGTTCCCATGAGCAACTCGTGCGGACTCATATGTGCCGGCTGGAAGACCACATCTTTTTTGCCATTGTACTTCTCCCAATCGTAAGTCAGGATCCGCCCCTGACGTTCGAGGCGATCAAAGAGCGGTGTGTTCGGAAAAGGGATAAGGACGCTCACAGTTGCCGAGTCGACGCCGATAGCTCTAAAGGTGTCGACCGTGCGTTCGAAGATGCCGCGGTCGTCGTGGTCGAACCCAAACACAGTGCCAACCTGGACGGCGATGCCGAAGTCGTGAAAACGGCGCAGCGTTTCGGCGTAAGTTTCGGTGCGGTTGTGGCGCTTATTTGCACCGTTGAGACTCTCCTGCGAAACACTCTCGAGTCCGAGGAACAGCGCTTTGCAGCCGCTTTGCGCGGCGAGGCGCAGGAGTTCTTCGTCATTGGCAATATCTGCGGTTGCCTGGCTCGTCCACCAGCGCTTGAGGGGCGTGAGTGCCTTAAAGAGCTCCCCAGCATAGTCACGGTTCGCCGCAATGTTGTCGTCCCAGAGGATGAGCGCCCGGCCGGGCATGCGCCGAATCTCCGTAATGAGTTGGGCGATCGGCCGGTAGCGCATGCGCCGCCGATACATGGCCGGAATCGTACAGTAATCGCACGCAAACGGGCAGCCGCGCGTGGCAATGGTGACTCCTTTGCCGTAAGCCCGGCCCTTAATCAGGTCCCAGCGCGGCGCGGGCATGTTCGCCAAATTAGGGAAGTCCTTGTTTTGGTAGTGTGTTTTGAGCGCGTCATTCTCGAAATCTTCCAGGAGCGAAGCCCATACGAGTTCAGCTTCGCCGACAACCACTGCGTCTGCATGCTGTAGGACTTCTTCCGGGAGCAGGGTCGCATGTGGTCCCCCGATAACGACCTTTTTACCTCGCGCGCGGAAAGCGGCAGCTAGCCTGTAAGCATGCGGTGCCGCCGGTGTGTTGGCAGTAATGCCGACGAGATCGCAGGGTAGATCGAACTGCACCTCCTGCACGATCTCGTCAGTATGGGTAACCTTCCAGTGCGGCGGTGTGAGCGCCGCAATGAGCGGCATGGTGAGTTGCGGGAACCGTATCAGCCGACGGTAACGAACAAAGCGTGAGGTGCCGGATTCAGCAGTAATCAGTTCCACCCAGAACCGGTGTTCTGGAAGTTTCTGGCGTTGCGTGGAGAAAAACATCGGTACAAACGAACTTGATCTCACCGAGTGAATACTCGGGATGATAAATAACCGCAGCTCGGTTTCCAGTGTTTTGGCCGATTCGCAAGGCCAGCTGAAAATCGTCAGAAAGTGTGGAGGGGAATAGTGCTCATTGCACGGAGTCCCTTACTGCTCATGCGGTGTAGACGCGCCAGGCGGGCGCGGGTCTCAGGCCGAGGGTTTGGCGAATTTTGTGTCCTCGATTGTTACATTATGCTTTACCTCGAGAATTTTCATGTTGAACTCAAAGTTCTGCCCGCCGGCGGAGACTTTCATTTTCAGCTGCGTCGGGTATTTGATGCCGTCGAATGCTTTGTAATCCTGGGCCAACAAACTAAGGACGATCTGCCCCTGGGCTCCCTCGAATTGGGAGTCCTGCCGCACGACCAACCCCGTTTTAGTGCTCAGGTAGAAACGCTCCTTGCTTGAAGCAGAGGGTTTGGATTCCAGGACATATACTTCTTCTTCACCTGCTTTTTCCGTGCCTTTGTAAGCCAGGTCCGGGTAAATGGATTTTAATTTCAGCTCCCGGTGAAACTCCGCATCGCGCTTCGTTTTGGCCAATTCGTCGCCAGTCTTTTCCCGCAGGGGTTCCCACGGGGATTGCGCCCACCCAACCGAACCGTCAAACCCTTCGTTGATGGTTCCGGAGTTGCTCAGCTCGATTTGCGTCCGCTGTTTGTTGGGCGCTTTGGCGAAGATCTCACCGTCGCTGGCACCGATGGTCTCGGATTCCATTTTGAACTTAAGCACCCTGGAGTTGACTTTCTCAAGCGCGGCCTTTCCCCCCATCGCCTCGATGTGTTTGGCCAAAATCGAATCAACACTGGGGCCGTCGGCCGCCCTGGCGGCATGCGTCCTGATTAACGCCGAAATAATTAGAACAGCTACGAACAAGTTTTTTACTTTCATATTTAATAATTTTGCTGCAGCAGCTTCGCTAAACGGCACCGCAACTGCGACCTCTTTTACACCGTCTCCGCCACACCGCCCACTACAAAATGTGCCTTGGCCTGTAACTCGATGAAAGGGAACAGAAGACCCCGGACTGCCGACGACACGATGAATACCTCATATTCCACTCATCGATGGAACCAATACGGGTGGTTCTGCGTCATACCTGCACATGCGCGGCTTTTTCTCGCTCGTTGTTGCCGCTCCTTCGCTGGGGCTGGCCCTGGCTGGGGCGCCCGCTGAATTACCATCCACTCTTGTTAAGCATATCACTTGATTTCGCTGCCCTATGACGAACTCGAGTGTCGCTGATACGCCCGGCCCGGACGTCCTGCTATGGCTCATGCCTCGCGCTTCATTTTTGGGATGAAAAAGCTCGCTGCCATTTTTTCTTTGGTTGCGGTATCGGCGAGCTATATCGGAGAGCCCACAATTATGCCAGACGTGGCTTATCGCGCGGGAATGTCCCGTCCTATTCTCGATTTTTACGCGCCAGCCACGAAAGGTTTCGCGACCGTCGTCCATGTTTATGACAGCGGCTGGCGCTCCGGCAGTGGCAGGAGTTCGATGAGTGTGGCGGAGCATTGGATGCATGATGGGATTGGCTGCGTGCTGGTCACCCACAGGCTGGCGCCGGCCCACACGATTCGCGAACAAGCTAGCGACGTTGCCGCCGCCTTTGCCTGGGCCAAAAACCATGTGGCGGAATACGGAGGTGACCCGAAGAAAATCTTTCTCGTGGGACACGGGGCCGGCGGGCAGCTTGCCCTGCTCGTAGCGGCCGAACCGAGCTTTCTTGCGGCCGAGCATCTCTCGCCTGCCGATATTGCGGGTGTCATTGGTCTCAGTGCAATCGTAGATCTCGTGCCGCGTACCGATGGCCGCGGGTACGGCAATTCGATGTCCGGTCCCGCCGGAAGAGGCGTATTCCCTTCGGACCCTAAGGAGATTCCGAAGCTCAGTCCGTTGCATCAGCTCAAACAAAAGCTGCCGCGCACGCTGTTGCTGGTGGGCAGCGACGATTTTCCCATGCTCGCAGCGGACATGCGCAACTTTGCAGAAAAAGCCAGGTCCTTCGGAACAGATATTTCTACCGACGTCGTTGCGGAAAAGGACCATCTGGGCATGATTCAAGGGATGAGGAAGGAAAACGATCCGGTGTTCGTTCGTGTGCTGGCCTTCGTGCGGCCGGACTCACCAAAATCTTAACCGCTAATAAAGGCCTACATGTCACTGAAGTAGTTGCTACGTTGAAGGAAGAAGGATGAAGAATTTAACCACGGATGCTACTATCGTGTGGAGATACCATCTGGTCCATGCGTGCAGATCCGCCGTAATTCAGGCAAATTCATCCGCTGGCGAGGCAATCCTTCGAATCGTTGGCATCCGGATTACGGGCTGCTAGTATTTGTTCATGGCACGGCACCAGAATCCGTCGCTCAGCACTTGCGGCGCGTGGCTGGTTTGTGTTTTCTAGACCAGAAAGAAACGATGTGCTAACCAGTGGATGGAGAGACCCCGGCGATGACGCTTCACTTTACAATCGAACGCCACTGTCCCCGGGTCTCGCTCCTTGTTGGCGCTCTTTCGCTGGGCCTGGCCCTCGGGGGAGCGGCCGCTGAATTACCACCGACTCCGGCCGGCAAGGTCCTGGCCGGTTATCTCGAAGCTCTGAATTCGGGCAACAAGGACAAGCTCGAAACTTTCATCAGGGCGCATCGGCCGGACCGGCCTGACGCTCTCGAGCGCATGGTCGACCTGCGGTGGAATACCGGCGGATTCGATGTTTATTCGATCGAATCCTCGCAGGCGCGGAACATTCAAGCTGTGTTGCATGAACGCGAAGGCAATGGGACCTATAACCGCATGTCGGTGACCGTGAGCGATGGGGAGCCGGCGGTGATCACTAAAATTACTCTGAACGTGATTGCCCCACCCGCGGGGGCACCCGTTCCCGAGCGACTCACCCAAGAGGCGGCGGTCGTGGCGTGGAAAGCTGAAATCGATAAAGCCGCTGCCGCCGGGAAGTTCTCCGGCGTGTGGTTGTGGGCCGAAAACGGGAAGGTGATCACGTCGGGCGCCAGGGGCAAGGCGGATTGCGAGAGGGGAATCGACAACACGCTCAACACGCGGTTCCGCATCGGTTCGATGAACAAAATGTTCACGGCGGTCGCGACGCTTCAGTTGGTCGAACGTGGCAAACTGTCGCTGGACGATACGCTCGGCAAGATTTTGCCCGATTATCCGAACACCAACGTGGCGTCCAAGGTAAAGGTCAGGCACCTCTTGTCGCACACGGGCGGCACGGGTGACATTTTCGGTCCGGACTTCGAGGCGCATCGGCTCGAATTGAGGACACTCCAAGATTACGTGAAGCTGTACGGCGCGCGCGACCTGCAGTTTGAGCCCGGCACCAAGTGGGAATACTCCAACTACGGATTCCTGCTGCTCGGTGTGCTGATCGAGAAGGTCTCGGGGAAGTCGTACTACGACTTCGTCGCCGAGAATGTTTACAAAGTCGCCGGCATGACCAACTCGGGGTCCGAGCCGGAGAGCGTGGAGGTGCCCAACCGAAGCAAAGGCTACATGAGGGATCAGTTTGAAATTGTTTCCAATGAACCGACGCTGCCATGGCGAGGAACCTCGGCGGGCGGCGGTTACACTACGGCGGCCGACCTGATGAAGTTTGCCG
>CAZUVM010000217.1:0-73545 GCA_964623885.1 uncultured Verrucomicrobiota bacterium
AATTCTCGACTGCTGCCACCCGTAGGTGTCTGGACCGTGTCTCAGTTCCAGTGTGGCTGGTCGTCCTCTCAGACCAGCTACCCGTCTTAGCCTTGGTGAGCCGTTACCTCACCAACTAGCTGATAGGCCGCGGGTTCATCAAGAAGCGTCAGGCCTTACGGTCCCCAACTTTAACAACCTGAGGATGCCCTCAAGCTGTCACATCCGGTATTAGCTCGCCTTTCAGCAAGTTATTCCAGACTTCATGGCAGATTACCCACGTGTTACGCACCCTTGCGCCGCTCCGACTTCAGAATATTGCTACCCTGAAATCAGCGCTCGACTTGCATGTCTTATCCACGCCGCCAGCGTTCGTTCTGAGCCAGAATCAAACTCTCCGTTAAAAAACGTTAGTTGATTCGACTTTATTGTCCGATCGTGAGACCGGACGGGTCTTTAATCTTTAAAACTCTTCAGGCCTTCCAACTAACTGGAAGGACCCGAAGGGGCTCTTAACTTATCGC
The DNA here is from genome assembly GCA_964623885.1 of uncultured Verrucomicrobiota bacterium. Classification (GTDB taxonomy): domain Bacteria; phylum Verrucomicrobiota; class Verrucomicrobiia; order Limisphaerales; family UBA8199; genus CAZUVM01. Next base: position 504 of record CAZUVM010000217.1, read on the forward strand.
ACAATTCAATTTTCAATGAGCAGTGTTCCGACTAGCGGAACGAAAATCTTTACCGGTTCTTAACCGAAACTTTACCGGCTTTTTACCGAGCTTGTCGGTATATGACCCGAATCAGGGGGACAAAAAATCCGAGCAGCCGATTTCGTTTCCTAACTCGGCCTCTCAGACCTTAGTTAAATTCGCGGTTAATTTATCGGTCAACCGCACGGCTGTCAACAGTTTAGTTTGCTGTTTTTAGCCGCTGCTGCCCTGAGCAGCAAGACCATAGTAACAACTTCTGAAAGCGGATCAACATCTTTTTTCTTCCTGCAAAAATCTTCCCGATCCGCTCGGGTCTTAGTTATCTCGTAAAGAACGTGTAAGAGAGAATACGCAAATCCAAAAATGGCGCAAGGATTTTGTGAAATATTTTTAAAAAATTATAACAATCTGCCAACCAACGGCTTGCGCTGCAAAATCAGCAACTCGAGAAACAACACCAAAACGAATAGACGACTAATCGGTGACCGGGCCCAAGGGATGCCGAGAAAAACGGAGAGTTATCTCGGGAATGGCCCAGATACACGAGAGAGAAGAGAGGGACGCCGGGGGACGGGCGTCCTTACCTTCGGGCCCGCAGAATGAATGTATAGGCGTGAGGATTGTAACAGAAATCACAGGCAAATTCGGAGCGCAGGAAAGTAGCGATATGGATGACTTGGGCTTCGAATCCGTGGGCCGCAAACAGAGCTTTAGTTCGTAGCACGCTGAGCAGATTAATGTGGTAATCGTCCACCGGACGAACGATATGGTCGGGAATCTCGTCCATTTGAAAGAAGCCCAGGCAGAGCGCGCTGTGAGTAACGCGGCAGATTTCGCTTACCGCGATTTCAAATGCAGGCAGGGACAAGTGCTCGAAGAGATCGTGGACGACACAGAATTCGAACGATCTGCCCGGAGCTGGAATCTCCAAAACATTGGCGATTTGAAAAGAAGCAACTGGCGGTAAAGGCGCGGAGTCGGGCTGAGGTAAGTTAACCGTGGTCGGGAAAAGGCCGCGAGCGTTGCTGATATTCTTCTCAGCGAGATCGAACCCGGTGTAAGCGAAGAAGCGAGCCAGGCCAAAAGAATGCAGGAAGCGATAATCGTTGGCGGAGCCGCAGGCAGGCTCGAGGAGAGTGCGGAGCGCGGAGTCCGGAGTGCGGAATGAGGGGGACGTGACGCATAATGCGTGATGCGTGCTCGAAGGAATGGAGGGCAGTGAAGAGAAAATGCTCTGCCAGATTTGCTGGAAAGTGTTGAGTATGGGTTGGGGGAGTTCAGCAACGCCGTTCGCAAAGGAGGTGGCTGAGAGAAACACCTCGATGTAGTTGGGAATGGTTACGGCGTCGCAGGTCGTCGGCAGCCGTGTAAAAGCCTGTCGGACGTAGTGGGGTATTTCCGCGCCTTCGGCGTTGTCGGCATTTCGACGGAGAGCGTGGTGCAGGACTTGAAGTTGCTCGAGATCACCCGCTCGATGGGCGAAGTCCGCGAGCCAATTCATGAGTCCGGCGAAGCGGCATTCTTCGGTCATGAGCGCAGCGAAACGCTCGCCGGTGAGGGCGCGAATGAGGAAATGACGCGAGAGGATGCTTTGCAAATTGAGGCGCGGGTCTTCCACCCCAGCGACCAGATAGTCACGAAGCCAGGCGGCGTCGTGGCGTGCCCAGGAGCGAGCGAGTTTTTCTGATTCGTGGCGGAGAGACTCGTGCATGGACGGTGAGATTTTGGCCACCAGCGCGGCGGAACACATCCAAAGTTGGCCAGAATACTTGTGGCAGGAAGATATTGAGACAAGAAGATTGATGACAGAAAAATTAAAGCGTCACTGCATCTCTTCATGGTCCCTTGCTAAGAGCATTGAGCCGAAGCGACTGTCGCAGCCCGTGGCACCATCCCGGCCTCTGCGGGCCGAGACGGCTCGCGCTCCGGGCGAATCTTGCGCCGCTAGGAGCCGGGACCGCTGGCGATCCGTCAGAGGCTTGCGTGAGGGCGGGTGGTGGACAAGAATCAGGTCGTGGCGCGCGTTGAACTGGAGCAGTTAACCAAAGTATTTCATGGGCAGCGAGGAGCATTGGTTCAGGCGTTGAACGGCGTCAACCTGGCAGTAGAACAAGGCGAACTGCTCGTGCTGGTGGGTCCTTCGGGCTGCGGGAAGACAACCTTGCTGAGATTGGTGGCTGGTTTGGAGGAACCGACCGCCGGCACGGTTCGAATCGATGGGAAGACCATGAATGGGATCTCGCCGGGAAAGCGCGACGTGGCGATGGTGTTCCAGAGTCCGGCTTTATATCCGCACATGTCGGCTTACGAAAACATGGCCTTTGGACTGAAGCTGCGCGGAGTCGCAAACCGCGAGCGGGACGCACGGGTGCGAGAGGCGGCGGAGTGGCTGGGATTAGCGCATTGCCTGGAGCGGCGGCCGATGGAGCTTTCCGGCGGCGAGAGGCAAAGAGTAGCGTTGGGCCGAGCGATTGCTCGTCGTCCAAAAGTAATCCTGCTGGACGAACCGCTTTCCAACCTGGACGCGCCGCTTCGGACTCGGATGCGGCTTGATTTGGCCAGGCTGCAGCAGGGGGTTGGAATGACGATGATTTATGTCACACATGACCAAACAGAGGCGCTGGCTTTGGGTGGCCGCGTGGCAGTAATGCGATTGGGTTTATTACAACAAGTCGGAAATCCGCAAGAGGTGTACGGGCGACCTGCGAGCCAGTTTGTTGCCGAGTTCTTGGGAATCCCGCCGATGAATTTTCTCCGCGGACGTTTTGTTACGGAGCACGATATCCTTGAATTTGAGATGCAACCGGCGCGGGGGATCACAAATAATTACGGAATTGGCAGCGAGACGCTGCCAAAACCCCCAGGCGAGGACGCCCGCACTACAGGCGCCGCGATTTCCCACAGTTTGACAGAAGGGAAACTGGTGCTGGAGTTGGAACCGGCGCAGGCGCAAACGTTACGCGCGTATGCGGGCAAGGCGGCCGTCCTTGGCTTGCGTCCACAGGATGTGGTGGCCGAGGTGGTTTCGCCAAAAACATTGGCGGGGCAAGCTTCCATTCTTGGCTCCTCAGGTGCAGTCGACCAGAAGTTCGAGGGAAATGCCGAGTTGGTGGAATTTCACGGAGACGAGGCGTACGTGCATGCTCGCATCGCCGACCAGTTGATCGTCGCGCGAGTCGCGGAAGGACGGCAACTTAAGCCAGGGCAACGGTTGATGCTGCGACTGGATGTAGCGAGGGGGCACTGGTTTGATGCAGCGGACCAAAAGCGCATAAGAACGGGCTAGCAATGCTTGGGTTTCGCAGTCAGTTCGGTAGCATTTACAAAGCGGCGCAGACTCGGAAGTCTGCGATACAGCACGCTCGGAGGCCCGGCTAGCGTTTCCAAGCAGATGAAGTCGGCGCTTGCTCCTTTCGGGCGCGTTTGGATTTGGCTTCTATGTGGGCTTCCATTAAGCGTCGGATCTTCTGCGAAGAACCATGCCTGCTTCGTAATTGGGCATTCAGAGTCGCCAATTGATCGGCCTCGGATCCTCCAGCGGAAGTGATTGGTTTTAAGGAAGATCTGCGTTTTCTCATATTCCTATAGAATAGCGCACCCGCTGAACACGTCGAATGGGGTGTTTGTCAATAAGAGTAGATTGAGCGATTTTATGAGCATGAAGATGACGAAGATTTTGGCAGTCGGGTGTGCGGGATTGGCAATGCTGTTGGCGGGTTGCGCCAGTCCGCCCCCGGACAACGTTGAGAGGGGGCCGCACGGAACGGTAGCGTACTATGTATCTGTCGATGCTACGGCGCCGGGAGCTCGGGTTGAAGCGAACGGACAATACATTGGGAATACGCCGCTCACTTTGAAGATTTTCGGCGACAAAGATGGTACGTTCCATGACTTTGGCTCGTATTACTACGTGGTGCAGGCGTTACCTTTGGCCACGAATCAGTACCCGCAGGTCGCCATGTTCCGCACAGGCAAAAACTTCACGCCAGAGGATCATGTTCCTAAAAGCATCAACTTTGACATGAACCAGCCGCAGCCGGCGCCTGCTGCGTCAGCCCCTCTGGCCGCACCGGGAGCCCCTTACTATGGACCGCCGGCGGCTTACCCTTACCCTTATCCATACCCATATCCGTATTCTTATGGTCCGGCGTTCCGTTTCTATATTGGACCAGGGTACTATCACCATCATTGATAATTTAACCCTAGAAAAGGACAGAAATCTGCGACACAGCAGGGCTTTCAGTCGCTGCATATTTGGGACCCAGAAACACCTTTTTGGTGGTTCCTCGACTCGAAGGTCGGCGATACACAGGGTCCTGCCGGACGGACACCAAGGCCTGGGCTACAAATCTCCGGCTACGTCTTGCCAGCCTGAGCCATTTTGAAATCGAGTTGGTCGAGGTTGTAGGCAGCGCGGTTCGACGATAGAATGGAGGTCGCAGATGAGTTTTTCCGCGCCCAGCACAGTTTCCCCGTCTCAAGCCTCCTTTCGGAAGGAAGGCACAGCGCGTTTGCCGGAGCTGCTCGCACCGGCGGGCGATTGGGAATGCGCCCGGGCGGCCGTGGAAAACGGCGCGGATGCCATCTACTTCGGCTTGGAAAAGTTCAATGCCCGGATGCGGGCGCACAATTTTACCGAAGCGGATTTGCCGGAGCTGATGACGTATTTGCATCGGCGCGGACTAAAAGGATACGTCACCTTCAACACGCTGGTGTTCCAAAATGAGCTGACGGATGCGGAACAATATGCGCGGACCATGATCGCTGCCGGCGTGGATGCGGCAATTGTGCAGGACGTCGGCATCTGCCGATTGCTGCGCCGGCTTTCGCCTGATTTCCCGATCCATGCCTCGACGCAGATGACCATTACCAGCGCGGGCGGTGTGGAGTTTGCACGGGAACTGGGATGCAATCTCGTGGTACTCGCGCGTGAATGTTCGACGAAGGAAATTGAAAAGATCATCGCAAACGAGACGCAGGCAGCACTCCCGCTCGAAGTTTTTGTGCACGGCGCTTTATGCGTGGCGTATTCGGGGCAGTGCCTCACCAGCGAAGCGCTGGGCGGTCGCTCCGCAAACCGAGGCGAGTGCGCCCAGGCTTGTCGCATGCCGTATGAGTTGTTTTCTGACGGGCGGAAGGTGGAATTGGGCGACCGAAAGTATCTGTTGAGTCCGCAGGATCTAGCCGGGTTGGAGCTTCTGCCGGAACTTGTGCGCGCGGGTGTATCGTCGCTCAAGATTGAAGGCCGGCTGAAGTCACCGGAATACGTGGCGAATATCACTCGAATCTATCGCAAGGCGCTGGAGAGAATTGTGCCAGGCGAGCATAAGGCGATGAAGTCAGTCACAAGCCATGCGTACGAAATGGAAATGGCGTTTTCGCGAGGTTTATATACCGGCTGGTTTGGAGGCGTTAATAACCAGGAGCTGGTTCACGCGCGGTTCGGTAAAAAACGAGGCGTTTTCCTGGGAACGGTCACGGCAGTGAAGCGGCAAGGAGTGGTGATCAAGATCGAGGCGCCGCTTAAGCCGGGAGACGGAGTGGTATTCGACGCGGGTAAGCCGGAGGAAAAGGAGGAAGGTGGGCGGGTGTACGAAGTGGGAAGGTTGACGGGCGAAGGACGAAATGGGTTGGATGGGTCACAGGCATCGACAACGTTAAATGGGGAAGTGCTGCTGCTGTTTGGAAAGGGGGACATCGATTTTGGACGGGTACACGTTGGGGACAAGGTCTGGAAAACCAGTGACCCGGAATTGGACCGGCGCTTGCGACAGAGCTTTGCGGGAGACACTCCAAGATTTCAACGGCCGATTACGGTCGAAGTGCACGGCATGGCGGAAAAAGCGATGACCGTGATTGCGCGCGATGAATTGGGGCATGTGGCGCGAAAAGATTCGGCGATGCCGTTGTCGCGCGCGACTCGTCAGCCGTTGACCAAGCAACGTCTGGCGGATCAATTGGGAAGACTGGGCGGCACACCATTCAAGTTGGCGAATCTGCAAAACAAGCTGGAAGGGGAAGTATTGCTCCCGGTTAGCGAGTTGAACCGGCTGCGGCGCGAACTGGTGAGCGAATTGGAGGCGCAGCGAGCAAAACCGAGGCGATGGCAATTGCTGCCCCCTGAAAACGCGGCGGTCGCCGCGTCCCGCGCCGGAGAGAGGCCTGAGCGCAGTAATGGAGGCAGCATTGCCGCGCCGGAGTTGGTCGTTCTGGTTCGCAACCTTTCACAACTCGACGCCGTGCTGGCGGAAGGCGTGCGCCGGGTTTATTGCGAGTTCGAAGATTTGAAGAAATACCGGGAAGCAGTAGCAAAATTCAGGGCGTTCCATGGGAATCGTTGCGTGGATAACGAGGCGGAGGCGCCGAGCATCTGGGTAGCGCCGCCGCGAGTTTTCAAAATGTCGGAAGAGTGGACGCTAAAACAGGTGCGCTCGAGCGAGGCGGATGGATATCTGGTTCGGAATTACGATCATTTGAGTTATTTCAAAAACGATCGGCGGATTGGAGATTACTCGTTGAACGTGGCAAATCGATTCACCGCAGAGTATTTCCGAGAGCGATTTGGTCTGGAGCGCCTAACGGCCTCCTACGATTTGAACTTCAACCAGCTTGAAGCGTTGTTGAAAGCATCGCCGCCGGAGTGGTTTGAAGTAACGATTCATCAGCATATGCCGATGTTCCATATGGAGCATTGCGTATTTTGCGCCTTCCTCTCCAGCGGAACGGATTACACCAATTGCGGGCGGCCATGCGACCGGCACGACGTGAAGCTGCGGGATCGGGTCGGAGCGGAACATCCAGTCAAAGCGGATGCCGGCTGCCGGAATACGGTCTTCAACGCGTTGGCGCAAACCGGCGCGGAATATGTTTCGGCGCTGCTGGACTTGGGAGTGCGGGCGTTCCGGCTGGAGTTCGTAAACGAGACGCCGGAACAGGTCGCACGAACCATCGGAAAGTATCGTCAATTGCTGCGGGGAGAAGTCACCGGCGGACAACTCTGGCGCGAGCTGAAACTGTTCAATCAGTTAGGAGTCACAAGAGGGCAGATGGGGCGTTGAAACGAGGAAAGGCCGAAGTGCGTAGGTCGAAGGGCGGAAAACAGCCAACCGGCGAGGGTGCCGGTTAGTTAGCAGCGCCCGAGGCGGGCGCGCTCCCTAAAAATAACTGCATTGTTCTGGCGAAGGCACAGCCGGCCTTCGTAGGCGACTGGCGTTGATCACGATGGCCGTTTTTAGCGATCGCAGGCTGGGAAGCCTGCGATACAGCAGACTCGGAGGACTCGGAGGTCTGCGCTACGTTTACTGCACAGCGGTGGCGATGCCGGTGCGCGGGAGCAGCGAGAGATAATCCACCAGGATGTGCTCGGATTCGGCCAGAGCGGCGTCCGGAGGTGAAGGCTTTTCGTCTTCGGGACTGTCCGGAACGAGGCCTTCCGCATTATCATGGGCGGCAGCAAGGGAGCCATTGGTGCTCACACCAGCAAGTGTTTCGGCGGAGTGCCCTGGGAGCCTGATGCCGGCCATGTTAGTCCTCCCCAAAGGCGGCGGAAGCCCGGGACGCATCGCCTGCTCCATTGATATATCATAAACCTTTTCGGGCGGTTCCTGCCGAGCAAGCCGTTCTTTATCACGAGACTTGTTTCGGGCTTCGATTTCCTCTTTGTCAGCAAGTTGCTGGTTTTCGTTGAGTGAAACCGTTTTGTCCGCCTGCCGCTTCTTGAACAAGGCGATGTCCTCGCGGATGTAGCTGTATTCCTTGTCGGTCGCCAGGCGTTGATTCGACCGTTTCTTCAATTCGGCCACGTAGGGCTCGACCATGTTGAAATGCTCGAACTGGGCGCTGGGAATGGTGTCACAGGCGAGGGGATTCTCGAGAGAGGCTTCGCCAACATCTTTGGAGTCATTAAAGATCGAGGGCAGGACGATGTCCGGCACCACGCCTTTTAGCTGGGTGGAAACGCCGCTGGGACGGTAAAACTTCTTAATGGTCACCTTGAGTGCGCCCGGGTCGTTGGTCAGCCAGCGACTGGGGATGCCGAACAGCCTGGCCATGGGCTCCTTGAGCGGTTGCACGCTCTGGACGGTGCCTTTGCCGTGCGTGGATGAGTCACCAACAATCAGCGCGCGGCCATAATCCTGCAGCGCGCCCGCAACAATTTCGGAAGCGGAAGCGCTGAACCGGCTGGTTAGAACGATAAGCGGGCCATCGTAGCTCATCGGCATCGGGGGAGCATCATCACGCTGAATGCTGCCGTCGAAGCCTTTCACTTGCACAACCGGGCCATCCTTGATGAACAGACCGGTCAAACGGATGGCTTCCTCGAGTGATCCGCCGCCATTTCGCCGGAGGTCGAGAATGATACCCTTGGCGTTTTCCTGTCTCAATTTGGTGATCAACCGAGCCACGTCACTGGTAGTGCTGTGCGGCTCCGCTGTGCTGCGGGAATTAGAAACGTCAAATGGCGCATAAAAGGAGGGCAGATCGATAACGCCCAGGCGCAGGGAGTCACCATGTCCATTGGGCAAGTCAATCAGCCGTGCTTTAGCGCGGGAGTCAGGAAGCGAGATCTCGTCACGAATCAGGCTGATTTCCTTCCGCGAGCCAGGATCGTCGGCCGGAACGATGGTCAGGCGCACTTCGGTCCCTTTAGGTCCGCGAATCAACTGCACGGCCTTGTTCAGGCTCATGTCGATGACATCAACGGGGGGTTGATTGCTTTGGGCGACGGCAATAATGCGATCGCGTTCTTTAATCTTTTTGCTCTTGAGCGCCGGGCCACCGGGCAACAAACGATTGATCATGCAATAGCCATCTTCGGTGGTCAGCTCGGCGCCGATGCCAAACAAACTCAGGTTCATTTGGATGGCGAAGCTGTCGAGCGTGGAATGGTTGAAATAATCCGAATGCGGATCGTAAACGTGGGCCAGGGCGGTCAGATAAAACTGCAGGACATCGTCTGTATCCCAGTCGATGAACAAATGCAACGTGCGGTGATATCGATGGCTGAGGGTCTCGCCGATCTCTTCAACCTCGGTTTTTTTGGGTTTGTTGTCCGAGCCGGCTGTTTTATTCCCGCTGTTTTCAGCCTTACCCTTGGCGGCGTCAGGATTTGCAGCAGCTTTCTTTGATGCTTCTTCCTTAGCCAGTTTTTCCTGCAAATACTCGTAACGAAGCCGTTGTTCCCAGAGCTTTTTGGCGTCGTCGAGGTTCTTCGGGTAAGGCATGTCCTTACGGTTGATCACGATGCGTTCGTCCGTATCAAACGTGAACTTGTCGTTCTTCAATAGCTCATCGACATAGGCGACGTGCTGCTGGAGACGCTGCACGTAACGATTGAAGATGTCGCAAGCCGGCTGGGTGTCGTGGGCCTGCATTGTAAGGCGATCGAGATTGGTGCGGTATTTTGCGAATTCGTCGAGGTCGCTCTGCAGGAAGTGGACGTGCTGGGGATCGAAGGTCTCGAGGTAGCGATCGAGGAATTTGCTGGAGACTTCGGAATTGAACACCGGGTGGGTGTAATGGATTTCTTCGAGCAGCTTGGAGGTGACGGTGGCGATGCGACCGTCCCACGGTCCGGGTTTAATCGGGTGGAACGTGTTGGTCGAGACGAGGGTCAATTCCGGCTGGACTTTGGCCGAATCGGGCGCCGCGGAAGCAGCAGTACAGAGGGACAAGATGACGTTGCCGCCCAGCAGGACCAGCAACACTCTCGCGGCAAAACGTGCGATCATGATTTTGTTGCGTAACTAAAAGTGCCTAACAATAGCACAGATTGGACGGGCTGCACTCCCGAATGTTCACTAATGGATGGTCCGTTTTTGACCCTACTCGGCAACGCGCCTGTCGCGACCCCATGACTATGCCGAAGCGCGCGCACGGGGGCAATAAAGTTCTTTTGAGAATCCTTTTAGAATGCTCTTTGCGGAGGCGAAGGATTGGGACGCCGAGGACGTCCTCCCTACCGGATTATGGACGATCGGGATGGATCCTTACTTGAGGTTTCCCACAGCGCGCCGACCCAAGCGGTAGGGACGCCGTCCTCGGCGTCCCTTTTCAAGACCGGAGCTATGAGCGTTTACCAAATCAATTGGTGCACTCTTCCTTGTAGTGGCCATTCGTCCAATGTTCTCGTCAGCCCCCGTCGCAGCGGATTCTCCCGTACATACTGCAGCTTTTCCTCGTACTCTTGCCTGTCCCTCATTCGGCGATGAAATGCAGTGCGCTGCCAAGCGCCTGCAGAATCGGGATGCTCACGACTGAACCGGTGCTTCCAAAATGAGATCCATCTATCGATGCCGAAATGCAAATCATACGGTGAACAGAAAAAGTGCACGTGTTCACGGCATTAACAGGTAGTAACCAACCCTCCAGGCAGTGGCCTCGTCACGCCAAATCCGAACCAGTTCGGCTTGCACCGAGGTACAGCCGAGCCAGGGCGCCAATGTAAATATGCGCACCGAGCGCGGGTCTTTGGCGGCCTGAATCCCGGTAACCAGCCTCGCCTTTAGGCATAGCATCGAGGTTGCGGCTATCGTGGCGTTATGTCAAGACACGTATCTCGAAAGGGACACCGATGGGGACGCCGGGGACGGCGTCCCTACCGGATTAGGACCGGGCCGTGGGAAGTTCCCGCGGGCGGGCGATCATGATGCCGGTCAATTTGGGGGACCAGTTGAGGCATTTGCTGAGCTCGGGTTCGAAGGTCACGCTCATGCGGGAACGCGAAGAGGAGGCATCCATGAAATGCACGACACCCTCGTCATCCTTGATGCACAGGCCGGTATGGGCAATGTCGATGCCCTCGGCAGCAGTGGTGACGCCGACAATATCGCCAGTGCGGAGCAGTGGTTCGGCGGCAGCGATTTTGTCCATCGGCAGATATTTCAACGAGCGCGTATTGATGGTGTCTTCAATTCGCCGGATCTCGGGGATGAGGTCAGGGTGCGCCGCAAGCTGGCGGTAGTTCTCCGGATGCTGGGACATGATTCCGACCTTTTGGGTGAAGGGTTCGGCGCCAGGCAGCTCTGGAGTGAGGATGCGGACGACGGCTTTCTTTTCGTTGTCGACGAACCAATCGGTGGTGTAGTGAAGCCGGGTTGTGAAATCGCCCATGCGGCCGCCGCGATAGCGGGTGGTTTGGAGTTCGGCGACTAGATCTTCTGGGGAGCTTCGGCCGCGCTTGAGCATCCTGGCGAAGCAAAGCGAGTCTTCGAAAAAGGTAACGCAATCGAGTCCCTTGAGATTGATGACGCAGAACTCCTGATCTTTGGAAGCCTCCAAAGTAAAACCCACGTAAGGCGTGTCTTTAAGCTCCATCGCGATTTTGCCAACGAGCTCGCCGATGGGTAAGCGCCGCCAACCCTCGGAGCCGGCCTTGTCAACGATGCGGGTGAATACGTCCTGGCCGTCGAAATGCGCGAGTTGTTCGCGCATCCAGGCGCTGGTGGCGGCCAGGGCGGAGGAGCCAAGCAGGCCGGAAGTTCCCAGGCAAGTGGCGTGAAGAAAGTCGCGACGGGACAGGTTATGACCGAGCATCGCAGAAGGATGATGTGGCGGTGAAGGTAGAGCAAGCACGGGGAGCGCCGAGAACGAGGCACGAGCGGTATTTTGTCACCACGATTGAGGCAGGACAAAAGGCCGAAGCCCGAATACCGAAATCCTTCGAAGCCCGAACTGGTAGGGATGCCGTCCTCGGCGTCCCCATTACTTCTTCTTGAGCCACGACATCCCTTCCTGCGCGAGAAATCGGTCAGGGGTAAACTCGATGACACCGGAGCAGGTTTGAAATAGGGACGCCGGGACGGCGTCCCTACCAAAGATTTTACACTGTGTCCCGGCTCAGTATGAGTTAGAGGAAACGCGTTGGGTATGGAACGAGAGCCAATGGATATCGGGATCGCCGGCGGATGAAATGAGGCTTAAGGTATAACTGTCGAGCACTTGGCGGGCGCGCGGCTGGGTAAGGCAACCGCTCCATTTGTGCAATTCGGAATGGCCGTCGGCAAAAGAAAAGGTTGCAGCATCGTTATGGTAGGTTGCCGGCAGGTCGACAAGCGCGGTCTGATGCGGACTAAAGAATCCGGGATCGTTCATGCTGTCGGGGTGCTCGTCCAGATAGACGAACGTCTGAGCAGGCCCGGGGAATTGAATGTCCGAAATCTTGGTGATCTGGTGGTAGAGGGAATCCCACGGTCCGGTCTGCGCGTTTCCGCTGCCGATGGCCAGGCTCGCGGAATAACTTCGAGCCCGTTGGCTCCAACCTCGGGCCTGCTGGACTGTGCTGAGGTAATTATCGGCGGGGCATTTGAAAATGTTGGTTGAGCCGCCGAGATACGGCGCGATACGGGCGTATCTTGGGTTCGTTAGGAACGCGGTGTTGGTGTTATCGGTGCTGAGTGTCCAATCGAGCCAACCAGCCACCCAACCGGCGCCCCAGGTGGGATCGCCAGCGCCGCCCTGCGCGGCTCCGCCATGGAGAACGACAAGTATCTTGTCGTGATTTTCCTGGGCGTACATCTGCCAACCGACCATAAGCTGGCGCGTATTGTAGAGGCATTGAAGACTTTTGGCGGCAGGGTTGCTGCGGACCAGACCCAGAGCGAGCACGGGAACGAGCAATACAAGAACGAATACGACGACGAGTAATTCGACAAAAGTGAAAGCGCCATGAATGCGCGAGTCCGCGGCAGGGCGCCTGGTCTTTTGGGTAGCTTTTAACAAAAGTTTGATTCGCATAACAGAATTGGCCTCGTTCAAGCTCTCCGGTTTAATATTTCACTGTGGTATTCTGAGCCAACCATTGGACGTCTATCCACGAATCTCCGGCTGACACGTTTAGGTTGAAGAATGTCCCCGGTTGAAAGGGCACTCGGATAGTATTACCGATCCACTGATGGGAGAGGGCATGGCCATCGGCAAAAGAAAGGCTGGCGGCGCCGTTATGGAAACTGGCGGGAAAATCGATTATTTTCGCCGAAGCTGGAGGATCGCCAGGCTGAGCCCCTGTGCACTGCACATTGAGCATAGCGTCGTTAATGCTGTCCGGCTGCTCGTCTATAAAAACAAAGGTTTTAAACGGCAAAACGATGTCCCCGGTCTTACGATAAACACGCCATTTGGTTTGTCCTGGATTTAGACCACCGTCAAGCCACTCACCCGTGCCAAACACGCCACTCATTGAAATGCTGCGCACGCGCGGCACGACCGTGCCCGCAGGCAATCCGTTCCACGAATTGGCAAGTGTTACCGTGGAGACGTCAGCCGGGCACTTAAATACGGCCAGGCTCCCGGCGACATAAGTCCAGAGGGGACTCTTGGTAGGATTCGGATTGGCGAGATCCGTGTGATAATCGTAATTAGAGGGATTCGCTCCGTCCCAATTTAACGTGCCGGAGATCCAGTTTGGGCGTTGACTTGACGCAGAGCTATCCTGGCAGGTCACAAGAAAGCCATTGTGATCATCGGTCCACTGCCGCCAAGCCGAGTACAATTGTCGGGTGTTATTCTGGCATTGGAAGGTCTTGCTGGTCGGCTGTGATCTTGCCAGCGCAAGCGGCAGGATGAATAGAAGCAACCCTGAGAGCGCAACAGCGACGCACAGTTCCACCAATGTAAAGCCCGCGTGTGAACGACCCTGGCTGCGTGATGAAAAATCGAGAGATTTCATACTAATGATCGTTTTAGGTTTTCAGGAATTCAGAAGGCTACGACCCGGTAATATCTTTGACCTGCATTCGGGGATGGATCCTGGAAGGAGCCCTGATTGCCGAGCACGGTTACGCCACTGCTGAGGTCTTGCCAGACCGGATCGGCGAGGCTGTTTTTAAATTGTACGCGGTAGCTTTTGCCCTGAATGACAGGCCAGGTCATACGGGACGGCTGAGTGGGATCGGCCGCCAGTTGAAACACCGGCACCGTGCCACCTGAGTAAAGTTTGTATTCAATAATATCCGAGCTTTGGTTGAAATCCTGCGCCACCAGATCGGGGGCCCAGCTTTGGAAAAAGACCGAAGCGCTATCGCCGCTGAATACGGGCTGAAGAGAGCGATTGCCGCCGCTTGTGACGCCGTACTGGTTAGGGCTTAGGAGCGTAGTCGTGCCGGTCAATCGGTCATAAAGGAACACATCCGGTATGCCGTTGGCGTCCGCCTGAACGATATTGGTAGCGGCGCTTCGAAAGGCGATGAACCTGCCATCGGCACTGACATCGGGAGAATCCGATACGCCAAGGCCAGCTGAACTCGACCCGTAGGCGTGACTGACAAGAATGCTATTACCGGTGGTGAGGTCGAACGCATAGACCTGGATGGTGTTTGGGGGTGGATTGACACCGCCTTTGACTCCAACCAACACACTGGCATCGCTGCTGAGCCGCAGGTGTTGGTAATATAATGAGGACGAATTGGATTCGACGACCCAGTTCGTAACCGCAGCCAAGTCAGCTGCTACGAGCATATAGGAACCGCCAGTAGTTTTTTCAGCAAATGCGATGTGATTCCCCGTCGGGTCAATTGCGATGCCATATAGCACCGCGCACGTGTTGGTGTAGATCCGACCCGCGGCTTGCGGATCCCAAACGTAAAGGTAAGTGTTGCCCAAACCAGGCGCATTACCGTAAGCCACTCGTCCCGAAGGGGACATCACGGCAACCAGATCTCCTGCCGGGCTAATCGCATCCCAGTTGGTGGTCAGCGCGTAGGTCGCCGCCGATTGAAGATCCCGGACGAACAAGTTCTCCGACGAAGGTGCAAGCTGGCCCGGGACAAGGTTCGTGGCCTTGCTCCGGAAAAGGACAAACCTACCGCCGGCGGAAACCGCTGCAGTGTAGGAATCGCTGTTACCCGACCCAATGCCATTGGTATTGACGCTGACCAGGGTTGTCGTCCCCAGTTGGAGATCGCGGACGAAGACGTCGATGGCCTTGTTTGTGTCACCAGGGACGAGGTTATCCGCGCGGCTGGAGAAGGCGACATAGCGCCCATCGGAACTGATGGCGGGGTCGGAAGAAACGCCATCGCCGGAATAGCCATTGGTAGCGACGCTCACAAGGATGTTAGTGCCGTTAAGCAGGTCACGGACGAAAATGTCCCGGCAATTATTGGTATCATTGGGGACGAGATTGTCGGCCTCGCTGGCAAAGGCGACGTAGAGGCCGTTGGAACTGATGGAAGTGGTGGCCAGCGAGCTGGGGCCGTTTGGAGTCAGCGAGGGAAGCGCGGGATCGTGGACCGAGATGAGTTCGGTCGTGCCCGCCGTCAGGTCGCGCAGGAAAACGTCGTAATCGCGGTTGCGATCGTTGGGCACGGGGCCGGCATCAGCGCATTCGAAGGCAATGAGGCGAAAATCCGGAGTGAACCGCGGAATAGTGGCGGCGCTTACGGGAGAACCGATTGAGTTGGTATCGGCATCGAGCAAGGATGTGGTTCCGGCAGACACGTTGCGCAGATAAACGTGATAATCGCCCTGGAGGGCATTGGGAGTCAGGTTGGTAGCCGTGCTGAGAAAAGCGACGAATTGGCCGGAAGGTGAAACGACCGGCCAGTCACAAACGGAATTGGTTTGGACCTGGCCGGTGGGATCGGCGCTAGCCAGGATCAATGAATCGGTCCATCCATCCCACAGCTCGACACACGTGGTTGAGCCAACGGTGCCATTGGTGTTGGCGACGAATGCGACGTAGCGGCCGTCCGGGCTAAGGTCGAGACTACGAGCATCGTCATACGACCCGGTTGGCACCGCGGCGTTCGTGTGGATGACATCAGTAACACCAGAGCCGGTTTTGTACCGCAGAACTGTGCCGAAGGTCGTCAAAGCGGCGCTGGCCTCGTAAGCAACATACTGTCCATCCGCGCTAATCGCGTGATTGAACGAGAAGACGCTGTTCGAAGGCACAGCGGTGCGGGCGTAGGTGCTCGCCCAGATGGTGGTCCCCCCGACCACATCACGCACGTATACATCACCTCCCGGCGGAACACCGGGCACGAGGTTCGTCGCGGTGCTGAAGAAAGCAATGTAGCGTCCATCCGGGGTCATATCGGGCGCTTCGGAACTGCCGGACGGCGCCGAGGCGTTCGTGGAGACAGCGCCCGCGCTCACAAGCGTGGTGGTTTGAGATTGCAGATCGCGAACGAAAATATCCGGGATGCCATTGTTATCGCCACCGACCAGGTTATTGGCCCCGCTGACAAAGGCCACATAGCGACCATCCGGAGTCATCATGGCAGTGCGCGAGGCGCCGTTGCCGACGGTCCCGTTGGTGCTGACGCTTACAAGCAACGTGGTGCCGTGGACCAGGTCGCGAACGAAGACGTCGGAAGCGCCATTTGTGTCTCCCGGGACGAGGTCGCTGGCGCTGCTTTCGAACAAGGCAAACTGTCCATTGGTCGAGAGACCGACCGGCCAGGAATTGCCGTTGCCGCCCGCCACGCCGGAGACATTTACACTGACGAGGGTGGTGGTTCCGTTGGTGCGGTCCCGCCGAAACACATTAATGGCCGCAGGGATTTGAAGCGGAATGGGGTTGCCATTGGTGGCCACCAACAGATTGTCCGCGGTGCTGGCGAAGAGCACGTAGCGTCCGTCAGGACTGAGGATCGGAGCCCAGGAATCGCCGCCGGCCCCTGCTGGTGAGCCCAATGAGGGGTCGACATTCGAAATCAGTCGCAATCCCTGGCCAATCGCGAGTAAGCACAGAACGGATGAAGCGAGCAGGGACAAGAGAGCAATCTTTTTCATAACAAGTTTCCTTCTTCCGATCGGCATGAATTTTAGCACCTCTGAAGCTAATGTCATCATTTAAAGCTGAGACAGAATTGACTCAACCAACTTTCATTTCTTCTTCATTATGATTAGCACTCGCCGAGCAGCTTGTCTGTCAGGAGGCGCTGGAAACTAATGTAAGGAAAATCCTTACGGGGAATGCACAACAACATAGTTTGCGGTGCCGTGGTCTACCGAGATTGGACAGCCACTGAAAGCCGCAGCGTCCAGTTGGGGACGGCCATGGGAGAGGGAAATCGGGGAAACGGCGTCCGTACCGAATTTAAAATGGGGACGCCGAGGACGGCGTCCCTACCAGCCAGTCCCCACCCGCCCAGCGCCAAGCGAAACGTGCGGACTAGGAACTGGTTTCGAGATTCACTATCCAAAACGATTGTCTGTTCCCAAAACTCATAACATCCAGTATGCTTGACGACAAGGGGAAGCGAAGGCCCGGAAGGCCTCCGGCTTGCTCAAATGGTTATGCAAAAGTTGACGATAGTGAGGAGACCTGAAAGCACCAGACCACACAAACCGCTTCACGAGAAGGTGCGAGAGCAATTGACGCGGTCAGTGACCGCGGACAATGGGCGCGGCTTATCGGCGGCAATTCTAGGTGTGGCATTCATTGGAGTGCTGAGCTGGGTTCAACAGAAAACCAATGCCGGTTTCAACTTCGAATTCTTTTATTTGTTCGCCTGCGCTCTGGTGGGTTGGTTTGCCGGCGTAACGAGCGGCCTGACGATGGCCGCGCTCTCCAGCATCTGCTTATATCTGGCCGAAAAAGACGCAACAAGCTCTTCCCTCACCGAGTTCTTATTTGTTGGCAACACGTTGATTCGAACTCTGGCTTTGGGCGGAATTAGCTGGCTGGCGGCCTATGCGGGCCGTGCCACACGCGAGCTCAGGGGCAGCGTCGAGCAGCGCACGGCGCGGCTGGAGCAGGAGATGCAAGGCCATAAAGAGACCGCGGAAACACTGGGCGAAGCATTGCAAGTTTTCGAGCAGCTCACCGGCAATATCAAAGACGTGTTCTGGGTAACGGACGCGGAGAAAAGCGAGGTGGAATACGTCAGCCCGGCATTTGAAGAGGTTTGGGGACAGTCCTGCCGGACGTTGTCTCTCTGGCCGGGCGTTTGGCTCGAAGGAATTCACTACCAGGATCGGGAGCGGGTGGCAAAAGCGGTTTATGCCAAGCAGATCGCCGGCAAGTATGATGAGGAATACCGGGTGGTGCGCCCGGACGGGTCAGTGCGGTGGGTGCACGAGCGGGCATTCCCGGTGCGCAACGAGGCGGGAGCAGTCTACCGGTTGGTGGGCATCGCCGAAGATATCACCGAACGCAAGCGGACGGAACACTTGCTGCAAGCCGAGCGCAACGTGGGAATGGCGCTGAGCTCGACGAGCGATTTGAAATTCGCGTTGAACCGATTGCTGGACGTTGCGATGCAATTGGAAGGGATCGATTGCGGCGGTGTTTACCTGGTTGATCCGGAAACCGGAGAACTGCATTTGCAGGCGCATCGCGGATTATCTGGTTCATTCCTGGAGCGCATTTCGCATTACCGGGCGGATGCGACCGAAGCCAGGCTCGCGAGGAGCGGACAAAGCCTGTACATCCGCGAGGAACAGATCCCGCGCAGTCTGGAAGTGTTATGGGGCAGCGAAGGACTGAAAGCCTTGGCGGTGGTGCCGGTGCAGCACCACGGTAACGTGCTGGGGGTTTTGAACCTTGCGTCGTACCGGCAGGACGAGATTTTCCCCCGCACGCGGCTCGGCATCGAGATGATAGCGTCGCAGGTGGCGGGAGCGATTGCGCGTATCCGGGCGGAGGATTCGTTGCGCCGGAGCGAAGCACACTTGCGGACCATCATCAACAGCGCGCCGATCGCATTAGTGGCGACGGACGCGACCGGACGGATCACACTTGAAGATGGGCAAGGATTGGCCGGAATGGGGATCAAACCCAACGAGCATGTGCGCCGCCTGGCCAGCGAGGTTTACCAGGACCACCCGCTCATGCTGGCCAACATCGGACGCGCACAAGCAGGCGAGGAGTTCAGCTCGGTGCTCGAATTCGAGTCGATGATGTTCGATTGCCGGTTCACGCCGATGCGCGACAAGCAACGCAAGCCCGCGGGCTTCATTGCCGTGGCCACGGATGTGACGGAACGGTTCCGGCTGCAACGAGAGATTCTCGAGATCAGCGAACGCGAGCAGGCGCGGATCGGACAGGACGTTCACGACGGACTTTGCCAACAACTGATTGGGGCGGCGCTCAGGGCCAATTCGCTGACGCAATCGCTCGGTTCGGGTCAACCGGTGGAAGCGGCACGAAAACTATGCGGGCTCCTGGATGAAGCCATCACGGAATCGCGCCGGGTCTGCCGCGGCCTCTATCCGATTCGTCTGCGCCGGGACGGCCTTTTGCCCGCGCTGGAGGAATTGGCCGGCACAGCCAGCGAACGGCACCAGGTCCAGTGCACTTGCGAACACGATGCGGCACCATTGGCCTGCGATGTCGCAACGGCCACGCATCTTTACCGCATCGCGCAGGAAGCGATCAACAATGCGGTGAAGCATAGCGGCGCCCGGCATATCGCGATCCGGGAGGCAGGGTCCGCAAATGAAATTCGGCTGGAGATTAGCGATGATGGCAAAGGAATTGGCCCGAGCGCCGGCAGCGGTTCGGGAATGGGGCTGCACATTATGGATTACCGCGCCCGATTAATCGGAGGCAATTTGCAACTGAAAAGCGGCAGCCAGGGAACCGTGGTGGCGTGCTTCGTCCGCAAGTGAGCGCGTGCGCCGGGCCATGAACCCTTATCCCCAGCCACTGAAGCGCACGCGGATCATATTGGTGGATGATCACCCGGTGGTGCGCGACGGCCTGGCGGAAGCAATCAACCGCGAACCGGATCTGACGGTTTGCGCGGTTGCGGATGACCATAATGCGGCGCTGGAAGCGGTCGAGCACGCCCAACCGCAGGTGGCCGTCATTGATTTGATGTTGAAAGGGTCGAGCGGGCTGGACCTGATCAAAGACATCCTCACGCGCTGGCCGGAAATGCTGATTCTGGTGGTCTCGATGCACGACGAGATGCTCTACGCCGAACGCGTGCTGCGAGCCGGCGCGCGTGGTTACATCACCAAACAACAAGCCACGCGCGACATTGTGATCGCGCTGCGCCGGATCCTGAGCGGCGGGGTTTACCTCAGCGAATCCGCGTCTTCAAAAGTACTCACGCGACTGGCCTCGCACCCGCAGCCGGCCGGCGATTCGATTCTCGATGAGTTGGCCGATCGCGAACTGCAGGTGTTTGAGTTGATCGGCCGCGGCTTGGGCACACGCGAAATCGCCCAACAATTGCGTATCGACGGAAAAACCGTCGATACGTACCGCGCGCGGATCAAGGAGAAGCTCAAGGTGCAGACTTCGAGCGAGTTGCTGCAGTTGGCGATAAGGTGGAGCAAGGAAATGTAGGGATGTGTATTTTTTGGGACGCCGGGGATCGGCCTTCGACCAGGAAGGGCTACGGCCCGGCGACGCGGCGTATTTGAATAGGGACGCCGAGGACAGCGCCCTACCGGACTTAAGTGGAACGCTGGGACGGCGTGTTATCAGATGTGTGCACGGTTTTCCGGTTGATTTTCGGGAGCCGGCACTTAGCTTGCGCGCATGATTGCGAGATTCCTCTCCCGCGTTCTCGTTCCAACCTTCGTGTTTTCAGCACCGCCGGCTTTATTTGCTGCGGCCAACCTCCCGACAGTTCCCACACCGCAACACCCGGTCACGAATTATTATCACGGAGTTGCCGTGGCCGACGATTACCAGTGGCTTGAGGAGTCCGGCACGCCGCCGGTGCGCGACTGGACACGCGAGCAGAACGAGCGAACGGCGGAATACTTCGGGCGGCTGCCGTATCGCGAAGGAATCGCGCAGCAACTAACGCAGTTGCGCAGCGAGGAATCAGCGCGCTATGGAGGCTTTCAATGGAAGAAGGGGCGCATTTTTGCGCTGCGGTTCAAGCCGCCGGCGCAGCAACCGGTCTTAGTACGGCTTTCCACGCTCGAGCCGCCGGCGCTCTGGAAGCCGGTGTTCGATCCCAACAAGTACAACACGAATGGCACTACCGCGATTGATTGGTACGTGCCCTCCGGCGATGGCCGGCTAATGGCAATTTCGCTGTCCGAGGGCGGGAGCGAACAAGGCACGCTGCATTTTTTCGAGGTAGACACGGGCAAGGAACTCGGCGACACCATTCCGCGCGTGCAATACCCGACCGGCGGCGGCAGCGCGGCCTGGAATGCGGAGGGCAACGGCGTTTTCTACACGCGTTACCCGCATGAAGGAGAGCGGCCGGAGACGGATATCAACTTTTACCAGCAGGTGTGGTTCCACAAGCTAGGCAGCCCTTCCAGCGAAGACAAATACGTAATTGGAAAGGATTTTCCGCGCATCGCCGAGGTCGCGCTGGATTCGAGTGAAGATGGGCATTGGATCCTGGCCACCGTTGCCAACGGCGACGGCGGCGATTTTGCTCACTACCTGCGCGATCTCACGGGCAGCTGGCAACAGTTCACGCATTTCGAGGACGGCATTAAGAGCGTCCGGTTCGGCCGCGACGATGCGCTGTATCTGCTTTCGCGCAAGGACGCGCCGCACGGCAAAGTCCTGCGATTGCCGATTGTGGGTGAGGGCGCCGGCAAACCCGCAGGGGCAGATGGCACGCCCACATTGCTTTCCAATGCCAAAGTTGTGGCGCCAGAGGGTAAGGGCGTTGTGGAGGAGTTCGCGCCTTACGATCACGGACTATACGTGAATTGCCTGCTCGGCGGGCCATCCGACCTGGTCTATTTTCAAAAGGACAGCACACACCCGCGGGACATACCGGTGCTGCCCATCTCGTCGGTGGCCGGCCTGGAATCATGGAAAGGAGACGAACTTGTGTTTGGGAATACGAGTTACTTGCAGCCGTTTGCCTGGTTTACCTTCGATCCAGCCAGTGGCAAACCGCGTCGCACGGCGCTGTACATGACGTCGCCGGCCGATTTCGACGACATCGAAGTGGTGCGTGAATTTGCGATTTCCAAAGACGGAACCAAAGTGCCCGTAAATATTCTGCACAGGAAGGACCTGAAGCTGAACGGAGAGAATCCAACGCTGCTTTACGGGTATGGCGGTTATGGCATCAATCTGACGCCGAGCTTCGATTCAACGCGGCGGATTTGGTTCGACGCGGGTGGCGTTTATGCGGTAGCGAACCTCCGCGGCGGGGGCGAATACGGCGAGGAATGGCACAAAGCGGGTAATCTGACGAACAAGCAACATGTGTTCGATGATTTCATTGCGGCAGCGGAGCACCTGATCCAGCGGCATTACACAAATCCAAATAAGCTGGCGGTGGAAGGCGGCAGCAACGGCGGTTTGCTGATGGGCGCGTTCCTGACGCAGCGGCCTGACCTGGCCCGTGCGGTCATTTCGCACGTCGGCATTTACGACATGCTGCGCGTGGAACTCGATCCAAACGGCCAGTTTAATGTGACGGAGTTCGGCACGGTGAAAAACCCGGAACAATTCAAGGCACTTTACGCGTACTCGCCGTACCACCACGTGCAGAACGGAACGAAATACCCGGCGGTATTTATGCTGACGGGTGAGAACGATGGCCGGGTCAACCCGGCGCATTCACGCAAGATGATTGCACGGTTACAGGCGGCGACTGGATCGGATCGGCCGATCCTGCTATACAGCACCGCGAGCGCCGGGCACGGAATCGGCACCGCGCTCAAAGAGCGTATTGCCCAGCAGGCGTACGTTTATTCGTTCCTGTTCGATCAACTTGGGATCGAGGGAAACAAGTGGGTGATGCCTTAAGGGTAAAAACTCGAAGGCCGAAAGCAGTCCGAGATCCGAATGCAGCCTCCTCTCTCACCCCGAGAAGGAGACAGGAAAAAACTGCCCGACGAGCGGTCTCTTTAGCGGACAGCAACTAAGCTGCTCAGCCCTTTCGGAAAAAGGCGTGAATTACTTCAGCGACCCTCTGAATCTGAGCTTCGGTTAGCTCAGGATAAATCGGGAGACTCAGGCATTCGTGGGCAGCTTTCTCGGCGACCGGGAAATCACCCGCCTTGTACCCAAGGTGGGCATAGGCTTTCTGGAGGTGCAGCGGCAGCGGGTAGTGAAGCGCGCACCCGATGTGATTTGCTTCGAGATATTTTTTGAGCTCGTCGCGTTGCGGATGGCGCACGACATACAGATGCCAGGCGCTTTGAGCGTAAGCAGCTTCGCGCGGCAGTTGCAGCGGGGTCTCGGCCAACAGTTGATTGTAGCGATGCGCGACGCGACGGCGTTCGCGAGTCCAGGTTTCGAGGTGGGGCAGTTTCACACGCAGGACGGCGCCTTGGATGCCTTCCATGCGATAGTTGAAGCCGATTTCGTCGTGATAATAGCGCCGGGTGGAACCGTGCTCGCGCAAGGAGCGGGCCCGGGTAGCGAAAGCGGCGTCGTTGGTAATCAACGCGCCGCCTTCGCCGTAGGCTCCCAGGTTCTTTCCGGGATAAAAACTAAAGCCGGCAATGGCGCCGAAAGTGCCGATGTGTTTGCCCTTGTATTTGGCGGCATGCGCCTGGCATGCGTCTTCCAATAACGGTAGCTTGTGTTTCCGGCAAATCTCCAGCAGCGCGTCCAGGTCGACCGGATGGCCGTAGAGATGGACGGGCATGATGGCCTTGGTGCGCGGAGTGATGGCCCGCTCAACCAATTTCGGATCGAGATTAAAGGTAGCGTCGTCGATATCGACGTAGACCGGCTTTGCGCCGACATAAGAGATCGCCCAACTTGTGGCGACGAATGTGCTCGGCGTGGTAATGACCTCGTCACCCGGTCCAACACCCAGCAGCATCAAGGCGATATGGAGGGCAGAGGTGCCGCTGTTGAAAGCGACACAGTGCTCGGTGCCACAAAATTTTGCGAATTGCTTTTCGAACTCAGCCACGTCCGGGCCAAGGCAGAACGAGCAATTATCCAGTGTCCGACTGATGGCAGCTTCGATCTCGCTGCGCAATGGGCGCATTTGCGCCTGTAAATCCAAGTAAGGGACGGCCTGTTCCTTCGCGGTCTCTGTTGTCATTGGCGCGAAGTTTACGCCATCGGCGAGCCTTGTGCTACTATGGAAAAGTCCCGACGGCTATCCGCAAAACCCGCAGTGGTGCAGTAGCGCAGGCCTCCGAGCCTGCTGTATCGCCGACTTCCACTCGGCAGCTGTTCGACCGCGCGCTGGCCTTCGCAGGTTGGAAACCTGCGATACGGCAGGTTCGGAGGCCTGCGCAACCTCCAAGGGATGTGCAAATTGCCGCGCAGTCGGATCCTAGCCCGAGGTCCCGGTCGCATCCATCGCGCACGCACAATTCCAATCGTCTCGAGCGGGAATGCTCGCGTGGATTTTCCAAGCAGGCGCTTAAAGTTTGGTCGAAACCGCAGGCTCAGATTCGAATTGGAGGTCGTACAACTTGCTGTAGAGTCCGCCCCGCTGCATCAATTCTTCATGCGTGCCGGTTTCGACGATGCGGCCGGTATCCAACACGACGATAAGATCGGCATTTTTTACCGCTGAAAGGCGATGGGCAATACAAATCGTGGTGCGACCTTTCATCAGTTCCTCGAGCGCGCGCTGCACAATCCGCTCAGCTTCGGTATCCAGAGCATTGGTCGCCTCGTCCAGGACCAGGATCGGGGCATTCTTTAATAGCGCGCGGGCAATGGCGATGCGCTGGCGCTGTCCGCCGGAAATGTTGACGCCCTTTTCGCCCACGATTGTTTCGTAGCCGCGCGGCTTTTCGAGGATGAAGCCATGGGCATAGGCGTGCCGGGCGGCTTCTTCAATTTCCGCGTCGGTCGCGCCCGGGCGGCCGAGCGCGATATTTTGGCGAATTGTATCATTGAACAGGATCGTTTCCTGGGTAACGACGGCGATGTTGTCCCGCAATTCGCGGGAGGCGACGGCGCGCAGGTTGGTGTCTCCGATGAAAATGGCGCCGCGCTGAGGATCGTAGAAGCGCAACAACAGATTGGCGATAGAGGTCTTCCCGGAACCAGTGCGTCCCACCAAAGCTACCACCTGGCCCGGCTGAATTGTCAGGTTGATCTGGTGCAGCACCATCTTCTCGCCATAGGTGAAACTTACATTTTCAAAGCGGATTGTGGCGCCATGGGCGCGGAGCGGTTTTGGTTCAGGCGGTTCGAGCAAATGGCTTTTCATTTCGAGCACCTGGTAAACCGGGTCAACGCCGGCGCGCGCGACGGTGAGCTGATGGTGCAAGCGGCTGAGATTTTTTACCGGCGCATAGAGGCTGAACACGGCCATGAAAAAAGTGAGGAGGTCGCCGGAAGACGATGGCGCGGGACCGGAAGCAGCGAACGCAAACCAACCAAAAACCAACGCGACCCCAACCGCCCCGGTGAACTCGATCAGAGGCCCCGGCAGTTCGCCGGCGCGCACGGAGCGCATGAAAAAGCTCGTCAAAGCGCCGGCAGCCTGACGGAACTGCTCGGCCATGATGGCTTCGAGGTTGAACCCCTTTATGACGCGAATGCCGGTGAATGACTCATGCATGACCTTGGCCAGGCTGGCATGTCGACCATGGATGCCTGAATGCGATTTGCGGAATTTGCGGCCAAAAATAATGATCGGCACCAGGCAGAGCGGGAAAACCATCAGAGTGAACAGGCTGAGCAGGGGTTGCAGGGCCACGAGCGTGATGATTAGCACCACAATAGACACTGGTTCACGAATCAACGTCGAGAAGATCCCGGTGATGGTCGTATTAACGGCCAGCGCGCCTTCGAATCGGGCCATGAGTTCGCCCGTGCTGCTCCAGCCGAAAAACGCCAGCGGCATCTGCATGACATGCCTAAACAAGCGAAGTCGCAAATCCTGCGTGGCGCGAATGCCGACCCACGAAAGCAGGTAGATATTTAGATAGCCTAAGAGGCCGCGCAAAAACATGGCGCCGGGAATCAGGCTGATGACCAGCAGGATGCGCCCGGTAGTGGGCCGCCCGGACGGGCGGAACCATTCCACCGTGCGGTCCAGCGCGTGTTTCAGCGGGGCGGGCAAGTGAATGGAACTAAGTCCGCGTTTAGCGGGCTTAGGTTGGGACGCGGCAGCGGTTTGAATAGCTGGCGCATTGGGAGCACTGACCACGGCGGCGCCTGGGAAAACCGTATCCACCGCCAGCTTGAGCGAAACCGGAAGCGTAAAGGCCAGCGCACCGGATAAGAAGCCGCAGAGCAACCCGAGGAAGAATCGAAACCGATACGGCCGGGCCAACTCCAGCACTTTCTTTAAGTAATCAACCATTGTCCGCCCGCCTTCGCAACGGCGGGCACTGGTTCTCAATTACTCCTTGTCTGCGACTGTTGGCTGTGGGGTGTTTACCCCAGGATCAAACTGAAGCTGGTGTAGTTTCCAATAAAGTCCCTGCGCCTGCATTAGTTGCGCGTGGGTGCCGGTTTCTACGATCTGCCCTGCATCAAGCACGACAATGAGATCGGCTCTTTGAATAGTTGATAGCCGGTGGGCGATGCAGATCGTTGTGCGCCCTACCATCAGCTCCTCCAGCGCTTCCTGCACGGCGCGTTCGGATTCGGTATCCAGCGAGCTGGTGGCTTCATCCAGGACGAGGATAGGAGCATTCTTCAGCACTGCGCGCGCAATGGCGAGGCGTTGACGCTGGCCGCCGGAGAGCAGCACGCCTTTTTCGCCGATGACGGTTGCGAAGCCGTCCGGCTTGTCCATGATAAAGTCGTAGGCATGGGCATGTCGTGCGGCCTGGATGATTTCGTCCCGAGTGGCCCCTGGCCGGCCGAGCTGAATATTCGTGAGGATAGTGTCATTGAACAGAATCGTTTCCTGGGCAACGACAGCGATCTGATTGCGCAAATCCTTGCTAGTAACTTCGCGCAAATCAGTATCTCCAATACGGATGCGGCCGTGCTGCGGGTCGTAGAACCGCAGGAGCAGATTGGTAATCGTCGTCTTGCCGGAGCCGCTGGCGCCAACCAGCGCTAGCAATTGCCCCGGCTGAACGTTCAGATTGATCCGGTGCAGCACCGTTTTTTCCCCATATGAGAACTCGACATCCTCGAAATGAATGGCGGCGCCCTCGGCCCGCAGACGTTTCGGAATCGCCGGTTCCACGATTTCATTTTTTTCCTCCAATAGCTCGAACACCCGCTGGCTGGCCGCCCGAGCCTGCTCAAGATTATTCGAAAGCCGGGTGAGATTTTTCAGCGGCCGGTACATCGAGAAAAGCGAACCGATGAAGGCGAGGAACCCAGCGGAAGTGGGTCGGCTCCCGCTCCAAAGCACCAGATAAGCCAATACCAGGGCGATCCCAATAGAGCCGACCGTCTCGAGCAGCGGCCCCGGGATTTCCGAAGAGCGCACGATGCGCATGACGTGGGAAATGAATTTTCGAGCAGTGTTGCGGAATTGGTCCACTACTCGCGATTCGAGGTTGTAGGCCTTGATGACACGATTACCCGTGAATGACTCGGACATGACGGTCGCCAGCTCGGCGTAATATGTTTGCACGGCATAACTCGAGCGTCGAGCTTTCCGATTATAGATAATGATCGGCACCATGCAGGTCGGCATGATCAGCATCGAGATAAATGTCAGCTTGGGCTGATGCCAAAACAGGTAAATCAGAAAGCCAATGAGAGTGACCGGATCTTTAACCATCACCTGGGTTTGGCTGCTGATCACATTCTGGAGCTGCAGCGTGTCATTCGCAATCCGTGACATCAATTCCCCGGTGCCGGTGCGGCTCAAGAAACCGGTCGATAAATTAATCAAATGCTCGAATAATTTAACGCGCAAATCCGTGATGGCGCGAATGGCCGCCCATTGTAAAAAGTAAGTATTGAGGTAGCTAAAAACGCTGCGCAGCGCTACTACAGCGGGAATCAAGGCAACCAGCGCGAGCACGGCCCCGGCGTTCTGATGGACGTGCTCTGTGAGCGACTGCTGAGCCGAAACCAGCCAGTGCTGCACGTACGGCGGCGCCCATCCCAGCTTGTCGGCGATTGAGGGCGAATCCTGCGAGGGAAAGATCAACGAATAAACAAACACCACCGTGATTATCATCAGCGGTTCGATCAATCCGCCGATTACGCCCGTAAGTACCCCTAATCCCAGACGCACCCGGTATGGGCGCGCCAGCCCCCAGATTTTCAACAGGAACTCGAGCATGTTGTTGCCGGCGCAGTATGGGCAGGCACGACAAACGAGGCGAGTCTTTAAAGTCCAGCTTTTCTGGGAAGATCTTTAGCAAATTGCTCTCGGGCCAGGGCGGCGACACGAGCAGGATCGATCTGAGCAAAACACTCGGACCGACCCAACGCTTCACACGGTGCTTGCCGGCCATCGATGCAATGGCAAGGCACGCTGATCACCTTATGAATTTGCCCACTCGGCATGAACGATTTGTAGGCGCCTTGTTCGCGAAAGAATGAAATGGTCGGCACATCCAGAGCGACTGCGAGATGCAGCACCCCGGAGTCCGGCCCCAGGTGAAGACGGCAACGAGTCAGCACGGCGGCAAGCTGGCGGATGGTCAGACCGGCCGGCAACAATTCAAGTCGCGGGTCTTTCACGCTTTCGGCGAGCAAGCGAAGACGTTCCTGCTCGCGCGGCTTTGTGCTGCCGGAAGCCAGAAACCGCATTTCGGGGAACTCGGACCAGACCCGTTTGAAAAAGCCCGAATGATTTTCGAGTGGCCATTCGCGGGTGGTTTTGGCGGAATTGACTGAGACATGCACCGCCATCGGCGGAACGATTTTCGAGGCCCATGCCAACGATGCCTCGTCCAGTTTCAGATCAAAGCGAGGCGCATTGAGGGGCACGCCGCAAGCCGCCAGCATTTGCCGCCGCTGCTCGAAAATAACACGGTCAGGGTCCTGGCGCGGCGCCCACTCGCGCACCAGCCAGCGATTATAGAAATGCCAACGCCCGCCCGGATACGCCACGCGCCAGCGCGCGCCGCTCAGCGCGGTGAGAAAGAGCGTGCGATCGGTTCCGCTGAAATTGAACGCTACATTGAAGCGTTCACGGCGCACAGCGCGAATCATTTGCCATTGAGCGGACAGGCTGCGTCGTGCCGGGTCCAGGTCCATTGGCCAGGCGTGATCCACACAAGGCGCCAACTGCAGCAACTCCGCCCCGACGGAAGTAGTCAGGACATGCAACGCCGCCTGCGGATATGCGTGCCGGATTTCCCACAAGGCCGGCACAAGATGCACCGTGTCCCCCAGAAAGCCGAGGTCCACGACAATTACTTTGCGGGCGTTGCGGGTTCTGCGGTAAAACTGAGCCAGATCAGATGACATTAACCGGCCGCGAGATTATTCCAGCACTATGCCCTTGGCGACGCCAAACCGCCTGCCTATTTCAGTTTGCCTGATTTCCGGGCCCGAGGCATCGCGGATTGGGCGCGCGCTGGGAAGCGTTGCGGATTGGACGAGCGAGATAATCCTGGTGCTGAACCAGGATGTTAAAGATGGAACGGAAGAGATTGCGGCGAAGCACGGCGCCAAAATCTTTCGCGAGCCGTGGAAAGGCCATGTCGCGCAGAAAAACTCCGCTGCACAGAAAGCTACGCAGGACTGGATCCTTGGATTAGATGCCGATGAAGCCGTTTCAGGAGAGTTACAGCAAGAAATTCGCGAGCGATTTCGCGACCGTGAGCAACTTGATCATTTTGCCGCGTTTAGTTTTCCGCGCTCGACCTGCTTCTGCGGACGTTGGATTCGGCATGGCGACTGGTATCCGGACCGCGGGACGCGCTTGTGGCGGCGAGGGCGGGCCGAATGGGGCGGGGTGGATCCGCATGATAAATTGGTCGTACAGGGCGCGGTCGGCCGATTGCAGCAGGACTTGTTGCACTACAACGCCACAACCGTCGATGGGCAATTGGCGAAAATCAGCGCCTATAGTGACGCGTTTGTTCGCGATGCCCTTCAGCGCGACCGCGCCGCAACCTGGATTGATTTAACTCTGCGTCCGGTCTGGCGGTTTGTGCGGGCCTATTTTCTCCGGCTCGGCTTTCTGGACGGTTGGCAAGGCTATTACATCGCTTGGATGGGAGCTTTTCATTCGGCCACGCGATACGCCAAGCTCCGGCAAGCGCAACAGGAGCGAACACCGCTCGAAAGCGCCAAATAAGCCATATGCTGAGCGCCATACATGACTGATCTCTCGGTCATCATCGTTACGCGCAACACATGCGAGTTGACTTGTGCCGCGATTCGGTCGGTGTACGAAAGCCAAGGCGCACTTTCGATAGAGGCCATCGTCGTCGACAATGGTTCGCAGGATGAAACGGCGCAAAAGCTGCCGCGAGACTTTCCACAGCTCAAATACATTCGCGCGGAGAAAAACCTGGGCTTTGCCAAAGCCAACAATCTCGCGGCGAAGGAGGCGACAGGCGAATTCCTGTCGTTACTCAACTCCGATGCGCGCGTTCAGCCGCAAACGTTTGCGCGCGGCCTTGAATGGATGCGGGCCCATCCCGAATGCGGAATCGCCGGAGCCCAACTGCTTAACCCAGATGGGTCGCGCCAAAACTCGATTGCGAATTTCCCTTCATTGGCGACCGAATTGCTCAATAAATCGTTGCTGCGCAGGCTCTTTCCGCGACGATTCCCAGGCAAGGAACAAAAGTACGACGCACCGGTGGAAGTAGAATCCCTGATCGGCGCGTTTCTGCTCATTCGACGCCAGACTTGGGATCAATTGCGCGGCCTGGATGAACACTTTTTTTTCTTTCTGGAAGAAACCGACTTTTGTCTACAGGCGCGGCGGCGCGGCTGGAGGGTCATGCACCTTCCGCACTTACAGGTTTGGCACGAGCAGGGACAGAGCGCCGGGCAGGTCAGAGTCGCCGCGCGGATCGAGTATTGGCGGTCCCGTTACGAATACTTCCGAAAAAACACCGGTTTGCTGACTCGAGCTTTCCTGCGGATGGGGCTCGCGTTACGGCTGGCCGTAGATTGGCTGGCAAGCGGGCTGATGCAAGCCCTGACGTTGGGCCAATCGCGGCGTTGGCGCAACCAGTGGCAAGTGAACTACGCGCTGGTGATGTGGCATCTAAAAGGGTGCTCCGCCGAGATGGGGTTGGCGCCGGACAGCATGATTGCCTCACGCCAAGGGCGCTAAGGACGCAAAGGATAAAGAAAACAAGAGATCGGTAACTCGATATGGCTTACATTGAACCCGTGAAACCAAAGTCGAGAACCAGCACGAAAATCTGTTTCGAATCGGAAGTGTTCAGTCTAAGCGATGCCAAGACATATCTAGGGCGCTTATTGCATAAAGCGAGTTCAGGAAAAACCGTTTATATCGTACGCGGTCAACAACGCTTCCTGTTGCAACCGGCCCCAATTGACCCGATACCGCTCCGACCAGCAGGCTATTTCAACAGTGCCTTCAGCAATTCCGACATCAAACGCGAAAACCGTCTGGCGAAAAACTCAGTTATCAGGGCTCCTAAGGACCTCGAATAAGCCGCAGCATGACTGCGGGTGACAATTCATCGTCGGTAATGGCCGGCTCGGCTTTGCCCATGCGCATTCTGCACCTCAATTCGCTGCTTCGAGGCGGGGGCACCGACGATCAATGCGTTAAGCTGGTTCATGGTTTGGCACAGCTTGGACATGAGGTTTGGCTGGCGGGTCCGGGCGACCGCGAGTTCTCGAAAACCGCGCGGGATTTGGGAATTCCGTTTCACGCGACGCCGCCGGAAGGTCCGCTGAAACTGCGCTTCATAGCCAGTGTAGCAGGACTGGTCCGGAGCAAGCGCATCCAGATCCTCCACGGCCATCATGGCCGCGATTTGTGGCCGACGGTCCTGGCGGCGCGACTCTCCGGCTGCCGGCCAAAGATCGTCGTCACACGGCACATGGCCAAAAGCCCCAGTTCCCGGTTCAGTCGCCGGTTTTTATTGAACCGATGCGACGCCATGATTGCAGTGTCACAATTCGTCGCGCGAGTGTTGCGCGAAGGAGTCTATGAGCCGCATTCGCCCGAGCCGGAGCGCCGGTCGCGTCCACCGCTTTTGGGGGACCATTCGCGGATTCACGTGGTCTATGGTGGCATTGACGCCGACCGGTTTCGTCCGTTCGACGCCGCGGCGCAACGCGCAGCATGGGGCCTGGCTCCTGAGCATTTTGCGTTCATCACTGTCGGTTCATACGATTTGCCGCGCGGCAAAGGTCAGCGCGAATTTCTTCAAGCCGCCGCGCTGGTGCGCGAGCAGCTTCCGCACGCCCGGTTCCTGGTGGTAGGCCGCGGCAATATGAAAGAGATCCTGCAAGCGGATATTGTTCGATTGAACCTGCAAGATTGCGCCAGGCTCACGCCATATTGCCAGGACATGCCGCAGTTGATGAACGCGTTGGATTGCCTGGTCCATGGCCAAGTGGGGACTGAAGCTTTTGCCCTGGTCTTGCTGGAGGCGTTTGCGTGCGGCAAACCGGTGATTGCCTCGGCACTCGACGGCATTCCCGAGGCGTTTGCGTTCGGCAATTATGGTCGTTTGGTCCCGCCGGAGAATGTCGCCGCTTTAGCCGGCGCGATGGTTGAGCAAGCGCGACAACTGGCCATGGGGGCTGCCGAGCGCCAGCGTTTGCATCGCGAAATTGCCGAACGCGCATCGCTGTACACGATGGCCGCCGGGGTAGAGATGGTGTACCGCAAAATTATGCCTATTCCCGGGCCGGAGTCGTTTGAGACTGCACGTCAAGCTCCAGCATCCAGGCTATCTCATTCCTGACGCGCTGGATGTCACGGATCTGTCTTGCTAAGATTTTAGATGTCAGCCTAGGGTTCCGCCGTGAGACACACGGCAAAACAGGCGCCCAAAGTTGATTCCGCAACCGGTGCAACGATCAAAAGACGTCGTATTTTCATTACGGGCGGCGCTGGTTTCATCGGCTCAACTTTGATTGGGTGGCTAATCGCAGATAACGACATCGTGGTTTATGACGATCTGCGCCGGAACGCCCTTGCCGGGAAGTCGTATGCCAAGAATCCGCGACTGCGCGTGGTAGAAGGCGACGTGCTGGATCTGTCAGCGCTACGCCGTGCTATGGATGGCGCGAACATTGTCGTCCACTGCGCCGCGATCGCCGGGATCGATACGGTAATCAAGCGCCCCACCGAGACCATGCGCATCAACATGCTCGGCACGGCCAATGCCCTGGAGGCCGCCAAAGCATTGAAGCATTTGGAGCGGTTCGTTGATTTTTCCACTAGCGAAGTTTTCGGCACTTCAGCGTTCCGGGCTGATGAAGCTGACCGCACGGAGATAGGCGCGGTGGGCGAGGCCCGGTGGACTTATGCAGTCAGCAAGCTGGCGGGTGAGCATTTGACTAAAGCTTACCATCAGGAGTTTGGAATGCCGACGGTTACACTGCGGCCTTTTAATGTCTACGGCCCGGGCCAGGTCGGCGAAGGCGCGCTCCGCACCTTTATTCTGCGCGCTTTAAAGGACCAGGAGATTGAAATCCATGGCGATGGCAATCAAATCCGGGCGTGGTGCTACATTGACGACTTCATCGAGGGTCTGCTGTGTTCGATGACCCATCCCCGTGCGATAGGCGAGAGCTTCAACATCGGCAACTCCCGCGCCGTGGTGACCATTTTCGGACTGGCAGAGGCGGTAGTGCGCGTACTGGGCAGCCGATCGCGAATCCGATTCACGAACAAATCCTATGCCGACGTGGAGTTGCGCGTGCCGAGCGTCAAAAAGGCGCGCGAACTGATCGGCTTCGAAGCCAAAGTGGATTTGGAAGAAGGGATTCGTCGCACCTCTGAATATTACCAAAGCGTTTAATGGCGGAACCCATCCACCTTGCGCGACCCTGTTTTGGCGAACAGGAGGTCGAAGCCGTCCGCCGCGTGCTGGCGAGCGGATGGGTCGTCCAGGGGCCGGAAGTGGAGGCGTTCGAGGAGGAAGTCGCGAAATTACAGCAGGCGCGATATTGCGTAGCGGTCTCCTCCGGCACTGCAGCGTTGCACGTTGCCTACCTGTCCCTCGGGATCGGTCCTGGAGACGCTGTGTTCATCCCGAGCTTTGCATGGCCGTCGGCGGCGAACATGGCCATGCTGGTTGGAGCACAGCCCGTATTCGCGGACGTTTTGCCGGACACTTACAACATCGACGGCAACGATTTGTTGCGCCGGATCGAAGATTGCCTGCGGAGCGGCCGGGGCAAGCCCCGCGCCATTGTTCCCGTTCACGAATTCGGCCTGGCGGCCGAAATGGATCAAATCCAGGCAATTGCCAAGCGCTACTCGCTCGATGTTATCGAAGACGCTGCTTGTGCGCTGGGTGCTCACTATCACGGACGCCCCGTCGGAACTTTCGGTAAGCTTGGGATCTTCAGCTTCCACCCGAGAAAATCGATTACCACGGGCGAAGGTGGCGCAATTGTGACGAATGATGCCGATCTGGCGGAGCGGTGTCGTCTTTGGCGAAATCACGGACAGCAGATTGGCAAAGGCACGCGGGCTTTCGTAGTACCCGGGCTGAATTATCGCCTGACTGAAATCCAGGCAGCGATAGGCCGGACGCAACTGGCAAAATTGCCAAAGATCCTTCAACAAAGGCGTAGCCTGGTGAGCGCGTATTTCGAGGCGCTGGACGGAGTTGATGATCTGACTCTTCCGGTCAATGCCGCAGAACATACCTGGCAAACGTTCATGCCGGTTCTGAAGGAGCCAGCGCGGCGAACCACATTGATCGGGGCGCTGCGACAGGAAAAAATCGAAGCTGGACCGGGTTCGGTTGCCGGTCACCTGGGCACAGTGTTTCAACCGCAGCCAGTTTTGCCGGTGGCGCAAAGATTGCATGAGGGTGGCTTGGCGTTGCCGTTGCATCCGGGCCTGAACACTGAGGCCGTCACGCGCTGCGCCAGTGCGCTCTCGAACCGCCTAAAAAATGGTTATGGAGAATAAGGTCATAATCTTCGGCGCGGGTGGCCACGCGGTTTCAGTCCTGGATGCTCTGCTAGCGAGCAAAGTGACGCCGGCTTTCATCCTGGATGATGACCCAGCGAAGAAGGGGCGGCAGATTCTCCAAACGCCTGTGCGCGGAGCGTTGCAGGAATTGCCACCAGCGGAACTCGGCCTTTACAGCATCGTAGTGGCCATTGCCGTGAATTCGGCGCGCAAACGCGTGGTTCGGGGCCTGACCGATCGCGGCGTGAAGTTTGCCGGTGTCCGTCATCCTTCGGCCGTGATTTCGCCATTTGCTGAGGTTCACCCGACGGCGCAAGTGCTGGCCAGGGTGATTGTAAATGCGGGAGCGGCGGTGGGAGCCCATGCCGTGCTCAACACTGGTTGCATCATCGAACACGATGCGCGAGTGAAAGCATTCACGCATATCGGACCTGGAGCGGTATTGGCAGGGGCTGTAATTATAGAAGAGGGAGCATTTGTAGCCACCGGCGCCAAAGTCTGTCCATTCGTACGCGTGGGCCGGGGCAGCACGCTGGGGGCCGGGGCTGTTGCTGTGCGTGATGTACCATCGGGTTGTGTTGCGGTAGGGGTACCTGCCCGCAAACTTCGGAGTGCGTCGTGAAGAAGGCGATTCCATTGGCACGACCTTGGTTTGGGCCCGAGGAAGCCGCAGCGGTTCAGGAGGTGCTCGCATCCGGCTGGGTTTCCCAAGGTCCGAAGGTGGAGCGTTTCGAACGTAGGTTGGCAGAATTACTCGGGTGTCGGGAAGTGTGCGCTGTAAACTCGGGGACGTCCGCCATCATGCTCGCGTTGCGAGCGATAGAGATCGGTCCAGAGGATTCGGTTGTCGTTCCCGCGTTTACTTGCGCCGCGACCGCGCTGCCAGTGATCGAAACCGGTGCACAGCTGGTTTTTGCCGACATTCATCCCGCCACTTACAACCTCACCTGGGAAACCGTCGCGCGCGTTTTGAAGCGAAATACAAGGGCGGTAATCGCGGCGCATATGTTTGGGCGGGTCTGCGACGCTGAACAGCTCGCCATCGAATGCCGGCGCCGGCGGATTGCACTCATCGAGGACGCAGCGCTGGCTTTGGGTGCAAAATCCGGCGGCCGCTGCGCCGGCACCCACGGTGTTGCCGGATGCTTCAGCTTTCATCCCCGCAAAATTCTGACCACCGGGGAGGGAGGCGCGGTTTGCACCGACGATGTGCGACTGGCAGAACGGGTGCGCGCCAGCCGCAATTATGGAGCCGCTCGCACAGCCTGGGCACGTTTTAAAAGCCGAGACGGCAGCCCGCGCGGCTTCAGTCGAATGGCGTTTAACTGCAAGCTCACCGACCTCCAAGCGGCCGTTGGTTTGATGCAGTTGCAGCGCCTGCCCGATTTTCTTGCGCGCCGACGTGAGATCGCGCGCCAATACGCGACACTGCTGGCTAACTGCCCGCCAATTTCGCTGCCAAAAATTCCGGCGAACGAGGTGGAGCATGTTTTCCAGGCATATGTCTGCGCGTGGCTTCCAGCGCCGTTCGACGAGTTCTGCAGGCGTCCGGGTAAGTTGCGTGCTGCTTGCGGGGAGTTGGCCGCCTTTAAGGCCCGCCTGACCCAAGCGGGTGTAGCAGTTTCCGATGCGGCCCAGTTCCTGCCCGATTTGCCAGTTTTCGGCGGCAAAACTGCCCACCTTCCATATATGCGCGCGTATGTGGCCGCGCGGCTCGCGTTTGCCCTGCCAATTTATCCCGGCATGACGGACGCGGAAGTTAAAACCGTTGCTCGGTCCGTGCGGAAAGGGGTGGCTGTTCGGCCTCGCAAATAACCATGTCTCCAGGATCGACTAAGATCATTTACGTGCACTTCAACACGGCGGGGGGGTGGTTATTTGGCAAGTATGCTTACGCCCTGATGAATGCCGGCGCTCAAGTGGAAATCGCATCGGTCGAACAACCGCCGGACCAGCAAGTTTCAGGCTCATACGATCGACTCGTGCCGACAAAAGTGTTCGGCTCCAGCCGGGTGATGATCGATCGCTCAAAGCTGGGCAAGGAATGGCAGCGCCTGCGGCACCGCTTTGCCAGCACGGCCGCGCTTAGGGCATTAAGGCGATATATCGCAGCTTCTCGTCCCACTCATTTGCTGGCCGGTGATCCGCCCGGGCTCGCCCTGTGTGTGCAGGCAGCGCAACAATGCGGTGCGGCCGTGGTTTACACGCCCTTCGAGTTCTATCCAAAGGTGGCAGGCGACAATGCCCGCCAGACAATGAAGTACCAGCACGATGAGCAACAGCACATCAGACAGGCGTCCGCTGTTGTTTTCCTGGGCAATACCATTCTCGAACATTACCGCCAGGTATATCCGGCATTGGCCGACAAAAGCCACGTCATTTACAGCAGCTGGCCAGGCGCCGGCAACAACGGCGAATTACGGCTGCGGAAGCATGCAAACATCGCAGCAAATCGGGTCGTGATCCTGTACCAGGGCATCATCGAGAAGGACCGAGGGTTACTGAATGTTGTTCGGGCTCTCGGTTCAGTACCGGGGGACCCTCTCTTTATCATCCTTGGCTACGGCTCAATTGCCGGCGAGCTACAGCAGTGCGCAACCGAGTTAGGCTTGCGCGACCGCCTGCTGATTCTACCTCCCGTACCGCAGGCGGAACTGGTGAGCTACACGCGCGATGCCGATATTGGAATTATCCCGTTGTTGGATGCCAAGAGTTACCGTTATGCCTGCCCCGGCAAACTATTCGAATACATCGCTGCCGGACTGGCCTTGGTCGTCAGTGACATGCCGGATTTGCGAAAAATTGTGCAGCAGTACGAACTTGGCGAGGTTTATCCGTCTGCATCTATTTCCGATCTCGCACGAGCCTTGGCCCGTCTTACGGCTGATACAGACTACCGTCGGCGTTGCGCCGCGAACTCTCGCAAGGCCCAATCGGAGGAACTCTGTTGGGAAAAACAGGCCGCGAAATTCTGCGGAATTGTGTTCAACCTCAAACCGCCCGTATGTGCGCCATAGCTGGATTGCTGGCCAGCGATCCCCGGCTCCTGTGCCGCATAAAGGAGATGGCGCGCTTGCAACGCCATCGCGGCCCGGATGACGAAGGCTACTTGCTGGTGGGCGCTAAAGAGGTTCACGCCCTTGCGGGTAAGGACACGCCCGATGCTGTGTCTCGCGCTGAAATGCCTTACCGACCAGCTTCTAAACTCTCTGACGCGCTCATACCGGGAGATGCATGGCTGGCACTGGGACACCGCAGGCTTTCGATCCTCGATCTATCTGCACTCGGGCACCAGCCGATGTCCTATCAAGGGCGGTTTTGGATCGTTTATAATGGCGAGGTCTACAATTACGTTGAGTTGCGCGCCGAACTTGAGGGCCTGGGACATCGGTTTATTTCGCGCAGCGACACGGAAGTGATCCTGGCGGCTTACGCCCAATGGGGCAACGAGTGTTTTCCACGGCTCAACGGAATGTGGGCCATGGCAATTTACGATGCCCAGAACCGCGAGCTCGTGCTGTCTCGCAGCCGATTCGGAGTTAAACCGCTCTATTATTGGAGCGACGAGAATCTGTGTGCGTTTGCTTCGGAAATCAAAGCGTTCACCTGTTTGCCCGGGTGGCGAGCGCGGATCAACGGTCAGGCAGTGCACGATTATTTGCTTTCGGGGCTTCAGGATCATAGCCAGGAAACCATGTTTGCTGGAGTGCTTCAGCTCGAACCGGGGTGTTATGCGCGCCTGGATTGTAGGAGCCGACGTCAGGAGGCTGGTCTTCCGGAGCCGCCGGGACATCCAGCCTCCTCACGTCGGCCCCTACAGTCGGATGGGGCAGCCGGCAGTTTCAGCACTACTCGCTGGTTCCAAATCCAACCGCAACCCTTCACGGGCTCCTTTGCCGATGCGGCTGCGAACTTTCGCGATCGGCTCACTCAGGCGGTCCGACTGCGCTTGCGTTCAGATGTTCCGGTGGGCTCCTGCCTTTCGGGCGGACTGGATTCCTCTTCGATTGTTTGCACGACCAGCCGGCTGTTGGCGGAGCAAACAGTCCGTCATGCGCACAAAACCTTTTCCGCGTGCTCGGACATCCTCCGATATGACGAGAGGCAATTTATCAAACCGGTCGTGGCGGCCACCGGAGTTGAATCGCATTATGTGTTCCCGTCACACCAGGACTTGTTCGCCGATTTGGACCAGGTCGTCTGGCACCAGGATGAGCCCTTTGCCGGCACCAGCATTTATGCTCAATGGTGCGTGCTAAAAACTGCTGCGGACGCCCAAATAAAGGTAATGCTCGACGGTCAGGGTGCCGATGAATTGCTGTGTGGATATGCTGATTTCCGCCGCGCATTCCTCTGCGGATTGCTCCGATGGGGTCATGGGTTAACCGCATGGAAGGAGTCGCGCGCCGATCGCGGCCATTGGCAGGGTGCGCTTGGCGCGTTTGCGCGAGGTGTTGTAGACGCCGCCACACCTCTGGGCGTCCAGCAGCGGTTCCGCCAGGCGCGCCGAAAACGCCGGCCCCCGGAATGGCTCGCGCCGGAAGCTCTGGGCGCGTCCTTCCCCGGACGCCTCGCTGCCCGGTTTCATTCGTATCGCTCAGCGCAGGAAATGTCTCTGGAGTTACTGACGGGCGCTCACCTGCAAATGTTGCTCCACTGGGAAGACCGCAACTCGATGGCGCACTCGGTCGAATCCCGAGTTCCGTTCCTGGATTTCCGATTGGCTGAGTTTGCGACTGGCCTGCCTGACCATTTCAAGATCCGGGAGGGCCTTACCAAAGCCGTCATGCGTGAAGCGATGAAAGGCATCGTGCCTGCCGCAGTGCTTGAACGACGCGACAAAATGGGCTTTGTCACCCCTGAATCAGTGTGGGCCACGGAAACTGGCGCAGACGAATTCCGCCGCAAATTGAAGGAGTCGCTCGCACTTTGCGGAAGAACGGTGACTTCGGCCGCGTCACAATTGCTGGAGGACGCGATCGCCGGACGGCGCACATACCAACCATCTCTTTGGCGCATCATTTGTCTGGGCACGTGGATGCGCTTGTTCAACGTCACTCCTCCTTGAAACGGCTCCTGTTCATCGCCTACTACTTTCCGCCGCGCAACCAGGTGGCGTCGTATCGCCCCGGGTCGTTGGCCAAATACTTGCCTGAGAACGGTTGGCTGCCGACCGTGATTTGCGAAGAATTTCCGTCCGACCGGCCTAATCTAGACCCCGAGTTTGTTGGCAAAATACCCGATGAGGTCGAAGTGCTCCCGTTGCCATCCATGGGCCCGCCCAATCCGCTCTTGCGTTTTTTTTATCGAAAGGTTGTGCCTTACTTAAGCCCAAACCGCGCCCCTTACGTCTGGTGGCGACATGCGCGCCGGGCGGTTCGTCAGGTTGCGCAACGGATCCAATTTGACGCCATTTGGGCGACCAGTGACCCGATTATCACCCTGGGCCTGGCCCGCGCTGCTTCTCGTGAACTAAGTCTGCCCTGGATGGCGGACTTGCGCGACAGCTTTAATGTGCAGCGGTTTCAAAAATGGTATCGCCGCCCGCTGTGGGCCTACCATGAACGACGGTTGTGCCGACAGGCGAATTCAATCGTCACCGTCTCCAAGCACATGGCGCAGCGAGTATCCGAGGTGACAGGCCGGCGAGTGCAGGTGCTTGAGAACGGCTACGATCCTGATCTCTTTGACGATCCCCCGGAGCCGCGCCGCGACGTTTTTCGACTAATGTACGCCGGGACCTTTCATTCGCGACTTCAGAACCCTCGGCCGGTCATCGAAGCGATCGCCCGGCTCATCGATGCTAAAGCCGTGCCCGCAACGAAAATCGAATTGGCTTTTTACGAACCCTCAGCCGGCCAAATCGACGCCGCTTATCCCGAGGCCAGGCGTTTGCTTCCGGTACGGACTTACCCTCGGCTTTCCCACAAAGCGATCATCCAAACCCAGCAAGCCGGCGCCGCACTGCTCCTGCTGACGGTCGCGGGACAAAAAGGAGTCCTCACCGGCAAGCTATTCGATTACCTGGCGGCGGGGCGCCCCATTCTGGCCGTGCGGGATGATGAGGGCGATGTTGCAGCCGTGCTTCGCTCAACCGGCGCGGGTGTCACCGCCAACACTCCTGAGGAAATCGCGAACGTTTTGAAAAGCTGGTATGATGAGTGGGAAAGGACCGGAGAGATTTCAATGAGCCGGAACGAGGAGGCAATCCACCATTATTCCCGCCGGCAACAAGCGAAGCGATTGGCGGCGATGCTGGACGAAATGAGCGCGCCGGTAGCGGCAAGCCTCACCTCGCCATAGGCTACGAGCCAGGAATGGTCAAAGCTTGCCCGACGCGCAGCCGTCGCGGATCAAGACGCGGATTCGCCGCCATCAAAGCATCGAGCTTAATCCCGTACTGCCGCGCTATCAGCGTCGGCGTTTCACCTTGTTTTACCGTGTGAGTTCGCGCGGCCGGAACCGATGACGCCGTCGGATTCGTGTTAAGCGAAGTCGCCGCCACAGCGGATCCAGTGCGCGCCGGTGCCGGAACCGAAGGGGTCGGATGGTTTGCCGGGACTACCGGTTGAGTGCTTGGGCCAGTCGCGCGAAGCTTGTCCAGTTCGTCGTGGAGCTGTTTATTCTCATCTCTGAGGCGTTTGTTCTCATCGGCCGTTTGCTCGGCTTCACGTTGAACCTTCTCCGTTAGCGGTCCAAGCACCACGGCCTGGGCCAAGGCTGTCTTGCACGCGTAGATGCGTTGTTTAACGATATCCGCATTGAGGGCGTTGGGACGCAGCTTGAGATAATGTTCGTAGTGATATATGGCGTCGGCGGGATTGACTTCTTTCTGATCGAACAGGCAAGCCAATTCGAAATGCGCGGCGGCGGACTGGGGGTTCACCTCCAGCGCCTTGTCGAAGCACTCGATTGCGCCCGGATAATCCATGGTGCTCACGCGGTTTTTGCCGGCCAGGAAATGAGGTTCCTTTTCTTCATCCAATTGGCTCTGCGCCGAGGGAACGCAGCCGCTGAGCGCCAGCAAAGCCAGCAGGAGCAGTGCGCTAACACTCGCCGAAAAGGTCATAGGCCGACACTAGCAAATTGCCGGCGCGATCCAAAAGCGAAATCTGACATTAGCGATGATTCCAAACGGTCCTTTTCTACATCCATCAAACCTGCTAGTGAACGTCCATGACCCGCGACGATGCGTCAGCCTTGCTCAAGACCTACACACAGTCTGAATCGCTCATCAAACATGCTCTGGCGGTCGAGGCCGCCATGCGCCACTATGCGCCAAAATTGGGCGGGGAGGTTGAGACCTGGGGTTTGGTTGGCCTCCTGCACGATTTCGATTACGAACGCTGGCCCAATCCTCCCGACCATACCCGCGAGGGCGCCCGCATTTTGCGCGAACGCGGTGTCGATGAGGAAATCGTCTCCGCAATTTTATCGCACGCCGAATGGAATTGGGAACAATACCCGCTGGATCGGCCCTTGCGCAGAGCCTTGTTTGCGGTCGACGAACTTTGCGGGTTTATCACCGCCGTCGCCTATGTCCGTCCGGAGAAACTAACGGGCATGGCCCCCAGCAGCGTCCGCAAGAAAATGAAACAAAAATCCTTTGCCGCCGCCGTCCGGCGCGAGGACATCGAAAAAGGAGCGGAGTTGGTCGGTGTTTCTCTGGACGAGCACATCCAAAATGTAATTGCCGCGATGCAAGGGGCGGCTGCCGAACTGGGATTTTGAACTGGTCGATCTGAAATTGACCAGCGCCTGGTCCGTTTTTTGCCGCGCCACATCACGAAAACCCTACTATTTATGGGGCGGGGACGTCGGGGGCGGGGACGTCTCGTCCCCGAGATGCGCCCTCCATGCCATGAAGCCTCAGGACCTAAAAAAACTCATTAACGGCAAGCGCCGCTGGACAGAGCCACTCACGCCTGAAGAGGAAGCCAAAGGATTCAAAGGCTGGTACTCCTCAAAATACCTGCCCCACTTCGATTCGCCGGGGGCGCAACAGTACATCACTTTTCGCCAGGCCGATTCGCTCCCGGCTGAACGGCGCGGCGAGTGGAGGCGATACTGGCCATCGAAGAAGACCTGGAAAAGCAGCGTCGGCTCGAACATTACTTGGACCTGGGCCACGGCGCATGCCATCTACGAGACCCGCGCATTGCTGAGATGGTTCAACGCGCCTTCTGGTATTACGACGGCGCGAGGTACCGCCTTTTGGCTTGGGTCGTGATGCCCAATCATATCCACGCTCTTATCGAGGTCTGGCAAACTCCGCTGGGCAAAATACTCAAGGACTTGAAAGGTTACACTGCGAAGGAGGCAAACAAGCTCTTGGCCCGCGAAGGCACCTTCTGGGAGCACGATTTTTTCGACCGTTACATCCGGGACGAAGAGGATTTTCGGCAAGTCGTGCGCTACATAGAGAACAAACCCGTGAAAGCGGGCCTGGTGCGGATGGCGGCTGAGTGGCCGTGGAGCAGCGCACACTACCGCATCCAGGAAGGCACTTTCCAGAAAACCCTCCTGCACCCTACCGGCAAACGAGCGCCGGGGAAGCCGTGATCTGGGCAAACCATTCCAAGGGCGCCGGGGACGAGACGTCCCCGCCCCTCCCAAACGGAACGTCTCGTCCCAGCAGCCGCTACCAGCTGCCCAGGGGCGGGACGTCCCCGTCAGACGCCTTCGTCCCCAGGGGGGACATCCCGTCCCCGTTGAGCGGAATCCGGCTACGCGCCTTCAGAACATGCAGACGTTTCAATAAACAATTCCTGCTCGGTTTCCACGGGTCGAAACGGTGCAAAACTGCGTCGATGTATGGGGCAGGGGCCGCGTTCGCGAATTGCAGCGTAATGCTGTGGCGTTGCGTAGCCTTTGTGCTCGGCAAAACCGTAGCCTGGGAACTGTTTTTCGAAATCCTTCATCAGGCGATCGCGGGTAACCTTGGCCAGAACACTGGCTGCAGCGATGGAATAACTACGGGCATCGCCCTCGACCAGCGCAGTTTGCGGGTAAGCCAACCACCGAATCGCCAGTCCATCCACGAGCACGTGCTCGGCTTTTGGGTCGAGTTGCTCCAAAGCGAGAAACATCGCCCGCCAGGCCGCCTGGCGGATGTTGATTCGGTCTATCATCTCGACATCGACAGTCGCAATCGCATAACGAATCTCCGGGTTTGCTGTGATCAACGCGAAATATTTCTCCCGTTGTTCCCCCGTCAACTGTTTCGAATCGTTCAGGCCGCGCAGCTTGGAATTGAGTCCCGACTCTCGCCATTGACAGGGGAAAACCACGGCCGCGGCCACAACCGGGCCGGCGAGCGGACCGCAGCCGGCCTCGTCCACGCCCGCGACGGTGGTCAAGCCTTTCTGCCACAACTCGCGTTCGTGTCCCAGGCGATGCCAGTATTTCGCGCTCATCTCAACCGGACCGCTATCCAACCATCAACTCATGCCGCGCGGCAAGCAAACTCGCAGCGAAAAGGTAACCGTGGTAACCCCAGATTGAGTCGGCGCGGGGACGTCTCGTCCCCGATTGATCTAGTTACACCAACCGCGTGGACGTACCTCGTCCCCGCCCCGACAACCCTTAACTGAGGCGTTACGCAAAAAGAGGAGCGTGCTTGAACCTTATCGTGCCCTGCCTTGACAACTTCAATCATGATGCTCACTCTCAAACTATATCCGGCATGAATAACATTGATGTTCTTATCCGTCCGGTTCTCCGGCATTTCTCGCGCTGCTCAAG
The DNA here is from genome assembly GCA_964623885.1 of uncultured Verrucomicrobiota bacterium. Taxonomy (GTDB): domain Bacteria; phylum Verrucomicrobiota; class Verrucomicrobiia; order Limisphaerales; family UBA8199; genus CAZUVM01. The sequence goes on from CAZUVM010000217.1 coordinate 45,053, forward strand.
TGGCTCCGCGTTGATTTATCTCATCATGGCTGGCATCGCCCTGGCATTCATTTTTCCCGCCGCAGCCGCCGATACCAATGCGCCTCGCACGGCCCAGGATACGAATTCCGAGGAAGTGTTGCGGGCGTACCTGCAATTGCAGGAGCAGCTCCACGCCACCCAGCTCGCGGTCGAGCAGAACCGCCGCGAGTATCAGGAAGCCGCCGCCCAGAATGAAGAAGCCCTGGCGAATCGACTGCGCGCGATCGAACAGGCGCTGGCGGCCCAACGCTCGCGCGAACTCGACGCCATGCAAAGCTCCAATCGCGTCATGCTTATCGTGGCCGGCTCCTTTGCCGTGGTGGGCTTCGTCGCGATGCTGATTATGGCTTATTTCCAGTGGCGCACCGTCAACGGGTTGGCCGAGTTATCCGCCACGCTCCCGGCTGGGCGGGCGCTCGGTTTTGGCGGCGGGCTGCCCGCGCTTGGGACCGGTGAGCTTCACATAGGCAACCCCGCGGCGGCGGAGCAATCCAACGCGCGGCTGCTGGGTGCACTCGGCCAGCTTGAAAAGCGCCTGTACGAGTTGGAGCATGCGGCAACGACCCACACGGTTGAAGCAACGGGGCCAACCAAATCCGGCAATGGCGATTCCAACGGCAATGGCCACAGCCTTAGTCAGGAGCACGGCGCTGGATCATCAGCCGAAACTGCAACCGGTGACGCCGGCCAGATCCGCGCTCTGTTGGTCAAAGGGGAATCGCTATTGGACCGCAACGAGGCCGAGGCTGCCCTGGCTTGCTTTGATGAACTGCTCGCCTTGGCCCCGAATCACGCCGAGGGGCTGGTGAAAAAAGGCGCAGCGCTTGAGAAGCTTCAAAAACCCACTGAAGCCATCGCCTGCTACGATCGCGCCATCGCAACCGACGCCTCGATGACCATCGCCTATCTCCACAAAGGCGGCCTGTGCAATCGCCTCGAACGGTTCAATGACGCCCTCCAGTGCTACGAACAGGCCCTGCGCACGCAAGAAAAAAGGAAAGCTTAGTCGGAACGATGCTATTGTCTTCGGGGACCGCGCCCGCCCCGGGCGCTGCCAACCGGCGCCCCGCCGGTTGGCTCTTACGAGCCCGAGCTCACCAGAGAAATGATTTCTGTTCTCCCAATAGCTTGTTTCCTTGCCAGATACTGACGCGCCAGGCAGTAACATGGCCGAACCGTTTGTAATCTTCACCCGCCAAAGTAAGGCTGGTCCAGTGGCTAAACAGACCGACCGTGGGTTCAACTTCTTTTTCGAGCTTCATTTGCTTCGGCAGTTCGCCTGCCGCCGGACCGCGTAGTTCAACGCGGAGCTTCACTGGTTCGTCAATCCATCCCTTAACCTTCCATTGTGTGTAGAATGTCATTCCGGACCGCTTCTCCGGGTGCTCCCGCAAATAGACCTGATAAGCATCGCGCTCGTAAAGGCTGGGCGAGAGGGAGTTTCGCCCCTTTAGATCCAAGTACTCTGGCAAGACCTTAACGATGCGCCCGGTCCCCGCCCAGGCCGGCAAACACAGCAGGCAACAAATCAGGCAGATCACAATCGCCCAATCAGCTCGGGCACAGGAGTGTGACATTGGTGCTGGTTGATCAGTTGGTGCAACCGCTCTCGGGCTCGCTCCGCGTCGGTCCATGATTGACAGATAGTCCCTCAACCTTGCCAATTCAAGCCTCATCCGTTAACCGATAACTGATTACTCGATTACTGATTACTGCTCGTTAGAGGTTGGAAGTTGGGCGTTGGACGTTCGATGTTCGACATTGGATTTGGACGTTCAGGTTCCATATCCCCTCTCTGCGTTTCTCCGCGCTCTTTGCGCCTCTGCGGTAGGTTCTGCCTTCCGTTCAGTTCCGCTGCGCTGGGCGTTTCGCGGTTATTCGCTTCGGATCGCCTGGACCGGATCCAGCCGAGCAGCCCGCACGGCGGGAATCATGCCGGCAATGAGTCCAACCACGGTGAGAATGAAGCAGCCAGTCAACAGGGCCGAGAAGGATACGGCGAGATGGATGTCGCCGCGTCCGGTCGTGTCATCGAAGATGGGTCCCAGCATCGGCAGCGTGCCAATAAGCTTCACCAGCACGATCGTGAGCAGAAACCCCAGCAGCCCGCCAGAGACCGTGAGCACCAAGCCTTCAAAAAGAATCTGCAGGAGGATATGACGGCGCCGCGCGCCCAGGGCTTTGAGCACACCAATCTCACGGGTGCGCTCGGTCACTGACACCAGCATGATGTTTATCACACCCACGGCGCCAATGCTCAGCGTTAGGGTACCGATGATTGTCAATAGCACCTTGAGTCCTAAACTGAGGTTCGTGACGAGTTGGAGAAACTTGTTCCACTCCAGAATCGTCACTGCCCGCTCATCTTTAGCGTTGAAATTGTGCGCGCGGGCCAGCGCCGCTCGAACGTCCGCAACAACCCGATCGCGGAAACCGTTATTCACGGGCAACAGCACGATATTGTCCAGGTAGCGTGTATCCTCCAGGCCGGAGAGGGTCGAGAACGGCACGAATGCGGTGACATCATCGGGAGCGGAGTAATTGGTGATTTGGGTCTTCTTCTCGAGGACGCCGACCACCGAAAAGCGGACCCCTTTAATCTTAATCTCGCTGCCCACCGCGGGCATGCCGCTGAAAAGTTCCTGCCGCAACCTCTCGCCAATCACAGCCACACGACGCCGGTGCAGCACGTCATCCTCGGACAGAAACCGACCGGCGGCTATTTCGGCGCTGCGAATGCGGCCGAACGACGCATACACTCCGCTAATGCCGTAGCTGCGCGTGCGCTCGCCAAAACTGACCGGATACCACCGCCGAACTTCAGGCGAAACCGCCTCAACCGTCGGCACGCCTTCCTGGATGGCCCGGACATCGCTCAGCTCGAGCGGGATATGCCGCCCGGCGCGCTCGCCGCCCGCTTGCAGCGAAGTTTGTCCGGGGAAAACCACAACCAGGTCCTTGCCGATCTGAAGAAAGGCTTCGGTGAGCGTGCGCTCGAAACCCTGCCCGTAGGCGAGGAGCAACATGAGCGAGGCGACCCCCCAGACAATGCTCAGCATCGTCAGCGCCGATCGCAGGCGGTAATGCCCCAGCGCGTTCAACGCCTCTGAGAAAATGTGTCGGATCATTCGTATCTCAAAGCTTCCACCGGCGTAAGTCGCGCGGCGCGTCGCGCCGGGTAGATCGCGGAAAGGATGCCGACGACAACCAGCGTGGAAAATGCCAGCAACGCTGTCTCGGTCCCGACTGGCAGCCCGGCAAATAACGTCGGCAAAGGCAGCCGGCTTACGGCCGAGCAAATCCCAAACGCCACCGCCAGTCCGGCCAGGCCGCTCAGAACGGTTAACGCAATCGCTTCGAGGAAAAACTCAAACAGGATCCTCCCTGGCGGCGCGCCCACTGCCTGCTTTACCCCGATCTCTCGTGTCCTTTCAGCCACGGACACCAGCATGATGTTCATCACGCCGATGCCCCCTAGCGCGAGCGTGACCACTGCCATTAGACTGAGAAACAGCTCCATCGAGTCATACAGGCGGTTGACCATCTGGGCGTCTTTCACCGTGTCCCAACACCAAATCGCTCCTTCATCTTTTGGGTCAAACCCGTGCAACCGCCCGAGCGCCTGCCGCACCTGGTGCAGCGCGGCTTCGTGGTCCGCCGCGGAAACCGGCATAAACAGCAACGTGTCCACGTTCCCGGGACCGATAAACGGACGCGCGTCCGGCGAGTGCCTGGCCATCGCCGTATAAGGAACCAGCACTTTTGTGTCGTCTAATCCATTATAAGAGCTGTTCTGCTCCTTTTTGCTCAACACGCCAATCACCGTGTAGGGCACGTCCCCGATATACACCTGCGCTCCGACAGCTTCACGATCGGCAAACAGTTGCTTCCTCACTTCCTCGCCGAAAATGCACACCGTGCGCGCCTCGTCCAAATCCGCTTCCGAAATCAAGCGACCGCCCGCCAATGGCATCGAGCGAATCTGCTGGTAAACCGGCGTGATGCCGTGAGTCGAAAAAGAGCCGGCGTTGAACCGGCTGCGGACCGGCAGTGTGTGCGCCAGCTCGGTCGTGACATGCTTAACCAGTGGACAATCGCGTTGGATCGCCGCAACGTCATCATATTTGAAATGGACATCGTGTCCTGCTCGTTGGCCGCCGGCCTGAAGCGCTGTGCGGCCAGGCCAGAGAATCACCAGGTCCGTACCCAGCGCATAGAGCATGTTGCGGTAGCCGAGCTTAAACCCGTCTCCAATGGCGATCATGAACACGATTGACGCTATCCCCCAGGAAATCCCGAACATCGTCAGCAGGCTTCGCAGTTTGTGCGCCCAAATGTTGCGCAGAGTCTGGACCGCGATCTCACCCACGAAGATCATAGCGCTTCTTTTGGCTTAGCAGTGTCTATTGCAGTTGGAAAAAGGAGCTAACCATGGATGAACCCGATGGAATTGCATTTGTTGTGGAGCAATTTCGTTCATCACTCGGTGAGTGGGTCGGAAGTCGAACTGGGCCTGTTCTGCTTTGTCCTTATCAGTGTTCATCCGTGTCCATCCGTGGTTCAAATGAATTGTTTTGGCTTAGGGCAGAACGACACGGTCGCCGTCCTTAAGGCCTTCAACGACTTCCGCGCGTTGTCCGTTCGAGATCCCGATCTTTACCGGAACCTTGCGCCAGCCTGATTTGGCCTTCGGATCGAGAAGCTGGGCGGACGGATTTTTGTTGCGGTCATAGGCCAGCGCCGCCTCCGGAATGAGCAGCCGGTTTTGGCGTTCCTCCAGCACAATCTCCGCATTGGCGGTCATGTTCACCCGTAACCTTTGCTGCGGGTTGGCAATCGTCACCCGCACCTCGAAAGTTGTTACGTTATTCAATTCCCGGCCCATGGGAGCAATGCGTTTTACCACACCCTCGAACGATTCGTTGGGGAACGACTCCACCTTGGTGCGCACATGCAGACCGCATTCGGCCTTGCCGATGTCCGCCTCGTCCACCTCGCCCTTGATGAACACGCTGCTGACATCGCCCAGGACCATGATTTGCGTTGCGGCACTGCCGAGATTCAGAATAGAAGAAACCGCATCGCCCACTTCCGTATCGCGCACCAGAACCATGCCATTGATCGGCGAGCGAATCGTGGTATAGCCAAGGTTTTCCTCCATCCGTTCCAACACCGCTTTGGCCGCCGCCACCCGCGCGCGCGCCTGCTGCACCTGCGCCGAGGCGCTTTGCACCGCGGCATCCAGCAATTCCTGCCGGTTGCGCGAAACCTCATAGGCCCGGCTGGCATCGTCCAGTTGTTGTTGCGATGCGATCTTGGCCGTGAACAACCCTTGCGCTCGTTCCCTGTCCCGACGCGCAAATTCCAAATCCGGGTTGGCGGCTTCGATTCGCGCCCGAGCCTCGGCGGCAACCGCCACCTGCAGATTCGCGTCCTCCGCATCCCGGCTTGCCTTGGCCTCCCGCACCTGAGCCTGAAGGTCCTCTTTGTCCAACTCCGCCAGAACCTGTCCTTCGGTGACTCGGTCTCCGACGTCAACCATCAGCGCTTTAATGATGCCGTTGGCTTTTGATTTAACGGACACCTGCGATAACGCCTGAATTTTGCCGCGCGCAACCACCGAACGCGCAATGTCCCCGCGCTCAACCGTCACTGTTTTTTCCGCCGGAATTGGTTTTGCCTTCTTGAACACAACACCGCCGAGGATCAGCGCCAAAATCAGTACCGCGGCTATCACCCCGCCCCATAGAAATCCCGAGCGAACCTTCATGATTTTATGTCAAGTCTAGTGTCTCACCCTTGCCCCTCTCGGGTCAACTCAATCCGGCCCTCAGCTTTGGCCACGGCTTCGCGCGTACGCAACAAGTGCCTGCTTCACTTACACGGAACCACCCGAAAAGGTTTCACCTATGTTCGACTATGACCTCGAACCTGGAAGTTGGCCATTGGCGATTCGCAATTGGCACGCATCACGTTTCACGCATCACGCATCCCTCCCAGACACCGATTACCGACCACTGGTAACTGATTACTCGATTACGGATTACTCGATTACGGATAATCCACCAATCCACCCACACCTCTCCTCGCCATTATCGCGGATAAAAAAATTTCCCGTCTCCCATTTTCATTTCCTAAAGTTCTTATGTTCCTGCGCCGCACCTGTTTCCCTCCCAAATTCTCAAAAACAAGTATTGCATCGGCTATCGTTTTGGGTACACACTATTCAACTTTAGTTTTGAGCCAGCATGGGGAGCCAAATCTCCCGTAAATGACAAGCAAAAGCGACATGAACAGTGATGGTGGGCACAATCGGCGGACCGGACCTCCGCCGCGGCAAGGATTGTACGACCCATGGTTTGAACACGAGGCCTGCGGCGTGGGTTTCGTGGTCAATATCAAAGGGCGCAAGTCCCATTCCATTATTCAGCAGGCGCTGCAGGTGCTGCTGAATCTCGATCACCGCGGCGCTTGCGGCTGCGAAGCCAATACTGGTGATGGCGCCGGCATCCTTATCCAGCCACCCCACGAATTTCTTAAGCTCGTTGCCAAGGAAGGCAAAGTGAAACTGCCGCCACGCGGCGACTATGGTGTCGGCATGCTGTTCCTCCCGCGCGATCCGGCTCAGCGCGCCGAATGCGAAAAAATCTTTGATGAAGTCGTCGTTGAGGAGGGCCAGAAAGTCCTTGGCTGGCGCACCATTCCGACCAACAACGGTTCACTTGGCACCACCGCGCGCGCCGCCGAGCCGACGATGCGCCAGGTCTTTATCGGGCGCAATAAGAAGCTCAGCGATGACCTTGCCTTCGAACGCAAGCTCTACGTGATCCGCAAGCGCGCCGAAAATGCCATCCGTTACTCCGGCAAGGTGGCCGGCGGTGACTTTTTCTATGTCTCGAGCCTTTCCTACAAGACCGTAGTTTACAAAGGAATGCTGCTGACCACGCAGCTACGAGAATACTATCCCGACCTGTCCCACCCGGCCATCGACTCGGCGCTGGCTCTGGTTCATTCGCGCTTTTCGACCAATACGTTCCCAAGTTGGAACCGCGCCCATCCTTACCGGTACATGGCGCACAACGGTGAAATCAACACCCTGCGCGGCAACATAAACTGGATGCACGCCCGCCAGGCGATGTTCGAATCCGACCTCTTCGGAGACGACATTAAAAAGCTTCTGCCCATCGTCTGCACGGACGGCAGCGACTCTGCCATGTTCGACAACAGTCTCGAATTGCTCGTCCTGGCCGGCCGCTCGCTCCCGCACGCGATGATGATGATGATCCCCGAGCCATGGACCAAGCATGAGAGCATGAGCCCGGAGAAGAAGGCATTCTACGAATACCATTCCTGCCTCATGGAACCCTGGGATGGCCCCGCGTCCATCGCCTTCACCGACGGGCGCAAAATTGGCGCCGTTCTTGATCGTAATGGCCTGCGTCCTTCCCGCTATTACGTCACGAAAGACGACCTGGTCGTTATGGCCAGCGAAGTCGGCGTGCTGGATATTCCTGCTGACCGCGTCCTCCAGAAAGGCCGGCTTCAGCCCGGCCGCATGTTCCTGATCGACACCGAGGAAGGCCGGATCGTCGCAGACGAAGAGCTCAAACAACGCATCGCCACCGAGCAACCTTACCGCGCCTGGCTCGACGAAAACCTCATTCGCCTGGCCGATGTCCCCGATCCCGGCATTCTGCCCGAGCCGGATCATGAAAGCGTCACCCAGCGCCAGCTCGCTTTTGGTTATACCTTCGAGGATCTGCGCATTCTGATGGCCCCCATGGCCCGCGATGGCACGGAAGCAGTTGGCTCCATGGGCACGGACACCCCGCTCGCTGTCCTGTCGAACAAACCGCACCCGCTGTTTAATTATTTCAAACAGCTCTTCGCTCAAGTGACCAATCCGCCGATCGATTGCATCCGCGAAGAGATCATCATGTCCACCGAGACCGCCATCGGGTCGGAGCGCAACCTGCTCAAGCCGGGTCCGGAACATGCCCGGCTCATCGAACTCAAATCACCCATTCTGACCAACGAAGAGTTCGCTAAGCTGAAACACCTCGATCTGCCCGGCTTTAAATCAATAACTCTGCCGATCCTTTTCCCGGTTTCCGCTGGCCCTGCTGGCCTCGAGCAAGCAATGACCGAGCTGTTTCGCAAGGTCAACCAGGCCATTACCGACGGCTATAACGTCGTGGTCCTCTCCGATCGTGGCGTGAACCGCGAATTTGCGGCCATTCCGTCCCTGCTGGCGGTGGCTGGTGTCCATCATCATCTCATCCGTGAAGGCACCCGCACGCGCGTTGGGCTCGTTCTGGAATCCGGCGAACCCCGCGAGGTTCACCATTATTCGCTGCTCATCGGTTACGGCTGCGGCGCCATCAACCCGTACCTGGCCTTCGAGACACTCGATGACATGTTGCGCCAGGGATTGCTCACCGGCATCGACCACAAGACCGCTTGCAAGAATTACCTCAAGGCCGCCATGAAAGGCGTCGTCAAGGTGATCTCCAAGATGGGCATTTCCACCATCCAAAGCTATTGGGGCGCTCAAATCTTTGAAGCTGTGGGCCTCAAACGCGAATTCATCGACAAATACTTTACCTGGACCCCCTCGCGTGTCGAAGGCATCGGCATTGAAATTATCGCCCAGGAAGTTTTGCTGCGCCATCAGAATGCCTTCCCCGATCGCTCGGTCAACGGCCATGTGCTTGATCCCGGCGGCCAATACCAATGGCGTGACGGCGGCGAATACCACCTGTTCAATCCGCAGACCGTCCACAAGCTCCAGGCCTCCGTCCGCACCGGCAGCTATAAAGTCTTCAAAGAATACTCAAGTCTCGTCAACGAGCAGAGCCGCACCCTGGCCACGTTGCGCGGGCTGCTCGATTTTAAAAACGTTAAGCCGATTCCCATCGAGGAAGTCGAATCCGTCGAGAGCATCATGAAGCGCTTTAAGTCCGGCGCCATGAGTTATGGGTCCATCAGCCAGGAGGCTCACGAAACCCTGGCGATCGCCATGAATCGGATCGGCGGCAAAAGCAATACGGGCGAAGGCGGAGAAGACCCTTCCCGTTACGTGCCTCTCCCGAACGGCGATTCCAAGAACAGCGCCATCAAGCAAGTCGCTTCCGGGCGGTTCGGTGTGACCAGCCAATACCTGGTCAACGCCCGCGAGCTGCAGATCAAGATGGCGCAGGGCGCCAAGCCCGGCGAAGGCGGGCAGTTGCCCGGACAAAAAGTCTATCCTTGGATCGCCAAGGTCCGCTACTCGACACCCGGCGTCGGCCTCATCTCCCCTCCGCCGCACCATGACATCTATTCCATCGAAGACCTGGCGGAATTAATCCACGATCTCAAAAATGCCAACCATCACGCGCGCATCTCTGTGAAGCTCGTCTCCGAGGTCGGCGTCGGCACGATCGCGGCCGGCGTGGCCAAGGCTCATGCGGATGTCGTTCTCATCAGTGGTTACGACGGTGGCACGGGCGCCTCGCCCCAGACCGGCATCAAGCATGCCGGTATCCCGTGGGAGCTGGGTCTGGCTGAAACTCATCAAACACTGGTCCTGAATGATTTGCGCTCACGGATCATCGTCGAAGCCGATGGCCAAATGAAGACCGGACGTGACGTCATCATTGCCGCGCTGCTCGGCGCCGAGGAGTTTGGGTTCGCCACCGCGCCGCTGGTCGCCATGGGTTGCATCATGATGCGCGTTTGCCATCTCAACACCTGCCCGGTCGGCGTTGCCACACAGGATCCCGAGCTGCGGAAGCGTTTCGCCGGTCAGCCCGAGCATGTCGTCAACTTCATGCGCATGATCGCCGAGGAAGTCCGCGAGCTTATGGCCCAACTTGGCTTCCGCCAGATGAACAAAATGATCGGCCGCGTCGATCGGCTCGAAGTCAAAAAGGCGATCGAGCACTGGAAAGCCAAAGGGCTTGATTTCAGCAAGATTTTATATCAGCCCGAAGTGCCCACCAGCGTGGGGCGTTTCTGCCAGATCCCCCAGGATCACGGCCTGGAAAAGTCCCTCGATAACACCGTCCTGCTCGGGCTTTGCGCTCCGGCGATCGAACGTAAAGAGAAGGTCGTTTCCGTTCTGCCCATCCGCAACGTCAACCGCGTCGTGGGCACGATTGTTGGCAGCGAAGTCAGCCGTCGTTGGGGCGCCGAAGGACTGCCCGAAGACACCATTGAAATCCATTTCACCGGCAGCGCGGGTCAAAGCTTCGGCGCGTTCATCCCCAAAGGCATGACCTTCTTCCTTGAAGGCGACGCCAACGATTACGTCGGCAAGGGCCTTTCCGGAGGCAAGATCATCGTCTATCCGCCCGAACTCTCAACGTTCGTGCCGGAAGAAAACATCATTGTAGGCAACGTTGCTTTCTACGGCGCCACCAGCGGTGAAGCCTACATCCGCGGTATGGCGGGAGAACGTTTCTGTGTTCGTAACAGCGGCATCACCGCGGTCGTCGAATCAGTCGGCGACCACGGGTGCGAGTACATGACCGGCGGCCGTGTGGTTGTGCTCGGGCCAACCGGACGCAATTTCGCAGCCGGCATGTCAGGCGGGGTCGCCTATGTCCTGGATGAAGCCGGCGATTTCGCCCGCCGCTGCAACCAACAAATGGTTTCCCTGGACAAGCTCGCCGCCCCTGACGAAATCGAGCAGCTCTGGAAACTGGTTCAGCGCCATCAGACCTACACCGGCAGCGCCCGCGCGGCGGCCATCCTCGCCAAATGGCAGAGCGTCGTTCCACAATTCATCAAAGTCATGCCTAGGGATTACCAGCGCGTCCTGCAATCGCTGAAAAAGGTCCAGGATTCCGGCCTTAGCGGTGAACAGGCAATCATGGCCGCCTTCGAGGCCAACGCCAAGGACGTGGCAAGAATTGGCGGCGGATAACCGCAGAGGTGCAGAGAATTACCGCAAAGATGCAAAGAGCGCAAAGATCCGCAGAGAAGACATTACAATTCAGAAATGGCCGATATCCTAATATGAGTGAATCTAGTTCCTTTTTCCTTTGCGAACCTCCGCGCTCTTTGCGCCTCTGCGGTAATTCCGACTCTTCCGTCCTCCGCGCTCTTTGTGCCTCTGCGGTAATCTCTGCTCCTCAGCATTAACTATGGGCAAACCCACAGGATTTATTGAGTACCTCCGCGAACTCCCGCTAGACCGTCCTGCGTTGGAGCGAATAAGGGATTGGAACGAATTCCACCACCACCAGGACGAGAAGAAACTGCGCGAGCAGGCCGCGCGTTGCATGGATTGCGGCATCCCTTTCTGCCACACCGGCACACTGCTCAGCGGCATGGCCTCCGGTTGCCCCATTCACAACCTGATTCCCGAGTGGAACGATCTGGTCTATCGTGGCCTCTGGAAGGAAGCCCTCGAACGCCTGCACAAAACTAATAACTTCCCCGACTTCACTGGTCGCGTCTGCCCTGCGCCTTGCGAAGGTTCTTGCGTGCTTGGCATCAATGCGCCGCCGGTTACGATCAAAAACCTCGAATGCACCATCATCGATCGTGGTTGGGAGGAAGGTTGGGTCCTGCCCGAACCGCCTAAAATTCGAACCGGCAAGAACGTGGCAATTATCGGCTCTGGTCCGGCCGGTCTTTGCGCCGCCGCCCAACTCAATCGCGTTGGCCATGGTGTGACTGTTTTCGAACGCGCGGATCGCGTGGGCGGCCTGCTCATGTATGGCATCCCCAACATGAAGCTGGATAAGGAGCAAGTGGTCCTGCGCCGGATCAAGCAGATGGAGGCCGAAGGCGTAAAGTTTGTTACCAATACTGACGTCGGCGTAAATTACCCGGCGGAAAAGCTTTTCAAAGAGTTCGACGCCGTAGTCCTTTGCACAGGCGCCACTAAACCGCGCGATCTGCCCATCGAAGGTCGCTCGTTGAAAGGCATCCATTTTGCCATGGACTTCCTAACCGGAAATACACGCAGCCTGCTGGACCGGCACAAGAACGGTCACTTCATATCAGCCGAGGGCAAGGATGTCATGGTCATCGGCGGCGGCGACACCGGCACCGATTGCGTCGGCACCTCGATGCGCCACGGCTGCAAGAGCCTCGTCCAGCTCGAGATTCTCCCGCAGCCGCCTACGGACCGGGCCGCCGACAATCCCTGGCCCGAATGGCCCAAAATCTATCGCCTCGATTACGGTCAGGAGGAAGCCGCCGCGAAATTTGGCGCCGACCCCCGCGTTTATCTTACCACCGCGAAAAAATTTATCGGCGACGACCAAGGCCAGGTCAAAGAAGTCCTCACCGTTCAAATTCAATGGGAGCGCAACGACAAGGGCCAGTTTGTGCCCAAGGAAGTTCCCGGCACCGAACAAGTGCGGCCGGTGCAGCTCGTGCTCCTGGCGATGGGCTTTCTCGGTCCGGAGCAGCCCCTGCTTGAGGCGCTGAAAGTCGAGCGCGATCCGCGCACCAATATCAAAGCGGAGTTCGAAAAATATTCAACCAATGTCAAAGGCGTCTTTGCCGCCGGCGACTGCCGCCGTGGCCAGAGCCTCGTAGTCTGGGCCTTCAACGAAGGCCGCGGCGCCGCCCGCGAGTGCGACCGTTACCTGATGGGCCACACCAATCTGCCCTAGCCTTTCGCTACGGTGCAGTTGTCTTAGGAACCGCGCCCGCCTCGGGCGCAGCGGTTGGCGCCCTCGCCAACCGCATTCCATGGTTCCAACTTGCTTATTGTTGCGCACAAGTTTTTAAGACATTATCAGTCTGCGATGCCGCTGAAATGGCCCGAATCGGAACAGCCTGGCGAATGCGCCGCAGAGATGGGAGCTGAAATGGAAAATGGCAACCCATCGCCGCAGACCTTAGCGGCTTCGGCGTTGGCCGAACCGGAGCGTCAGTTGATGCTTGGACTCGCGCGCGAGGCGCTGGCCAGCAGCTTCGACAAAACTGTCCCCCGGCCGCCCGATCCCGTGCCGCCGGGATTAACCGAGACCCGGGCGTGCTTTGTCACGCTTACGAAGCATGGAGCATTGCGCGGCTGTGTTGGCAGTTTGGCGCCGCACGCGCCATTGTACGAGACAATCGTCGAAATAGCACGCAAGGCGGCATTCCGTGATCCAAGATTCCCACCGGTGGATTCCCGCGAGGTTGCGGACTTGAAGATCGAGATCAGCGTTCTCAACGAAGCTCAACCGCTCCAGTTCCAGTCGCCGGAAGAACTGCTGAATTTATTGCGGCCCAACGAGGACGGCGTGCTTCTGGAAATCGACGGACGAGTGGCCATGTTCCTTCCCCAGGTTTGGAAACAAATCCCGGATAAGGTTCAATTCCTTGATCGCCTGGCGGAGAAAGCCGGTTATCCACCGGCTGCCTGGCGCGGCAAACACACGCATGTGTCCGTTTATTCAGTCGAGTCGTTCGGCGAAAACTGAATTGGGATAAACGGCAGCAAAGGGCGCATATGTATAAAGTAGTAGGCGTAGATGGCAAAGAGTACGGCCCGATTAGTCTCGATCAATTAAGGCAATGGATCGCTCAGGGCCGTGTAAACGCCCAAACCCGCGTGCAGGAGGTCGGCACGACGATCTGGAAAACTGCCGCCGACTTCCCCGAGCTGTTCGCGGTGCTCGGCCAGTCCACGCCCGCTGCGCCACCGGTCGTAACGCCCGGCCCAATTCCTGTCACCGGTGCACCGGGCAGGACCGGACTTGCCACGGCCAGCCTGGCCCTGGGTATCTTATCTTTCTTTACGTGTTTCGCTACCGGGATCCCGGCAATTATTTGCGGTCATATTGCCTATGGCCGCGCCCGGAGAGCCCCAGGCGAATACGGCGGCTCCGGGATGGCTTTGGCAGGACTGATCATGGGTTACGCCTGCCTCGTGTTGCTGTTGTTTATCGGTGTGCCAGCCGCGATGCTCATGCCGGCGTTATCGCGCGCCAAAGATCGCGCTCAGCGGATCAACTGCATGAACAATCTGAAACAGATTGGAGTCGCTTTCAGGATATGGGCATTGGACCACAACGACCAATTCCCGTTTAATGTCAGCACTAACCAGGCCGGAACTCTGGAAATGTGCGCCCTGGGAGCGGACGGTTTTGATCAGAACGCGGCCGTGCATTTCATGACCCTCTCGAACGAGCTAATGACAACTCACGTACTGATATGCGTGGGCGATCCAGTCAAACAGCTAGCGGCGGACTTTCAGCAATTGCAGGCGGCCAACGTGAGCTACCAGTTGCGAACTGGGACGAATGTGACCGAGAGCACCCCGCAACAGATCCTTGCCATTTGCCCCATCCACCACAATGCGCTCTTTTGTGACGGTTCGGTTCAAGCCATGACTGCTGAGCGTTTGGCTCATGCGTTGAACCAGCAGCCACGAAACTACCCGCCTGCGCCTGCTGAGAAAGCGCTCACCCCCTAGCGGCGCGTGTGAGCCAGGTCATCCAAATCGCTTTAACCGGCGCCGGCATGTTCGGTGGAGACGTTCACCTGCGAACGTACGCCGGTCTGCAGCTCGCCGGCATCGCGCCGCAGCTCAGCCGCATCGGCTTGGACAATTGGGCACGCGAATTCGCTTCAATCCAGTTTGAATTGGTTGCCGTCGGCACACGCACGCCGGCGTCCGCGCGTCGCGGTGTAAAAAAGTTTCGGGATTGGACCGGACACTCACCACGCGCGTATTCCGGCGAACGGCCCTGGGAAAATATCCTGCAGGATTTCCCGAAGCTGGATGTGATGGCGGTGGCTACTCCAGACCATCTTCATACGGATGTGATTCTGCCAGCCCTGCGCGCCAGGGCCCACGTGTTGACCGAAAAGCCCATGTGCCTTGATCTGAATGAAGCCGACCGGATCATCGAACTCGCCAATCGTCAAAACCGGATTGTCGCGGTGGACATGCACAAACGCTACGACCCCGACCATCGCCAAATTCGCGACGAACTGTGCAAGCGGATCGGCACTCCCCTATACGGCTCCGCGTATCTGGAAGAGCCGATTGAAGTGTCGACCAGCACCTTCAAATGGGTCGAGAAAAGTGACCCGTTCACGTACGTCGGGACGCACTGGGTCGATTTGATTTACCACTACTATCGCAGTAAGCCCGTTTCACTTACCGCGGTTGGCCAGAAGAAACGGCTGCTCCGAGATGGCATTGATGCTTATGACGCGGTCCAGGTCCGAGTCGATTTCGACAACGGCATGAGCATCAATTTCCACAACAACTGGATCACACCGTCGGATTTTGAAGGGCCGGTGAACCAGGGACATGAAATCGTGGGCACCGCCGGGAAGATTGAGAGCGACCAGCAATACCGCGGTTTGCGCTGGTGGTGCCAGGGCGAGGGAAGCCGCACGGCTAACAATCATTTCACGCGCGACGTGCCTCGGCCAGGCAGCCCGCCGGGATATGTGGGGTATGGCGTGGATAGCCTGATAGCCGGACTGGCTGCGATCTGCCGAATGAAATTCTTCGGAGCCAAACGCGAAGCGCTGACAGAGTTATATCCGACCGCTGAAGACGCGCGCATAACCGTCGCGATTGTGCATGCCGCGCGGATCGTTCGGGATTTAAATTTCAAATACCTCGCTGCCGGCAAAGGCGCATGCGTCTCCGCCCGTTTTGGACCTGACGGGATAACAATCGTGGATCCCAATCGTGTCGATGAGGGCGCTAGTGCAGTCTTTGAAAGGATCTATAATCGTCCTCTCTAGTGCTGTGTAAAAGTTACACTTTTGCGACTGGTCGCACGCTCGCTCTCCCTCTCCTCCTCGGGAGGAGAGGGCCGGGGTGAGGAGGCCATTGTAAACACATCTCTGTTACACCTCACCAGCTCGGCCCCTTCAGAAACTGCTCGTGAAAACGAGACAAACCGAGTGCATCTGGATTGGGCCTGTGCTGACATTGAAGTGGTACCAGTCCCACCATTCCACATCAAAGTTCTGCGGCTCCGTGGCTAGAAACCGGTAAACTACGCCGATGCTCGAATGGCCGTTGAAGCGGTAACGCAGACCGGCAAAGGCCTGAAAACCCAACACAAAATCCGAGCCGCTG
Source organism: uncultured Verrucomicrobiota bacterium (assembly GCA_964623885.1). Classification (GTDB taxonomy): domain Bacteria; phylum Verrucomicrobiota; class Verrucomicrobiia; order Limisphaerales; family UBA8199; genus CAZUVM01. The sequence continues at coordinate 61,113 of CAZUVM010000217.1, forward strand.
CCGTCGGGCTCGTAATAGTAACCGCTATCTCCGAAGGTGAGAAAGCTGGCAACTCCACCAATGCCTCCGCCGGCATAGGGAAGCCAATGCCCGGAGTTTGGGTACTCCAGAGTCACCTGCGCCATCATCGGCATCTGGAACAACGTGGTGTCGTGATAGGAGAAACCGCCAAACGAATCGACCGAGTTGAAGGTGAAACCCAGCTCGGGGCCCACCATGAGCCAGCGGGTCACCCGGTAGCCGAAACCGAGATCCATTTGGAACCCCGGCGAGAGTTCCAGCTTTCCGCTCGCCGGTCCGGCGAATTCCCTGAGTTCCGTGCTCGCGCCAAACGTCCCGCCCATGTCCACCCAGCCTCTCCACCTCCGTCCCGCCTCAAAGTCCACCCCCGGTTCCGCCTCACAGACCAAACACACCGCGGCGATGATGCCGGTCACCCACGACTTGCTCCCCCAGAATTCTGGAGTTTTCATACGCTGCATCCTTCCGTGGCGGGCTTTAGTTGCCGCCAGCGCCGGCGCCCGCCGTTTCCGGCAATGGCGGATGCTACGCTGGACTTAAGAGTAACACTCCTTCGCTTGACAATGAAATCGAAAATTTTTTGAGATCATCAAAAAAACAAGACGCGCATTGCTGCGCGCCTTTCAGGCTAATCCCCACTCTTCCAGGACGGCGTCATTCAAAGCTTGTCGGGCCCTGAGGCGGAACCGGCTCCGGCACGCGGTTGCTTACCGGCGGGATGGTCCGAAGATATGCGTAGACGGCCTTCAAATCTTCATCGGTCATCTGCCCGAAGTTCTGCCACGGCATCGGCGGCAACAGATCCCGAGCAACGCCGAAATGCTTTCCCGTGCGCAAGGTTTTGATGAACATGTCTTCGGTCCAAATCCCCAACCCGGTGTTTTGATCGGGTGTCAGATTCGCCGAAAAGCTAATGCCCCACGGCCCGGACCAGGCCGTCATGCTTCCCATGGTCGCGAACCATGGACCAGGCGTCAGTTTGGGCGGAGGCGGAAAGTTGGCATCGGCAGGATGGCCGGACAGAAAGCGTGTCACGTCCGGCTCCGGTCCCTTTGGTCCCATCTTGATCGGCGTGTGGCAATCCGAACAGCCGATGACGGTCACGAGGTATTTTCCCCGCGCCACTTTGGCAGCTTTCGCGTCTCGAGGAGATTTCGCGGCCAGAACCATTCCGGCCAATGGCAGCGCCAGGGCGGCGCAAAGTATTACAGGTATCTTCGATTTCATTTTGGTATCGTTGCGGTTGAGTGTTTATGTGTTCAGAACGGTTCAATTTCACGAAAGCAGACTACGGACAAATCCAAGGAAATGGTGCCAGTTGCCGGCGGCTTGGAGGAGCGTTAGGCTTTCCTTCGCAAGTAGCCCCATGCATAGGAGTGCCAATAGTGCGTAGATCCAATTCTCCTGGCGCTCACCTGCCGGTGATGGCAATCGCGGCTTGACTGAATCAGCACGCGCCGAAATCTTCGCCTGCTTCTTTGTAGAGCTCCACGAGGCCAACTCGGCCTGGCGCAATGCTTTGAGGTAAGCCCTATTTTGGATCAAGACGGGGATGCGTAGGGCACCAACGGCTGCGGCCGCGGAGTGTCCTTGACGAGCCGGCTTTTGCAGCGAGAATGAAGGTATAAGCCTTTTGGATTGAGGAGCGCGCGGTGTCGCGTTCTCTCTCGGCGGGCAATTCAAATTGAGTTTCATGGGCAAATGACTAACTCGGCGGGCGAAGTTGGTAAATGGACCGAAAGGTCCACTGCGGCCACGGGCGAATCGGTGCAGGATCCTTCCATGTTCGAACTGCTGTTTGAGCGCAGCGCGGATGCGATCTGGCTGTACGACCCCCGCGCCGGCGTCTTTGTGGATTGCAACCAGGCCGCAGTCGATTTATTGCGCGCTGGCAATAAGGAGCAGCTGCTTCAGACTAGACCGGAGGAGCTGTCGCCCTTGCGGCAGCCCGACGGCACTTTGTCGCGAGACAAGGCCGCGGAAGTGACGGATCTGTCGGCGCGATATGGCGGGTATCGATTCGAATGGGTCGTCAGGCGCTTCGATGGCAAAGAAGTCCCGCTCGAAGTCTTGTCGACGCCGATCCCGGTGCATGGCGAAAACATTTACGTCATCGTGTCGCGCGATATCAGTGAGCGGAAGCACGCGGAGAACGCTTTGCTCGATAGCCAACGCCTGCTGGCTTCCATTGCGGATAATATTTCCGAGGCGATTTATCGGAGCGGACCAGACCACCAATTGATCTTTGTCAACCAGGCTTACCTGAAACTTTTTGGTTACAGCTCACTGACCGAAGTGCAGGGGCTGCCTCGGGAACAATTGTATGCTGAACCTCGGACGCGCATGAACCTGCTGGATTTACTGGCACGCGACGGCGCCTTCAGTCATCAGGAAGTCGAGTATATGCGCAAAGACGGCTCTCGCTTTTGGGGCCTCAGCAGCGGCAGGATGATCTGGGACTCGCAAACCGGCCAGCCTTCCTACCAGGTCGGCACGATTACCGATATCACCGCACGGAAGAAGGATGAGGCCGAAATCCGAAGACTTAACCAGTCACTCGAGCGGCGAATCAACGAACGCACGGCGGAGTTGACGGCCAGCGAAGCACGTTTCCGCGCGCTGGTCGAACACGCACCGGAAGCGATAGTCGTCTTCGACGGAGAGACCGGCCGCTTCCTGTTCGGAAACGAGCACGCTTGCCGGATTTACGGCGTAAGCGCCGAGGCGTTGACGCGTTTGACCCCCGCAGACGTCAGCCCGGAATACCAGCCTAACGGCCGCCGTTCCGGCGAGTTCGCCCTGGAACAGATGCGGGCCGCGCTCGCCGGGCAGACTCCCGTTGTCCAATGGCTTCACCGCCATTCTTCCGGCCGGTTGATCCCAACCGAAGTCCGGCTGCTGCGCCTGCCCGCGGAAGGAAAAAACCTATTGCGCGCCAGCATCATCGATAACACCGAGCGGCACCGCCGCGAACTGGTGCAGCAGGCGACTTATCAAATTTCCGAAGCGGTCCACACCGCCGAGGACCTCGACAGCCTTTACCGGCAGATCCATCAAATCATCAAAGGCCTGATGCCGGCCGATAACCTGTACATCGCGCTGCGGGATCCGGACGGCAAAACGTTCAGCTTTCCCTATCGCGTGGATGAAAGCCGCCTTGAGGCACAGTCAGTGCCCATCGACCAGGGTTTGACCGGTTATGTGTTGCGAACGGGCAAGCCGCTTCTGGCCGGGCCGCATAACGCCGCCGTTCCCGGAAGCACGACCGAGTACCTCGTGGAGGGGAACGAAAAAGTCGTGGCCATCCCTTGCGGCAACGAAGACGCCGTCTGGTTGGGGGCGCCACTTACGATCCGTGCAGACACGTTTGGCGTCATTGCTGTCCAACACCATCGCAATCCGAGCGCCTACGGTGAGGAGGAAAAGCAAATTCTGAGCTTCGTCGCGGGTCAGATCGCGCAGGCCATTGAGCGCAAGCGAGCCGAACAGGCCTTGCGGGAATCGGAAGAGAAATTCCGCGCCCTGTTTGCCGCCTCCAGCCAGGGAGTGATGCTGCACGACGAACGACAATACCTGGAGGTCAATCCCGCAGGAATGCGCATCCTCGGCTATAGCTCGCCGGAAGAACTCATCGGCAAACATCCGCGCGACACGTCACCCCCATTCCAGCCCAACGGTGAAAGCTCCGCGTCTCTCTCGGGCAAGTACATCGACCAATGCATGACCCGTGGCAGCGCGCGTTTCGAGTGGGTGAGTCGCACGGCCCAAGGCCGTGATATCCCCCTGGAAGTCGCTTTGACCCGAATCCAGTGGAGCGGTCGCCAGATTATTCAGGCTTTCATCACCGATATTTCGGAACGAAAGCAGGCCGAAGCGGAACTCCAAAAAGCGCTTGCCCGCGAAAAAGAGTTGGGACAACTGAAGAGCAACTTCGTTTCAATGGTCTCTCACGAATTCCGCACCCCTCTGGGAGTGATTATGTCGTCGGCCGAGATTCTCGAGGCATACCTGGACCAACTCGACCCAGCCGAGCGAGGCGAGCAGTTGCAGTCTATCCAGAAGAACACGCGCCGGATGGCAAACTTGATGGAAGAAGTGCTGTTGCTGGGCATGGTCGAGGCCGGAAAAATGGATTTCAAACCCGCGTCGCTCGACCTGCGCCTTTTTTGCACCCGGTTGTTCGATGAATTGCAAACGGCTACCGAGCGTAAATGCCCGCTGGTATTCAACGCTGCCAATATTCCCGCCGAGGCGTTCGCCGACGAGCGCCTCTTGCGCCACATCTTCGGGAACCTGGTTGGCAACGCGATCAAATACTCCCCACCGGGAATCCCGGTCGACATTGAAGTGCGATCGGCGGGCCAGGACGCTGTTTGCGTTATTCGTGACCGCGGGGCGGGTATTCCCATGCAAGATCAAACTCGCCTCTTCGACGCGTTCTATCGCGGCAGCAATGTTCGCGATGTGCCGGGGACCGGCCTGGGCCTGACCATCGTCAAACGCTGCGTCGAGCTGCATCGCGGAAAAATCAAAATTGAAAGCGCGGCGGGCTCTGGAACCACTGTTGTGCTTTCGTTGCCTTTATTCAATTAACCGCCTGTGACTATGAAGAAAGTGCTGGTGATCGAAGACGAGCCGGAAATGAGACGAAATTTGCTAACGATCCTGCGATTGGAGAAATTTGCGGCTGTGGGAGCCGAAAATGGACGAGCCGGGTTGCGCCTCGCTAAATCTGAAAAGCCTGATCTGATCCTTTGCGACGTCATGATGCCGGAACTCGACGGCTACGGAGTTCTGGCGTCGCTGCGGGAGAATTCTGAAACGGTGACAACCCCCTTCATCTTTCTTACCGCGCGAGGGGAAAAACTCGATCAGCGTAACGGGATGGATCTCGGCGCGGACGACTACCTGACCAAACCGGTTGCCAAATCCGATCTGCTGAATGCCATCCGCGCGCGGTTGCGACGCGCCGAACAGCAGGCCCAGCGCGAGTTTAAACCTGACTTCAGGACGTTCGAGCCACTGCTAAAGCTCGGCCTCACTCCGCGCGTGGCGGAAGTGCTGCTCTGGGTCGCTCAGGGAAAAACCAATTCCGACATCGGCACGATCCTTGGGATCAGCGAATCGACAGTGAAAAAACACCTGCTGGAGATCTTTCAAGTCCTCGGCGTTGAAACCCGCAGCGCGGCCACGCTGCGGGCCCTCGAGGTGCTCAGTTCGGCTGGCAGCAGCGGTATCCCTGCCGGCACTTCTGCAAAAGGCTGAGAACACCGGCAATGATGCCGGCGCGGCTCCCATTTACTTGATCCCCACGACCATCGAATCCGGTCCGGCCAGGTGTTCAACGCGAGTTTGGCTAAACCCCGCGGCTTTCATCCACGCCCGGCATTGGGCGCCCGTAAAGTCGAATCCGCCCGGTGTCTCAATCAGCATGTTCAGGCTCATCAACAACCCGAAAGCGTGCTCGCGGCGCTCGTCATCGATAAGAGCTTCGTAAACGATCAGCGCACCGCCTTCCGGCAGGGCCTCATAGGCCTTGCGGATGAGCTGCTGCTTTTGCTCCAGGTTCCAATCGTGCAGGATGCGGCCCATGATCAACACGTCAACCGCGGGCAGCTTTTGCTTGAAGAAATCACCAGGCTGGAAACGCACGCGATCGGTCACGCCATGTTCCCGCGCGTAACGCTCGAATATCGGCTTGACAGTGGGTAGATCGAAGGCGACGCCGCGCAGGTGCGGGTTGGCCAGGGCAACCTGAATCGGGACCGCGCCCTGCGCCGCGCCGATATCCGCAAATGTGGCGTAATCGCGCCAGGGGAATTTCGCCGCGATAGCGCGGGCAGCACCCAGGCTGATGCCGGTCATGCCTCTGAGAAAGCCCTCCAGTTTGGCGGGTGTGCTGTAAAGATCGGCAAAAAAATCGGGTCCTCCGTTTTTAGCCTCGTTCTGCGGCTTGCCGGTGCGCAGCGCTTCGGTGAGCGATCCCCAAAAGGTGTAGAGCCGCGCGTTCGACATCTCGAGGATCCCGCCGATATAGCTCGGCTTATTCCGGTCCAGATAACGATCTGCTTGGGCAGTGTTGAAGTACTTTCCGTCGCGCCGGTCCAGCAGCTTAAGTGCGACAAGCGTATCAAAGAAATCGAGCGCTGCCCGCGGATGCAGATCCAGCCGTTTGCGCAATGCCTCGCCGTTGAGCGGACTGCTCGCCAGTTCAGTAAACAGCCCAAGTTCCATCGCGCTAAGCAAGGCCTTGGAGGCGAGGAAGCCCAGCCCAAGCTGAAGGATATTATCGGGACCAGCCGCAGTCTTTTCGTTTCCCTGATGGGGAGTCGTTCGGATCGCGGCCCGCGTTCGAAATCGAGCCCGTGATTTTGAAAATTGGATCGGTAATTCAGTAATAGGTTTCATAATGGACACTTTAATAGCGCTTCCATTGGAGCGTAACAATGGACCGAAAGGTCCAGCGCCAATTATTTGGCGGGAAGCATGCAGCGATCATTTTCAGCGCATGACGCAAAACCGCAACGTCTCGAGAAGGTGGAGTGCGGAGGCCGTGACCAAACCGGCGGTCGCCTTCGGTCCTTAACTGAATTCATCTCTTTGCGGACTTGCGTTCTTTGCGCCTTTGCGTTGAGTCCCGAAAGCATGGTGAAACAATAATGGAACTGAGCCAGCTCTCACGGTCCGCGCAGTCAAATCTCTTTACATTGTCGACCCGCCGCATTCTACTAGTTCGCAATCATGAAGATGATCCTTGTCTGCGCGCTGGCCGTGACCCCTCTCCTTTGCACCCTTCACGCGAAGGAGTTTCACGTCGCCATGAGCGGCAATGACCAGCAGCCCGGCACCAGGACAGTCTCGCTGCGCACGATTCAGCGTGCGGCGGAGTTGGCGCAACCGGGCGACATCGTTACGGTGCACGCTGGCGTCTACCGCGAGCGCGTAAATCCGCCGCGTGGGGGCACCTCCGATCGCAAACGCATCGTGTTTCAGGCCGCGCCCGGAGAAAAGGTCGAGATCAAGGGCTCCGAACAGATTAAGGGTTGGGTGAAAGTGCAGGAGAACGTATGGAAAGTGGTGTTGCCCAACTCATTCTTCGGCAGTTTCAATCCTTATCGCGATCTCATTCACGGCGATTGGTTCAACCCTTTGGGGCGCGAGCACCACACGGGAGCCGTATATCTGAACGGCGATTGGCTGACGGAAGCGCCGAAAATGGAAGACGTATTGAAGCCTGCTGGGAAGACGGCCTTTTGGTTTGGGCAAGTGGATGAACAGAGCACTACCATCTGGGCCCAATTCAAAGACCTCAACCCGAACGAACAATTCGTCGAAATCAACGTGCGCCAAACCGTTTTTTATCCAGACCAGGCCGGGCGAAACTTCATCACCGTGCGGGGATTTACGATGAGCCAGGCCGCTACTCCTTGGGCGCCCCCCACCGCCGAGCAAATTGGGCTCATCGGCACGCACTGGAGCAAGGGATGGGTAATCGAGAACAATACCGTCAGTTACTCGATTTGTTCCGGGATTGCCCTTGGGAAATACGGCGACCAATGGGACAACACATCCGCCAACACCGCCGAAGGTTACGTGAAGACGATTGAACGCGCGCTGGCCAACGGCTGGAACAATGCCACTATCGGCCACCACGTTGTCCGCAACAACACGATCGCGCACTGCGAACAGGCGGGCATCGTCGGCAGCCTCGGCGCGGCATACAGCACCGTCACCCGCAACACAATCCACGACATTCACGTTCGTCACCTATTCTCCGGAGCCGAAATGGCTGGGATCAAATTTCATGCCGCGATTGATACCGTCATCCGCAGCAATCACGTGTATCGCACCTGCCGGGGGCTTTGGCTGGATTGGATGGCACAAGGGACCCGAGTCTCGGCCAATCTCTTTCAAGACAATGCCGGTGAAGATCTGTTCGTCGAGGTGGACCACGGGCCTTTTGTCGTGGACAACAACCTGTTCCTTTCGGGCACCAGCCTGGTGAACATGTCAGAAGGCGGCGCTTACGTCCACAACCTGTTCACCGGCAAAATCGTCACGCGTCCGGAGCCGAGCCGCAAAACGCCGTATCATCCAGCGCATTCCACTACTGTAGCTGGGCTCATCGACATCAAAGGCGGCGACGACCGATTCTACAACAATATCTTTATCGGCAATAGAACTCCTCCGCCGGAAGCGAAAAAAACGAAATCAAGCGAGCTGCATTGGGAGTCCGGCTTTGGATTAGCGATGTATAGCGACCGGCAATATCCTCTGCAGACTGGCGGCAATGTCTTCTTCAACGGAGCCCAAAGCTACCTGACGGGAACGAATTGCCTCCTTCAGCCGGACCTTGACCCGAAAGTTAAACTGGTCGAAGAATCTGGTCATTTCAGACTTCAACTGAACATAGGGTCGGAGTTAGGGCAAATTTCAACGCAACCAGTGACCACTCAACTTTTGGGAGAAGCTCGAGTCGCTGGTTTGGCTTATGAGAACGCCGACGGGTCAGCGCTGGCTATTGACACCGATTTTTTGGGGAAGAAGAGGAACAAAACTCGTCCGACACCTGGGCCGTTCGAGGGACTTCGAGTCGGCACTCAAACGATAGAACTGCGTTGAAACAGCGCAGCGCGAGCGGTCCCGCTCGCAGCGGCTTGAAGGGCACATGCTCGGAGACTACAACCTGAGACCCAACCGCAGCACGGTTCGATAAGCGATATCTTCCAAACACGCCTGGGTCGCTGAGGCGGTCAGCAAACGCCCTCTCACTCTGTGGCTGCTCTCATCTGGTCGAGCATCTGCCGCAAGTTGAGGTTACTCCAGCCATGACCTTTTCCTGGGCCATAGACAATGGTTTTCGGCGCTGGCGGGTCGGCATGCGATAAAAAATCGTCCAACAAGTGGACGGCATTATTGAGGTAGTACTGGTCGGCCTCGCCGGAAGCGATATGCAATTTGCCACGCAACTGCGGACCAAGGGTACTCCAATTCTCCTGGAGCACTAATCTCAGATCATATTTGCGCCATTGCTCGGCGACGCGGCGATCAATTCTGCCGGTTTGCGGATCCCAGATCGGCATGGGCCGACCATCCGCTCCGTGAGGGCTGTACACTGCGTTCCAAGCCCCCCACTGTTCGCCAGAACGAGTGTAGCTGTTGCCGGAACCTAACAAGTTCTCAAGCCCAACTTCTCGCCGCATGCTCAACACCGACTCGCCTTTGAGATTCCGTTCGCTGGAGCGCTCGCGACCTGAATCGTCCGTATAGGCGTTCGCTTCCTGATAGAGATTGACTAATTCGAACGCTCGAAAATCCACCGGGTCGGGGCAGGAAGCCCACGCGCCGCTGAAGAAAGATGGATAGAATATCTGCAAGGCGAGGGTCACCCAACCACCAGTCGAAACGCCCGAAAGCACGCGGGCATGTCCGTCGCTTCGACCACGAAAATTCTGTTCAACATACGGGATTAGCTCCTCGACCAGTGCATCTCCGTAAGGACCATTATTGGCGGAATTAACGTAATACGGATCGCCATAAGGACCAGCGCCATCAAGTTGCAGCAGGATGAACCGCGGCGTTTCATTGGCCAGCCAGGTGGGCCGAAATTCCCTCTGATCGTGAATCAAGCGGTTCACGACTGTGTAACGTTCGCCGTAGCCACCGATCCGAACCCACAAGGGATAATGCCGATCCTGTTCATGATCGTAATCGCGTGGCAGGATTATCCCCGCTCGGAGATATATCGGCCGGTGATGAAATGCGCTAAGCCGCTCTGATTTGAGTTTAATGAACCTGGTCTCATCGGTGTTCGGCAGCAATTCCTCAGGCGGTATTTCATGATTAAGTTCCAGTGCGATTGCTGCCGCTTTGTCAGGATCGAGCATGAGCTTTTGGGGGACACCGTACCAATTGCCTGGGGCATTGGGCAAACAGAGGTCCGGATTGCACATGAACAATGCCTGCACCCAATAAGGACCGGGGGACAGCGCCAAAAGATTCGTGATCGGGAAAATGAAAGCCGAGCCATTGACGACATTGGTCAGGAGGTTTGCGGACCAAGTCACGTCCCGAGCCAAGGTCACAGGCGCATTATTGCCTGTGCGCGTTACCGTGAATCTCGGTTCGGGAGCATTGGTGCGGCTGAGAATCACCAAGAGCCGCCCGCTTGGAGCGGAGGTCACAACAGAGGGGCTCGCGCTAACTTCGATGCGCAACGGGGAAAATTCTGAAGCTGCTGAGTTTAGCAGGCTAAATACCACAGCGAAGAAACCGCAAAGCCAAAGCAGGCCTGAATCGAAAGCTCGAACTGAAGGCAACGCATGGAACCGCAGACAGAACGGCGGAATTCGCCGCACTCCAAACGCTTCGCGGATTAGCACGCCGAACCGAATGTTCGCGCCTGAGAACAATCAGAGCTTGCGAGCCTGTGCCGGCACTTCACCGGTCACTGGTTCTGGTTCGTGGTGGAATCGTTGCAGGACCAGCATGGTTGTCGCCAACAGGATCACCGTGCAAACCAGGTAGGGCAGCGCCTGCAGGTAGTGGTACGACACCGAGTGCGAATCGTTCATCACCTGCCCCACAATCCCCGGCAAGCCCGTGGCGAAGATGGGGCCCAGGATGCGTGCTAAGCTGCCCGCCCCTTGCGCCACGCCAATATTGGCCCCTTGCTCGTGAGAGGCTGTCAGGTTCGAAAGCAGTCCAAAGAGTGGAGGGCGAGTTAAGCTTGTGCCAACGGCCAGCAGCGCCAGGGCTCCCAGCATCCACAGCCAGGATCTTCCTTCGGCCCGGAACAACACTCCCCACGTAAGATCGGCGGTCCCCTGGATGAAGGGCAGAACCGCCAGACTAATCGCGGTCATGACCAGGCTGAAAGCAATCAGCCGTGACTCACCGAAGCGCTTGACCATCGGTCCGATGGCCCCGCCCTGTACAAACGCGCCTATAAGTCCGCAGAAAACAAACAGGTAGGCTACCGTGGAGGCGGAAGTTTCGTCTGTGCGAATATCGAGATGAAAGTTCTTGCTCACTACCAGCGGTAAAGTGCTTTCAAAACAACTGAAGCAGAACGTAGCCAGGAAGAATACAATCACGAGCAAGCCGATCCGCGGCTGAGTCAAAGTGTGCTTCCATTGGGCGAGATGCGGCCGCTGGGCGACGTGTTCCGAAGTGGGCTGTCGGCTTTCGGTGAGAATGAAAAAGGCCAGCAGGAAATTAAACGCACAAAGTCCCGCCGCAATCGCTCCAGGTCCGGCACCGCCAATGTGCTTTAAACTGAGTCCGCCAATGGCCGGACCGAAAATAAAACCCAGCCCAAATGCCATTCCGATTAGCCCCATTCGCTTCGACCGTTGTTCGGGCGCAGAGATGTCCGCGATGTAAGCCTGAGCGACCGTAATATTACCACCGAATAGGCCGGCGAAAGAGCGCGCGACAAGTATCAGAGCCAGCCCCGCGACATGACTCGACAAAATTGCACCGACTGCAAATAACACATACGATATCGCCGCACCGGCCGTGCTGACCAAGAGGATGGGCCGGCGTCCATAACGGTCCGACAGCCTTCCCCAAATCGGCGAAAAAATGAACTGCATCGCCGAAAACGAAGCGATAATGACACCAATCGCCAAGCCTTGCGCCCACTGGGTTTTGATAACATCGGGCACCAGGTGCTGCCCATAGATCGGCACTAAAGGAACCACGATCCCGAACCCGACCAGGTCGATGAAAACAGTCAGAAAAATGACTAAAACCGAGGGCTTTCTCATACGTTTGATTCCGAAAAAGACCTCGTCCACGCTAACGCAGCCTGAAACGACATAGCCACAAGTCTATGTGCGTACCGATGTGAGTCAAGGAGCGCCCCGTTGCAAGTAAACGCTTCGTGCGGCGGAGCGCGGCACGTCCCGGGCCGCAGCGGCCTGCAATCCAATGCCTCCATACAGCGTCTGTAGAGTCACTCGCGAATGAGATAGATAGGGAAGCCGGGTCGGCGTCCCTACGTAGTGCGCCAAAAGTAACTGTTACCCGTACCTGGGGCTGAGAGTGATCTCGTTGCGCCAAAAGTCCTGTTACCCGATCTTCGGTGGCAGGATCAAGGTTCGAATTAACCTAGAGCTGCCTGGGCCATCCCCAAATGGGGTAGCGCCGACATGAGCCGGTCTGACGAACTCCAGTTCGCGGCTCATGTCGTAGCGCCTGGGTCCCTTTTGGGGGGGGCCCAGGCAGCGCTCGTCCGAAGCGCTTTTTTTTGGGGGGGTGCGGGGGGACTGTTTAGCTTAAGTTGTCAACAGCCGCTGGGCATTGATAGCTTTCTTTTGCCGCTCTACTTCTCGGGCCAGAGCAAAGGGATTGAGCTGCGCATGGAGTTTTTGCAATTCGGCTTTCTTGGCCGCAGTGACCTCCCCAG
>CAZUVM010000218.1:0-10079 GCA_964623885.1 uncultured Verrucomicrobiota bacterium
CGCCGGCACCCCAAGCGCCCACAAGGCAATGTCGTTATGATGCGCGCCCCAATCCGTCATCGTTCCGCCGGAATAATCGTACCAATACCGGAAGTATAGGTGGCACCGCTGCGGCATATAATCGACCTTCGGCGCCTGCCCCAGCCAGAAATCCCAGTTCAACGCGGCGGGCACAGGCACTCCTTTGAATGGACCTTCGCGCAAACCCGCCGGCAGCCACACGGTGATTTCCTTCAATTTTCCAAGCCGGCCATTGCGGACGAGTTCGCAGGCGAGCCGGAATCGCGCGTCGCTACGCTGTTGGCTGCCGGTTTGGAAAATAGTATTGTGTTCACGGACGGCCTTAACCAGGTGCTTGCCTTCATCAATGGTCAGAGTCAGCGGCTTTTCGCCATAAATATCCTTGCCGGCCTGGGTCGCTGCCAGGTTCACCAGAGTGTGCCAATGATCGGGTGTGGCAGTGATGACGACATGAACGTCTTCACGTTCCATCAGCTTTCGGAAATCGTTGAACTTAGCCGGCGTTTTGTCCCCTTTTGAAAACTGTTTCGCCGCCTCATCCAAATGGTTTTGATCGACGTCGCAGACTGCGACGATATCACCAAAGCGAGAAGCGTTCGACGCATCGCCACGACCCATGCCGCCACAGCCGACCAGCGCGATGCCAGGACGGTCGTTAGGCGAAAGCGGTTTGCTCGTGGCTGCCGCCTGCGCATCCCGCTCGACAAACCAAAGCGGCAGACCTGATGCAGCCGCAGTCGCAGAGCAAAGCTTGAGGAATTGGCGCCGGGAAATAAAAACGTTCTTAGTTTTCATGTTGGTAATGCTTTCGAGGGCTCGCAGCACGCTCGTGGTCCGATATTACATAGGCTACACTGAATCTTCATTAACACCGCGGCTTTAGCCCGGTGTGGGGATCGCTTACGATCCCGGAACTGTTTCAACAGTTTGTCTGCCCGATCGAGAAGCCGTTGAAACGGCTCAGTTTGGGCTAATTTCACTCCACCGGGCTGAAGCCCCGGTGTTAATGAGAGGCCGTCCCAGGCCCGTGAAATATCCGGCTTAGGTCTCCGCTTTGAACGCGCGCGCAGCGGCCTCGTAAACAAGTTTCAATGGTACGCCTGCCTGGGCGGCGACCTTTTTGCACGATTCGTATTCGGGCGCTGCCTGCACAACCCGACCATCGAGCCGGCCAAGTTTCACCGTCACCTCGCCGTATTGTGTTTTAACCGTCACAAACTCGCGGGCGAGCTTCCGGCGCTCGACAATTTGGCGGCGCACGCCGAAAGCCGACGTCTCTCGCAAAAGCAATTCGGTGAACCGATCCGCCTCGGCTTCCCCACAGAGAACCGCCAATAACACTCCCGGCCGATTCTTCTTCATTTGGATCGGCGTGTGAAAAACATCAAGCGCCCCAGCGGCAAAAGCGAGTTCGACGAAGTTGCCCAGGATCTCGGCATTGATATCGTCGAGATTTGTTTCCAGCACGGCAACCCGATCCGTCTGCCAATCATGAGCAGCGCTGGCCTGCTGCGCCTCTCCGAGAATGGCCCGCAGCACGTTGGCGCGGGTTTTGTTTTCCCGTGTCCCCAGGCCGAACCCGATTTTTCGAGCCAGAAGATTTTGCATCGGCCCGAAGGACTCGACAAGTTCCGCCAGCAAAGCCGCGCCGGTGGGTGTCACGAGCTCATGCGGTTCGCTGCATTGCGATAACGGAATGCCGCGCGCGCTGAGGATTTCAAGCGTAGCCGGCGCAGGGATCGGGAAACGCCCGTGGGCGCAATCCACCCAGCCGCTTCCTTCTACCACGGGGCTTGCGAGCAGGCGCGGCTTCCCCATCAATTCGAGTCCAATACAGGCTCCCACAATATCGACAATCGAATCGACCGCACCGACTTCATGGAAATGAACTTGCTCGGGCGGCAAACCGTGGATCTTGCCCTCAGCGACTGCGAGCCGATGGAATACCGCCGTGGATTTCTCTTTCACCCAATCCGAGAGCGCGCTCTCGGTGATAAGTTGTCGGATTTCTTTGAACGTTCGCTCGTGTTCGTGAGTGTGAGAATGCGAGTGGGAATGGCTGTGAGAGTGCGCGTGGTCGTGATCGTGAGAGTGGTGGTGGTCATCCTCCAGGTGAACATCGAATTTCACGCCTTGGATGCTGCTCTTGTGTTGGCGGGCAACATGGAGATGATAGCCATCCAGGTTGAGCTTCGACAAACCCGCCTCAAGCTGTTTGGCATCAACCCCCAAATCAAGCAGCGCCGCGATGAACATGTCGCCGCTAATGCCGCTGAAGAGGTCGAGGTAAATTGTATTCATTCCAAGAAGGAAACTCAGAAGACTAAGTCACGAATTGGCTTAACTTGTCCTTCATTTGGTTCAACCTGTTTTACGTGCGACTTCAGTACCTCACTAACCTTTGTCCGACGCCAGTGCATTGATCTGGCTCGCTGCATAAGCGGCGCCAAAACCATTGTCGATATTGACGACCGTCATTCCGCTGGCGCAACTATTGAGCATTCCCAGCAGCGCCGCCAGGCCGCCAAAACTTGCGCCGTAACCGATACTCGTCGGCACCGCAATCACTGGTTTCGAAACTAGTCCTGCTACCACGCTCGGCAGGGCGCCTTCCATGCCGGCCACAACAATGATGACGTTCGCAGTCTGGATGCGCTCCAATTGGCCAAACAGACGGTGCACTCCGGAAACACCCACATCGTGAATGCGTTCCACGCGGTTGCCCATGATATCGGCTGTCACTGCCGCCTCTTCGGCCACCGGCAGATCGCTTGTCCCGGCACACACCACCGCGATAGTGCCGGACCGCTTCACCAGCGGACGGCGGTCGATAGCGAGACAACGCGCCAGCTCATGATAGACCGTATCCTTGAATTTTTTCTTCAGCGCCCGCGCATGCTCGGGTGTAGCCCGCGTGACCAGGACGCGCTGATCGTGCTCAAGGAGTTTGGCGGCGATTTTTACGACTTGTTGCGGGGTCTTGCCGGCCCCGAAGATGACCTCCGGAAAACCACGTCGCAGGGCGCGATGAGTGTCAACCTGGGCAAACCCCAGGTTGGCTACTGGCGCCGCCTGAAAAGCCTGCAGAAGTTTCTCGCGGCCGATGCCGCCGGCGCGGAATTGTTCCAACAGTCGGATGGCTTCCGTTGTGGTCACGACCGCAAGGTGCCAGAAGAATCGGCCAAGGTCACGTGGGAAAACGAGCGGACGTAGCTATGATTGTAGGGACGACGTCAGGAGCTCCGGATTCTGCTGCGCTTTTCAAATGAATCAGAGGCTCCTCACGTAGTCTCCTGCAACTCTGAGACAGGCTATAGCTACCGGCTATGCCGATGGAAGAGACGCTCGCGATTGGCGTAGAGATACCACACGATCAGAATGTTAATAAAGAGGATGATTAGCACCGTAATGGATGGCTGATGGACCAGCTCAAAAATCTCAATTGGAATGAAGAACGCGGACTCGCCAATAGCAAGCCAACCGGCCCAGCTTATCCGAAACATCAACCCCACACCCTCCACCAGTGAGAAGAGGCTGTAAACCAAAGTGCCGGCGGCGGTCCAGAGGACGCGCTGCTCGGTTAACTTCCCAACCTGCACAGCCAGATCAGCCCAGAATTTTCGCTCCGGGTTGAGCCGCAGATGATGGAGGAGGTTGCGGTACTCGGCCGGTAAATCATTGTCCGAGAGTGTATATGCCACCAATGCCAGCGACAGAAACAGGAGCCCCTTAAGAAGCTTCATCGCAATGATGGCGTAAAGCGTCGGCGCTCGTTTCTTGATCGGTTTGGCGGTTTCCTCGCCCATTCGTCAGATTGACTCGGTCTCAACCCAGTCTCTGTTGCCGACGGGCGGACCCACGTGCCGGGATGGTGCCCGGGATGAGAGAAATGTCAACGGGCTGGAACTGGTGGTGTGAGCTGTGTCGGGGAAACCTTCTCGAGCCACTCTTTCAAGCCGTCCCTAAATTGAGTTTTGAAGATACAGTTCAAGTGGCCTGCATTGCTGATAACAGTAATACGCCAATCAGGCCGCGCCGACTGTAACGGGGCCACGTACAGCTGCCTCACCGGATCGTGGTCGCCCACAAAAACAGCAACAGGGACCTCGATTGCTCTAACCTCGGCTTCGCTCAAAGCCAAGTCACCAAGACTGCGGGCGCACAAACCAGGTCCTTGTCCGTGATGGCGATCCGGCATCTGTCCCCAGATTTCCTGCAGCGCGCTGCCGTCGCGCAACCAGCCCATTCCGCCAAGCGCAACCGATTTTACGCGCTCCGGGTGGCGGGCCACGAACTTCAGCGCGATCATTCCGCCCATTGAGTAACCGATGATATGCGCTTTTTCGATGTGCAGGTGATCCAATAACCGAACGACATCTTCCGTCAATTCGATGCCATAAGCATTGGTCTGCGACGGCGTGTCCGAACCTCCGTGCCCCCGCACGTCCATCGCTATGACTTCGTTGTTTTTCGACAAAAGCTTAATCGTCCCCGACGCACCCCAGTTCATTTGCGCGCTCGACCCGAGCCCATGGATAAGCACAACTGGTTCACCCTGTCCTTCGACCATATACTGTATCGCAACGCCGTTGGAACTGAACTTTTGAGGCTGAGCGGCCGATGCGGCCGGAACTGAGCAGAAGATCAGGCAAAATGACAAGAACCCACATATAGCAAGGCGTAAACTCGAATCAACCAACGTAGAATGCTTTTGAGCCCGGGAGCTTGGTGGCATGGACCCGTTTATAATTCGAAAGATTTTTTTGTCCACTTGATCCGTTTCAATCGACTAAATGAAATAGATGCAGATGGACCCGGACGAGCGAAAATTAATCGATTCGGCTCAAAAAGCCGACCCTGCCGCAGCGACGCAGTTGATCGAGCGGTTTTATGAGCGGCTTTACGCATTCCTTCGACGGCTGACTCACAACGATGCCGATGCAGCTGACCTGACACAGAAGACGTTTACCAGGGTCTGGCAGTCATTGCCCGGTTTCGCGGCCCGTTCCACGCTAAGCAGTGGGATGCATGGCATTGCGTACCACGTGTACGTTGATTGGCGGCGATCGAATCATCACACCGAAGCGCGCTCCGAGGAGTGGTGGGCCACTTGTGTTACCGACGAAACCTCGCCCGCGGAGCGGGTTGTGAAAGACGATCTGGCGCGGATGTTGTATCGCTCCGTCGATGAGCTGCCCCCTGAACTGCGCGAATCCATTCACCTTCATTATTACCAGGGACTGACCCTGGAAGAAACGGCCGAGACCATAGGAATCGCCAGCAGTACCGTGAAATATCGGCTGCGCCAGGCGATGAACCAATTGCGGCGTAACCTTGCGGATCCTAAACCCGCAACCGGCAGATTTACCACTTTAAGAACGTTATGAATATTTCGGAAACCGACATCGAAGGTCTTCTAAGGCAAGCGCCACAGCCACAGCCACCGGCTAATCTCAAACAGGATCTCCTGGCAGACGCCGCAAGCCGATGGTCTGCACAAAATCACAAGGCGCGCACTATCTACCGCACTAAGGCTGTCACTCCGACAGGTGGCTGGCTGCGCCGATGGTGGCCCGCACTGCTTCCCGCCGCGGTTTCAGCCGCCTGCGCCATGGTGCTGACAGCCCAGCAAATCGAAATCAATAATTTGCAGAAAACGATTGACCATTTCAGCAGACTGCTAGCTGGCCCGATCTCAACATCTTCAACGAGCCTGGCTCCGACACCCTCCGTCCTGGAAGACACTGCGGCACGGGAAGCGCAAGAACTGGCTCGGCTGAAGGAAACCGCACGGCAGTTGAAAGCCGAGATTGCCGAGCTTCAGACGTTACAGCAGGAGAACACGCGGTTACGAACGCAGTTGGCCGCGCCAGTTCCTGGAGCAATGAATCCAGATGAAGCGGATGTCCTCGCACGGGAACGCGCGCTGAACATTCAATGCGTAAACAATCTGAAACAACTTGGACTGGCCTCGAAGGTCTTCGCTATCGATAACACAAACATATTTGCGGCGGAGATTTTGGAGATGACTAACGAGATGGCTACGCCAAAGATCCTTTATTGCCCGGCGGATACTGCGCGGCGTGCCGCGTCGAGCTGGGCTGATTATTCTTCAGCCAATTGCTCTTACGAGTACCTGGCGCCTTCCGGCACCGATGTGGAGCCTACGCGCGTCCTATTTCGGTGCCCAATTCATGGGAACGTCGGCCTTTGCGACGGCAGCGTGCAGAGTGGTGTCGGGAAGAGCCATCCCGAAGCGTTCGTCGAGCGGGATGGCAAACTCTACTTTGAACCCGCAGCAACCCGCGCGTCGCCGCCACAAGATCGTCTACAACCCAAGAACCTCGCGCCACAGCCGGCCCAAGGTAACCAATGAAACCCCCAACTCTTGTTACTGGCGTCGCTATCGCGCTTTGCCTGGTTGCGCTGTGGGCGGTTAATGTCCAGGGCCGCCGACGCGCTGAGTTGCAGACCCACCAAACGGACTTGCTGGCCAATCTTGCAAAGCTGTCGGAAACGTCTTCATCGGCCCAGGAACAGGCCGATACCCATACCGCTCCGCTGGATCCCTCCTCCACTTCGGAGCTTTTGCGTTTGCGCAGCGAAGTCACACGTTTAACCGAGCAACAACGCTCGCTCGCGACTGCGCGGACCGAGCACGACCGACTGCAAGCGCAATTGGCCGCGCGCTCGACTAACAGCACAACCCGGCCAGCATTGCCGCCAGGCTATGTCAGTAAAACCGATGCACGAATGGTCGGCTTTAATTCTCCCGAGAACACCGTCCAATCAATGCTTTGGGCGTTGCAAAACCATGATTTCTCAACATTCATGCAGGCCTTCACGCCGGAAGCTGCCGAAAAACTCATGGCCAATCTTCCTCAATCCAACCAGGACCCGCTTAGTCCGGAGCAAGCAGTGTTCCGCGAAGCTGAAAAGGTGCTCGGTCTGGGCGTTGTTGACCAGCATCCGACCAACGACGGAACAATCGAAGCCAAATTGCAGATGGTGCCGACCAACCCGGCACAATCTGAGCCGCCGGAGACAATGCGCTTCCAACAAATCGACGGTCAGTGGAAGATCGCTGGGCCGTTTTGAAGGTTCTAGGAGACGCCGTAAGCAACCCGTGGTTCATTCGGAAAAGCCGGGCAGATTAGGGACTCCTCACGTCGTCCCCTGCAGTTTAGATGACCCCAATCAGATGCAGCGCACCCACAACCATGAGCCCGGACACGGCTACAATGAGCGTGACTCTGGCCGTGGCACGGAATTTCGCGGCTGACGTAGCGCGTGCCCGCCGCTTCTGGAGATCCCGGACGCGTCGCAGCCTCAATTCACTCATGGCTCGACCAAAGCCCATTTCCAGCAACCTACGCCCGCATCAGCACAGAGACAAGTCTTCTTTGGCGGGCTACAAATTTGAAGTAAATGCTTCGCCGATAAATGGTTCCGGCAGAAGCTCCGCAACCGTGAATACCCGGAACTGGCGCAACTTTCCCGTATCCGCGATGTAGACTTTGGCGCCGGACGCGTATTCCGCCAGCAATTGCCGGCAAGCGCCACAAGGCATTGGTCCTCCTTTAGTCCGCGCCACCACGGCGATGGCACGGATTCTCCGCGCGCCTTCCGTGACCGCTTTGAACAGCGCGACGCGCTCAGCACAACAGGTTAGACCGTAACTGGCGCTTTCGACATTGGCACCGATAATAATCTCGCCATCAGCGGTCAGAATCGCCGCGCCAACCTTGAAATTCGAATACGGGGCAACCGCGTGACGACGCGCTTTAGCCGCGGCCGGAAGCAGCCTTAACTCATCACCGCGTTGGCTGTTTTTTTTGACCATACAATTTCGCAAATTGACTCAGTAGCCGCGCAGCAGAGGTCTTGACTCGTTCGGCTGTCGCCAACACTTCAGAGTGGGAAAGCGGCACGCGCGTCCGACCCGCAGCAAGATTGGTGATGCAAGACAACGCTGCCACGCGCAATCCACACTGCCGCGCCACAATCACTTCCGGCACTGTGCTCATGCCCACCGTATCCGCGCCGAGTCGCGCGAACGCTCGGATTTCCGCCGGCGTTTCATAGCTCGGGCCGCCCACAGCCAGATAGACACCTTCCCGCAACTTTAGTTTTGCCAACGAGACTGCCCGACGCAACAACCTCCGCAAGCCCACATCATAGGCACAGCTCAAGTCAACGAACCGAGGCAACTCCGACATCGCTTCGCCCCGGCAAGGGTTTACGCCCATGAGGTTGATGTGGTCCCTCACAATCATGAAATCACCGGCGCGGAACTGACGGTTAATTCCGCCGGCGGCGTTCGTTAGCAATAAATCCGTAATCCCATAAGCCGCCAGCGCACGCACCGCGAACGTGACCTTTTCCATAGTGTGGCCTTCATAGTAATGCGCCCGGCCACTCAAAATCATGACCGGCATTCCGCCCAGGCACCCAATCATTAACTCCCCCGCGTGACCGCTAACCCCAACCGGCGGGAACCCCGGCAACGCGGAATAAGATATTTGTGCATCCACCCTCATCTCGCTAAGCACATGGTTGAAACCGCTGCCAAGCACCATCGCCAGCGTCGGTCGCAGCTTCGACAGTCGCTTCAGTTTCGCTGCACTCGTTTCGGGTGATTTTATTTCTGCTCGCATGCGCCCGGTGCCATCGATTCTAAAGCGCGTTCTCCTGCCAGGGCAATGCCGATCCCACGCCTCCCCCGGCAATCCATGCGCAGACCAATCCTGGTTGGGGATCCGCGAATTTCGTGATACAGGTAACACTTGTTGAAAACAGGCAAGCCAACCGACCACAAAACGGTAATTCGGCCAAGGCGTGCACAACTTCTGGCCGCCACCAGCCGAACAGTGCCCGATGTCATCGCTCGCGGGCTAGACGTGCTGTTTTGCGGAATCAATCCAGGGCTTTATTCCGGCTGGGCAGGACACCACTTTGCGCGCCCGGGCAACCGCTTCTGGCCGGCTTTGTTCGCCGCAGGCTTCACGAATCGCCTCGTTCGTCCCGAAGAAGAACACGAACTGCTCAGACAACGCTATGGTATCACCAACCTCGTCGAGCGAACCACGCTCGCGTCGGACGAGTTGACCCGCGAGGAACTAAGGGCTGGCGCGGTCATCTTGCGCACAAAGGTGAATCGCTACAGGCCTCGCGCGGTGGCAATCCTCGGGGTTAGTGCTTACCGGATTGCATTTGATTGTGCCAAAGCCAAAGTAGGACAGCAGGAGCCAATTGCCGGAGCGCTGGTTTGGGTGCTGCCGAACCCGAGCGGGTTGAACGCGCATTTCACCCCAAAAACTTTGGCCAAGGTATTTCGCGAATTTCGCGAAAGCTTAGCCTTGAATCGATGAAAATGGTCGCTGGCATTCCAGTTGTAGTCATTCTCGCGGCGGGCCGTTCCGTCCGCATGGGCCGGCCCAAACTGCTCTTGCCCTGGGGTGAAACATCGGTCCTGGGCCATCTTTTGGAACAATGGAAGGGGTTGGGGGCGCGCCAAATCGTAGTGGTTGAGGCTAAGGATGACTGCGGACTCGCAAACGAACTGAATCGGCTTTCATTTCCCGAAGCCAACCGTGTGTTTAATCCGGCGCCGGAACGCGGGATGTTCAGTTCCATCCAGTGCGCGGCGCAGTGGAAAGGATGGCTGAGCGATCTGAGCCACTGGGCCATTGCTTTAGGCGACCAACCGCATCTGCGGATGAGCACGCTGCGGGAGTTGCTGCAATTCGCCTACGAACACCCCGACCAAGTCTGCCAACCGGCCCGTGCCGGCAAACCACGCCATCCCGTAGTGCTGCCCAAAGGTATTTTCGAAAAACTCGCGGAATCGCCTGCAGGGAATCTCAAGGAGTTTCTGCAAAACCAGAAAGTCGTGTTATTTGAGTCCGACGACGCAGGCCTCGATTTGGATATCGATCGGCCGGAGGATTATGAAAGGGCGCTGAGCCTGGGGAATTCGTAATCCGAGGCAGAAATACGGGACGAAGAAATGACCACGAAATACCGAGCGAGGCAAAACCGCACCCAAACCTCGGAGC
>CAZUVM010000219.1:0-12887 GCA_964623885.1 uncultured Verrucomicrobiota bacterium
GGTGGTCCTGCTCGCGGTCCCAGGGGCAGCCGTTGGGAGCGCGAAGCCGGGCCATGACCCTCAGTAAATCATCAATCGCGGGTTTTCGTTTATGCCGCACACTTTTTGTACCCGCCGACCTCATGATGGTTTCGTCAACGACACTGCCCCTTATAGGATAACCAAATTATCGCGATGCACGACCTCAATCCGCTTCAGTTGCTGGGCGCGGATTTCGCCAGCACTAAAACCGGCAATACCGCGAGCGAACTCGGTGCCGTCCAGGTCACAAATGCGGACGACATCACCGGCCGCGAACTCGCCTTCGCAACGGGCAACTCCGGGCGGGAGCAGGCTTTTGCCATTTTCTCTCAGGGCCTTGCGCGCTCCCGCATCGACAACCAGCGTTCCTTTGGGCTGATGGAAAAAGGCGATCCAGCGTTTGCGTCCCCGCAACCGGGTGGATTGAGGAACGAAAGCGGTTCCTTCCACTTGCGCGCTTAAGATCCGTGCCAGCACTTGCTTTTTTCTGCCCGACGCGATCACCAATGGAATGCCGGAACGCACCGCGATTTTGGCCGCTTCGATCTTCGAGGCCATCCCGCCCACGGCCGTGGCGCTTTCCGTTCCGCCCGCGATTCGCTCGACCGCGCTGTCGATTCGCTCGATCATCGGAATCGTGCGGGCGTTTGCTTTGCCGAAATTCTCAATCACGCCATCGACAGTAGTAAGAATGACCAGCAGGTCCGCCGGCAGAAGCGAAGCGACCAGCGCGGAAAGCTTGTCGTTATCGCCGAACTTGAGTTCGGTAAATGAAACAGCGTCGTTCTCGTTGATGATTGGGACGACCCCTAAACGCAGGAGAGTGATTAATGAATTGCGGGCGTTGAGATGTCGCTCGTGATGTTCAAGATCGTCGTGGGTGAGCAGGATCTGAGCGACCGAAAGTCCAAACCTTGCAAACAGTTTTTCGTACATCGCCATGAGCCGCGACTGACCAACTGCAGCGCAAGCCTGCAATTCCGCCAGCTCACCAGGCCGTCGTTGAAATCCCAGCACTCCCATGCCGGCGCCCACGGCGCCTGAGGAGACCAGCACTACTTCGCGCCCGGCCTGGCGCTGTTCCGCCACTTGCGCCACCAACTGCTCCAATTGCGCCGGGTCAGGCTGCTTCCGGCTGTCGGTCAGCACGCCGGTTCCCAGTTTGACTACCAAACGGGAGACATCACGAAACAGTTTCGAGCGCACGGTCGAGTTGTAACAGAGCCGAACATTTTTTCAATTTCCTGTTTACAGCCATACCGCGGGTGTTAGTATCCAACTCGAAAGCAGAAGAGAGACATGAAGAAAATTGAGGCCATCATCAAACCCTTCAAACTCGAGGATGTGAAGGAGGCGCTCTCGGGTCTGGGTGTTGAGGGCATGACGGTTTCTGAAGTCAAAGGCTTTGGCCGACAAAAAGGTCACACCGAGATTTATCGCGGAAGCGAGTACACGGTGGACTTCCTGCCGAAGATCAAAGTCGAAGTGGTACTGTCCGACACCATGGTGACCGCTGCGGTTGACGCGGTCGTCAAGGCGGCCAAGACCGGCAAAATTGGCGACGGCAAAGTATTCGTTAGTTCGATCGACAACGCGATTCGAATCCGAACTGAGGAGACTGGCGAATCGGCGGTTTGAATTTCAAACAGTCCCGGCTCATGAACTTTTCAGAACGACGATGTATGGTTTGGCGCGAAGCAGGGCAGAGTTCCGGTGCGCGGCGCAGTCGTTTGGTCCTGGTTCGCCGCTACGGCGGATAGCCGGCATAGAGCAAAAAGTTGAATAGCGCCTCGGGTTTGCGAGGCGCTTTTTTTGCCTGAAAAATTAAAATATGCCTGATTTTACCGGCCGAAGCGCGGCTGTGAATAACTCGTGAACAAGAGTTAATATGTTGTCCTAGCAAGTTATGACTGGTTTCCCTAAAAACTCTGCCCGGACTTCATGGCAGTCCTGCAACGTTTCGCGGATGCAGGCGCGGTTGCAAGAGCCGCGAGACAAGCCGATTTGTAAGCTACTTTGTTTCAATTGTTTGCAGTAGATTTGTTGTTATGACTTTTAAGCAAGCCTCGGCATTCACGCACCGTCTCTGGGCCGCTCGACAATCCGGGCGGCTCGCTCGCATTGCCGGGGAATGTTCTGCCGGTGCGTGAAGGGTTAGGTGAATAAACCGCCCAAAATCAGGGCTTTTGCGACCAAACATGCAAGCTTCCGCAGAAAAAACTTGGGGTGCGGCTCAGGAGCACCTGCGCTCAATGCTCAGTGCCGATACGTTCAATCTTTGGTTTGCTCCTCTTCGCGCGACTTCACTGGATACCAATGGCCTGACGTTGGAGGTGGCCAATGATTTTTGCGAGGTCTGGCTGAAAGATAACTACATGGGATTGTTGCAGGACGTCGTCGCACTGGCGTCGGGTCGGCAACTCCAGGTCCGATTCAAGGTCGCCACCATCGCTAATGCTCCCGGCGCGATAGCCGCGCCGGCGGCCGAGAAAGCCAAACCGGCGGACCCGGCGCCGGAGCGAAACACGGCCAACCACGACCTGGGATTCAATCCCAAGAACACGTTCGAATCTTTCGTCGTGGGCAATAACAATAACTTCGCCTACGCGGCGGCATTGGCCGTGGCTCAATCGCCGGGCAAGTCCTACAACCCGCTGTTCCTGTATGGCGGCGTGGGTTTGGGCAAAACGCATTTGCTGCACGCGATTGGCCAGTACGTCGCTCATCATAAAAAGGGAGCGCGGGTTGCCTACGTTTCGTCGGAAAAGTTCACCAACGAATACATCGACGGCATTCAGAACAATCAGCTCGCGCGTTTCCGCAAGCGCTATCGCCAGACCGAAGTGCTGTTGATCGATGATATCCAGTTCCTGGCCGGCAAAGAGCGCATCCAGGAGGAGTTCTTCCACACCTTCAACGCGCTGCACGAAGCACACAAGCAGATCGTTTTGACGTGCGACCGTCCTGCCAACGAGATCCAGAATCTCGAACACCGGCTGGTCTCGCGGTTTGAATGGGGGCTGGTAACCGATCTGCAGCCGCCGGACGTGGAGATGCGTCTGGCGATTCTCAACAAAAAAGCAGCGTTGATGGGGGTGCAGTTGCCGGAGGAAATCATGAATTTCCTGGCTAACCGGATTCGGACGAATATCCGGCGCCTGGAGGGCGCGCTCATTCGCGTCGCCTCTTACGCTGCGCTGACCGGCAAAAAATTGAGCCTGGAAGTGGTGGAAGGCTTGCTGCGTGAAGTCCTGCACGAGGAAGGCCGTTATTCCATCAGCATCGAGGTAATCCAGAAGAGGGTCGCCGAACATTTCGACATCCGCCTGGCCGATATGACCAGCAAGCGACGGCCCGAGAATATTGCTTTTCCGCGGCAGGTCGCGATGTTTCTCGCGCGCCAGATGACCGAGAGTTCGCTCAACACCATCGGCGAAGCTTTCGGCGGACGCGACCACGGCACCGTGCTGCATGCCTGCCGGCTGGTCAAAGACCGCATGGAAGTCGACGCCAACGTTCGCCAGGTCGTCAGTTACTTGGAAAAACAATTGATGCGCTGAGCGTTCAGAGCACGGGAACCGTGTGGAAAACCTCGCCTCGGCAGCCGCTTCTCCCGCCATTATCGTCAGCGGCCTGACCAAGGCATTCCAAACCTACAAAAAGCTGCCGGGATTCGCGGGCGCAATTAAGGGATTGTTCCGGCGCAAATACGAGCAGACTGTCGCCGTCAAGGACGTCAGCTTTACGGTTCAACCCGGTGAACTGGTCGGATTTCTCGGTCCGAACGGAGCAGGGAAAACCACTACCCTCAAGATGCTTTCGGGTTTGCTTTACCCGACTAGCGGCTCGGCCAACGTGCTGGGGTATGTTCCCTGGGAACGCAACGATGGCTACCGGCGACAATTTGCCCTTTTGCTGGGGCAGAAGAACCAGCTTTGGTGGGACCTGCCCGCCCGGGAATCACTCGAACTGAATGCCCAGATCTACGGCATATCCCGCGCGACCATGGAGCGCCGGGTGGCCTCCATGTGCGAACTGTTGGCCGTGCGCGAAAAGCTCGACGTGAGTGTGCGCGAGCTGTCGCTCGGCGAACGCATGAAAATGGAGTTAATCGCTTCGCTGCTGCACGAACCGAAAGTTCTGTTCCTCGACGAACCGACTATCGGCCTGGATGTGGTTTCCCAAAAAACGGTGCGCGAATTCCTGCGCGAGCATAATCGGACCCACAAAACCACCATCCTGCTCACCAGTCATTACATGGCGGATATCCAGGCACTGTGTGAACGCGTGATTATTATCGACCATGGGACCATTTTCTTCGACGGACGGCTTAATGAGATTGTGGACCGCTTCGCCGATACCAAGCTGGTGAGGATCCAATGCGCCGGCGCTAATCGTTGCCCGGCAGAACAACTCGGCCGATTCGGCAAGATTGTCGAACAAACAGACGGAAGCCTGCAACTCGAAGTCAAACGCGAGCGCGTCATTGCCGTTTGCAAAGCGCTGCTGGACGAATTGCCGGTCACCGACATCGATATTCAGGAAATCCCGATCGAAGAGATTATCCGCAGAGTCTTCGCGCGCGGCTTGCAACCGCCGGCTAGACCTGCTTAATCTCGTCCCAGAGGGGTTCAAGATCGGTGTCGACCAACGCCATCTTTTTAATCCTGTCCTTACCGCCGATGACCACGGCTCGTTTAAACCAAACGCGCGCGGCTTCGAGCTGGTCGAGCTGGCAGGCATAGCAGGCAAGATTATAGGAGACGGTGGGTTCCTTAGGGAATTTGTCGAAAGCCGGCAAGAGCGCTTTCCAGGCGGCTTTGACGCTGCCGCCCGGTGCGCGGCGCAGCGCGTAAGCCTGATGTAACCAACCAGAGACGCGGTCGGGGGCGGCCTCGAGCAACGTCCGCGCGATGTCCAAACTCTCGGTCCAACGCTGCTCTTCAGCGCAGATCATCCAGCGCACCTCCAGCACATCCGGATTGTTTTGACTGGCGGGATCGATGCCGGCCAGTTCAGCCTTAGCTTCAGCCAGGTTGCCCAGGCCGAGCCAGCCGAGTGCGGCGTTGAGGTGATGGATTTCAGGAGGTTCCAGCGGCATGGCGGCTTAAGGGCTGCATTGGCATATACACCAATAGTTACATAGTCATCGGAGCGATGCCAGTTTCCGATGGGGAAATAGCAATGGCACACGCGGCAATTCTGCCCTGTCGAATGGCAGGTGCGTTGATTAGAATGGTGCATGCGCATTACGGGCGGACAGGCGGCCAGGCGGATTCTCAAGGTGCCGAAAGGACTGGCGGTGCGTCCAACGCCAGACCTCGTCAAACAGGCGGTATTCAATAGCCTCGGGGGGCGGGTCGCCGGAACACGCGTTCTAGAGCTGTTCGCCGGCACCGGCGCGTTGAGCTTGGAATGTTTGAGCCGGGGGGCGAACGCAGCGGTTTGTGTGGAAAAATCCTCGCGGCACGCAGCGGTGTTGCGGGACAATTTCCAGACGACCGGATTCGATCCCAGCCAGCTTGAGGTTCGCATCCAGGACGTGTTCGTCGCGATCGGCCAGCTCGCTGAAGGCGCGGCGCGCTTTGACTTGATCCTGGCCGATCCGCCTTACGGCGAAAAGAACGTGGGGCGGCGCTCGACTTCCTTTGCCCAGCAGCTCCTGGATGATATTCGCTTACCGCTACTGCTCACGCCCGCGGGCTTGTTGGTGCTTGGGCATTCCAAACGGGATACGCTGAGTTTGCCTGAGCGATGGACGGAGAAGAAAGTGCTGCGCCACGGCGACAGCGTGATGAGATTTCTGGCAGCGGTCAGTCAGCCAGATTATGAAAGCAAAGCGCCAAAGGTGTAGCGCAGTCCTCCGAGCCCGCCGTATCGCCGACCTCCGAGTCGACTAGCGTTGGCTGACAGCAACTGATTCGTGCGTTCGCAGGCTAGGAAGCCTGCGACACAGCAGGCTCGGAGGCCTGCGCTACAACACTCGGGTCAGGTTGGAGTTATCGGGGTTTTCTTGCCGCGCTTCTTTAGCGGACAGGCTGAAGTCCGCGCACCGGGTGCTTGCCTCCCACCGCAAAATCTTTGACCCTGCGGCATTGTCGATGCGACTGAAAGTTTTGATCTCCGCCTATGCTTGCGAACCGGGCAAAGGTTCGGAACCGGAGGTAGGCTGGCAATGGGCATTGCAGATGGCGCGGTTCCACGACGTCACCGTTCTCACGCGCGCAAATAACCGGCCACTTATTGAACCAGAGCTGAAGCGACTCCAAGGCAAGCAACCGCTGCCGCAATTTGTGTATCATGACCGAGGCGAAGCGCTGTTGAATTTCAAGCGAAGATTCAAAGCTGTTATCACCTATTATTTGCTATGGCAGCGATCGGCCCGGGAGGTCGTCCAACGTTTGCACGAAACGCATCAATTTGACCTGATGCATCATGTCACGTTCGCAGCGTTTAGATATCCGATAGCTATCTGGGGCCATGGGGTCCCCTGCATATGGGGACCGATCGGCGGCATTGAGTCCATTCCACTGCGATTATTGCCCTGGCATCATCCGGTCTCGCTGGCTCATGAGATTACTCGCAACGGGCACAACCTGATCCAGGCAACTCCTTTTCATGTCCTGCCCCGGCGCGCCCGGGCATCGTCACTGATCCTGGCGTCCACGCGGGAGATGCAACAGGCGTTCGCGCGGTTGGGGTTCCAGGCGCAGTTGATGCCAACGATTGGTCTGAAAACCGGCGAGTTGCCCTTTCGCCCTCATGCATCGAATCCCGGCCCTCTGAAGCTGCTTTTCGTGGGCAATATCATCACGCTGAAAGGCATCAACCTCGCGTTGGAAGCTTTCCAGCAATCTGGCATCGAGGGCACATTCACGTTCATCGGGTCGGGCAACTACGAACCCGCGGCGCGCGCGTTGGCGGCACGACTCGGGATCGAGGGGCGGGTGAATTTCCTGGGCAAACTGGCGCGGGAACAGGTGCTCGGCCGGTACTCGAATTACGACCTTTTTGTGTTTCCAAGTCTCCATGATACCGGCGGGTACGCGGTGATTGAAGCGATGCTGAATGAATTGCCGGTAGTCTGCCTGGATTGTGGCGGCCCGGCAGTGGCCGTCCGGCAGAATTGTGGAATCAAGGTGCCGCTGGGCACGCACATTGGGGTAATCGACGGGCTGGCGGAGGCAATGCGCTGGTACGATCAAAACCGAAACGCGCTGGCGGAACAGGGCCGGGCCGCGCGACGGACGGTTTTGGACAATTATGATTGGGATCGGAAAGGGGAAGAGATGAATCGATGCTATGAGGCCGCAGTGTCGGGTATTCATCACCAGCGGTCGCGCGACCGGCAGGGATATTCAGGCATAGGGGGGCTGACCAATTTTCTGCACCGGATGTTTTCGATGCGCGGGGTGACGATCGCCATGGCGGGCGTGTTGTTGATCGGCTTGGCAGGGTTTCTCAGCTTGAGCCGCCTCAAAAATGTCGCCAATGACATTGTCCAGGACACGTTGCCCGGGCTTTCGTACGCCGGCGAAGCAAACGCGCACCTCGCGCATGCGTTCAATCGTTCTTTGATGTTGCTTTTGGCGGATTCGACGGACGAATGTCACAGGTTAAGAAACGAGATCGAAGCCGAGCACCGCCTCACCAGCCGCTATCTAGCCAGTTATAAACAGCAGATCTTCAGCCCAGAAGATCTGTCGCTGTTTCAGCAGATGGTGAGGCGCCGAGCCGAGTACACAACCATACGCGAGCGGCTATTTACCCTGGCGGAAGGCAACCAGCATTCGAACGCGGTGGCGCTTTGCCAGACGGAGTTGCTGCCGGCTTATGAGCGCTACAAGGCGGCAGGCGACCGGCTCTTTGAGTTTAACATGCGCATGGGCCGCGCGCGGAGCCAGACGATCATGAAAGTTTGCACGATAACCCAATTCGTGGTCGCCGGCCTGGGGGTGATACTATTCACGATTGGGTTTTTCCTAGGATTGTTTAAATGAGGAACCCTGTGAAGAATTAGTTTATTGACTCCAAGGCTCAAGCGTAATATACATTACTCATGTCAAGAGCCATTTCCCGTCGACATTTCGTTCAAAGTTCAATCCTCGCGTCGGCGGCGGCGCCGCTCGCGTTACGAGCCCAGAATTCCACCATACCCGCCACATCTGCGCCCGCGGCGGCGACGCCGGACCCGCTGCCGAGCGGGAAGCTGTGCGAGCAATCCTTTAGCCGGCTCATGCTGGGCGGGAATCTCATCGGGGGTTGGGCGCATTCACGCGACTTGGGTTACGTGTCCACGCTCATGCGACGGTACAACACGGAGAGCAAGATTCGGGAAACGCTGGAGTTGGCGGAGCGCAATGGCATTACCGCCTTCAACACGTGGGTGATGGACGACAACTCGGCGCTTTTCAAGCATTGGAAGAGCGGCGGAAAGATTAAGTGGTTTGCCCAGGCCCGACTGGATGCGGCCGGCGGGTTTTCGCAATTGCAGAGAGCGATCGATGAGGGGGCGGCTGGGGTGCACCTGACCGGGGACGCGGCCGAATCACTGGTCGACCAAGGCAAAGTCGACAAGATCGGCGAGAGTCTCGAATTCATCCGTTCACGCAAACGCATTGCCGGCGTGGCGGCGCATGATTTGCGTGTGGTAGTTGAGTGCGAAAAAGCGAAGCTCGAGCCGGATTTCTACCAAAAGACCCTGCACACGCATGATTATTATACCGCACCGCGGCCCGACGACACCGGCGCCGTGGGTGCGCATGAGAACTCCTGGTGCAAAGATGCTCAGGCGGTGGTGGACGTCATGGCGAAGGTCAAAAGGCCGTGGATTGCGTTTAAAATCCTGGCCGCGGGCGCGATTCCACCACGGGCGGCTTTCCCTTATGCCTTCAATAGCGGAGCGGATTTCGTCCTGGTAGGCATGTTTGATTGGCAAATCGAAGAAGATGCGCGGCTGGCACGGCGCGTAGTCACGCTCCTGGCCGGCCAGTCTGCTAAGCGGACCAGACCGTGGTACAGCTAGCGGCTGCTTTTTAGCCGCTGGTTTTAGCCGCTTGCCATGGGCGGTGACTTTGGCGCATCGTAAGGGGAAATGGCCTTACCGAAGCAACCCATAACCTTGAGCCCTGAGCAAGTGGAGCAACTAAACCGTCAGCTCTCCACTCTGCGGCACGACATCAATAACCAATTGTCGCTCATCGTGGCCGCGATGGAGCTTCTGAGGCACAAACCGGAAGTGGCCGACCGAATGCTCGCGACGGTATCGGAGCAGCCGGCCAGAATTGGCGAATCGATCAAGAAGTTCACGGGCGAATTCGAAGCGGCGCTGCAAATCACCCGTCCGTAGCCGATGGCGCGCGGCAGCGAGCCGCGGTTTGGAGATTCCCCTTTTCGCTCCGGGCCGGGCCGTTTACCCTGTTCGACATGGCGCGTGTGCGTCCATGGTTTTTGTGGCTTGTACTTCTGCTGATTGGCGCAACCCGACTTTGGGCTGCGAGCGCGGCAGAGACGCGGGCATTTGAAGCCGCGAGCGGCGCATTCCAGCATAAGGTTTGGGACCGCGCCGAAGGCCTGTTCGCGGCGTTTCGGCAGGAGTACACCAACTCCACCCGCTTGCCCGAGGCGATTTTGTATCAAGCGGAGTCGCGGCTGCAGCGCGGTAATTACGATGGCGCCATTGCGCTGCTGACGCCCAACTTGGATCTCGCCGGCAATTGGGCTGACGAGTACGTCTTTTTCATTGGAGAGGGGCAGTTTCAGAAAGGCGAACTGAACGGGGCCGCCGAGACCTTCGCGAAACTGGTGCGCACGTTTCCCGCCTCTGGGCGGCGGTTGGAGGCGCTGATCCGGCAAGCGACCGCACGGGCCAAACTGGCGACAGCGGCTGACTGGCACCGGGTGACCGACTTGCTGCAAGCCACCAACGGCCTTTTCCAGGCCATGGCACGCACGAACACCGCCAATGAATTCGTGTGGCGTGGTTACTTGTTGCTGGGAGAAGCGCTTTTGGCGCAGACCAATTACGGCGCGGCAGAATTAGCGTTGCAGCCTTTGCTAACAGCGAAGCTGGGCCCGGAGATAGAGTGGCAGCGCCAGTTCCTGCTTAGCCGGATTCAACTTGCGGATAACCGTGCGGATGCCGCCCGGCAAAGCGGCGCGAACTTGCTCGCACTGGCGGACGCAGCGCGCCAACCGGCGCTTAAAGCGGAATCGGCAGCCCTGCTGGGCGAGATTTACGAACGATTGGGCGGTGTCGATGAGGCGATTGCGGCTTACCAACTGAATTTGCCGGACGGGGTTCCGCCGGAGCGCCAGCGGCAGGCGGTGCTGAAGATTACCGAATTGCTGACGGCCCGCAATCGAATCGCCGAGGCGGCGCAACTGCTGCAGCGATTCCTGGAACAGACACCGAACGCAAAGGCCGCAGACCTGGCCCTGGTCAACCTCGGTGAACTGCGCCTGCGGCTGGCGGGAATCGGAGAAACTGTTTCGCCCGGAACCAATGCGGCGCCCGGCACGAATTATTTGCAACTCGCTCTGGCGGCGTTGCAATCATTTACCAATAAATTCCCCCAAAGCCCGCTCTTCGGGAAAGCGGAACTGTCGTTGGGCTGGTGCTATTGGTTGAGCAACGCACTGCCCGAAAGCCAGGCCGCGTTCCAAACGGCGACACACCGCCTGCCTCCCGCCACCGATCAGGCTTCCGCATACGATCTGGCCGTCGCTCATTTTAAGCTGGGCGACACGCTGTTCAAGCAGACCAATTATTCTGAAGCCATTCCTCAATATCGCATGGTGGCGGAGCAGTTCACCGCGTGGCCGCAAGTGCAAACCAATCTGTGCGAGCCGGCACTTTATCAAATCGTGCGCGCCGGCCTGAACGCGGGAAATTTGAGCGCCGCATCGAATGCGATGGCTCGAATTGTGGCTTTGTTTCCAGTTGGTTTCTACACGGATCGCGCCGTGCTATTGACGGGACAGACCATTGGAGCCAGCGATCCCGCGGCCGCGCGGAAGCTGTTTGTGGGATTCACGGAAGCGATCACCAACAGCCCCTTGCGGTCCGAGGTGGAGCTTGCCATTGCTCGAACGTACGAACAGGAGAACCAGTGGGAGCGCGCGGCTGGACAGTACGATCAGTGGCTCATAACGACCCCAACCAACAACCCGGAGCTGCCGCAAGCGTTGTACTTCCGGGCGATGGCCAACCGCTGGGCCGGTTACGAGACGAATACTTTGACGCAGCTCACAAATTTCGTTGAACGATTCCCGGCGCATGAACTGACGCCGCTCGCCCGGTGGTGGGTGGCTGATTATTACGATCGAATCGGCCGCCTCGAAGCTGCGGAGGCGAACTTTGAGCTGATTTTTCAAAACACGAATTGGGCGGGAACGCCAATCGCTTTTCACGCGCAAATGGCAGCCGGACGGGTCGCCTTCAAGCGCACCAGCTGGACGGATGCAAAAGGTTATTTTGGCGGCCTGGCGTCAAATACGAATTGCCCGGCCCCGCTCCGAGCGCAGGCCTATTTCGCCCTCGGCAGCGTCTTTATGTCGAGCCAGGAGGCGACCAACAAGGCCGATTATCACGAGGCCCTCTACGCGTTCGACCAGGTGGGCGTCCAGTCGCCAACGAACAGCGCGATGGCCGTGCTGGCCCTGGGAGCAAAGGGCGATTGTTTCCTGCAATCGCACGATTACGCTTCCGCTTCCAACGCGTACCAGCGGGTACTTCAATCACCGGTCGCCGACGTTGCCGCCCGGAGCGCGGCCAGCGTTGGATTGGGAGTCGTGCTGGAGAAGCTGGCGCAACAGACCTCCGGTCCATCGCAAGCGGAGCTGTTGATCCAGGCCCGCGATCGATATCTTGATGTATTTGAAAAAAGAATCCTGCGCGATGGCGAAACTTCGAATGATTATTGGAGGATGAAATCGGGCCAGGAAGCGGCGCGGCTGCTGGTGGATGCTTTCAAACAGCGCGGGGCTGCTCTTCAAATTTACTGCGAGCTGCAGGAAGATTATCCGTTTCTTCGCCTGGGAGACAGGATCAACACGCTGAAAGCTCAGCCCGGAAGCCCGGCGATGTCCAAAAACCCGTAGGCGAGCAGAACGCAGCCTCGGTAACAAAGTGGAATTGACACGAAAGAAAACTGATCCGCCGCCGATCATTTCACTCATTTGACAGCATCGCGGAGGGGGCTTAGTTTTGGACCAAGATGGAATCGACCGTGGCCAACGAACCCGTGGTGCAACTAACGCCGTCCGCCGCGGCGGAAGTAAAAGCGCTGCTGGCGAAACCGGAAAACACCGGGAAGACCTTGCGCGTGTTCGTGGAGCAGGGCGGTTGCTCCGGCATGCAGTATTCGATGGTGTTCGACGAGCAACGCCCCGAAGATTTCATCGCGCAGATGGACGGCGTGGCCGTGCTGGTCGATCCGTTCAGCGCGCAATACATCCGCGGCGCCGTGGTTGATTTCAGCGACAGCCTCACCGGCGGCGGATTCAAAATCTCAAATCCCCGCGCTCGTGAGAGCTGCGGCTGCGGCAAATCCTTTACGGCCTAGGCGACAAGTGCTGCCGGGCTGAAAAACGCCGTTCCGTGCGATGCGGGACGGCTTTTTTTATACTCGAGTTAAGCCAGAAGTGGAGCCGATCTTACTCGCCGCCTTCTATGTGCACGTACATTGTCTGCAACGCGATTTTCCCGGGACCGGTGAATCGGTTCCAAACAATTTGGCCCGCGCTGGCAAAAATTCCGGTGGAGAGTTTTTGAAACATCGTCTGCATCTGCACGGTTCGGTCCTTGTAAATCCAGCCGCCAGGTTCGATGTCAATTGCCTCGCCGGGAGCGAGTGCAACCTCGA
>CAZUVM010000220.1:0-10434 GCA_964623885.1 uncultured Verrucomicrobiota bacterium
GGGCCAGAATGCCTCGGACGCAAAACTTTTTCACCGGGATTTATTGGTGGCACGGCACAGTTATTCACCGTCGGCTCCGGCCAGCGTTTAGGGGCTCTCCTCGCCGACGGGCGAATAACTGTGGGAACCGTATCAGGTCGCCACGGGCGCAAAGGTTCAGATGAGCACGAGGATAAGGACGAGGAGAAGAGTTTGCGCAATTGTGAGAGTATTCGCTGGGTCCTGTAACGCTAAGATACATCGTGTAAATAACCGCGACGGTTTTCGAGTCCCCGTGCGTTAAACCTAAAGAGCCGCCTCGCGATTGACTGGCGGACGTGGATGCAAGCACTACACTGAATGCGCATGAAAGGGATCCTGGCCTGGTCGCTGCTCGGCTCACCAACCGACGAGGAGACCATGTGCCGTGTCGCCCAAAAGGATGACCACCAGGCCTTTGCGCGCCTCGTCCGACGCTGGGAAGAACCCATTCGCCGATTATGCACCCGGATGACCGGCGACGCCGAACGCGGCGAGGATTTGAAGCAGGATACGTTTTTGCGCCTGTTCGAGAAACGCAAGGATTACCAGCCGATCGGCAAGTTCTCGACCTTCCTATGGCGGATTGCTCTCAATCGCTGTTACGACGAACTGCGCCGGCAACAACGCCGCAAGGAAATCCTCGGGGGCAACGAGGCTGCTGATGAAGAACCAGCGGAGCCGCCAATGGATGGGCCCGGGCCGGACCTTCAGGCGGCGAAGCTTGAAGAAAGCGAGCTGGTGCGCCGTGCCGTTATGCAATTGCCGGATATTTACCGCGCCGTGATCGTGCTTCGCCATTACGAGGACATGAAGCTGGCCAAAATCGCCGAGGTCCTGGAGATCCCCGAAGGAACGGTGAACTCGCGCATGGCCGAAGCCCTGGCACGGCTTAGCCGAATTCTGGAACCCACTCTGAAGGCAGCTCCCGTTCGACCGAATGTTTTATGTTATGAACCATCCCAAACCTGAGCAATGGGTGCCGTATTTATACGGCGGACTCAAACCGGACGAGCGCCGGCAACTTAAATCGCACCTTCAAGATTGCGCCACCTGCCGTGGCGAACTCGAACGCTGGCAACGCAGCTCCCGCCGGCTCGACGCCTGGAAACTGCCTCGCTCCAAAACGACGCTCGAACTCTTCGCGCCTGCGCTCAAATGGGCCGTGGCGGCTATGGTCGTGCTCGGGGTTGGATTTGCCTTCGGCCGGTTCACCAGCGACGCGGCCGTTGCCGCCCGGGTGCGCGCGCAAATCGAGCCCCAGCTTCGCCAGGAAATGGCGCAGGCGGTGCACAACGAAGTGGAACGCAACTCCGCGGCCATTCTCCAGGCGTCTCTAAGCAAAACCAAGGATCTCCTGGCTGACTATAGCACCGTGAGTGAGTCCCGCCGAACCCAAGACCTGCAGTGGCTCTATCTTGCGCTTAAGCGGCAGCTCGACACCGTAGCCGTCAATACCGAAAACGAATTCGTGCAGTTGGCATCCTACCATCCGCCACGTTCGACCACGACTCCGCCTCCGAATTGATTGATAGCAAATCTAAACCACTGAGCATTATGAAAACGTTCATTCCACTGATCACTATTGCTGCTATGCCATTCCTGGGTGGCGGTAGCTTCGGCTTCGCCCAGGATCAACCAGACGCCGTCGCCCCCCCTGGGGTCAAAGTAGTTGAAGATCCGTTCGCTAAGGCTAATGCGCTGCGCCAGCCGGATCTCGCCCGCCAGGACTCTGACCAAGGCAACCACCTGAGCGCACAACCTATGGCCGCAGGTCCTGCGTTTGCTGATCGCCTGCAAAACATCATTAAACGCACCACAGATGCTACCATGGTGGAACCATCGGCAAGACCTTTGGTGATCCGCACTTCCACCATGGACCCAAAAGATCAGGCCAACCTTGAGGAGGACCTCGTCATTATGGCCAAGGTCCTCGACAAGGCTTTGCAACCAGTCCCAGAGCCGAATACGCCGTATCGAGCGATGGGTATTGACCTGTTCGGTTCGAGTTCTTCACCTGCTATGCGCAACCTGTATCTCGACGGCTATGGCGCGCTCTTCATGCTGCGCGTGGGTTTCCCTTTGGTGCCGCCACCACCAGGGCCGGCTGAGCCGAAAAAAGAGGATTCGGAAACGGACTCGGCCTGGGAACAAGCCAAGCAAGAGCTTTATGGTCAGGGACAAGCTGGCATGCCACCAGGGCCGGCACAGGAATTCAATGAAGCGAAAGTGAGCCAACTCAAAGCCCAATTGCTCGAAGCGTTGAAAAGCGCGTCCAACATTCGCGAGTTGAAGCCCAGCGAGTCGGTCACTGTGTGCATTTTCGGGGGCGCCGGCAGTGGCCGTTTTATCCGGTCCGGACTGCGCACTCACGCTTCAGCAACTGCCGGTCAACCCTCGATTCCGGCTGATTCTGCCAGAATGCTCGCAGTTGATCACCGAGGAAAGCAGCGCGGAACCGTCATGACGCTCCGCGCCAAAAAGTCCGATATTGATGCGTTCGCCAAAGGTAAGTTGGACCATGATGAGTTCTCAAAAACCGTCAAAATCGAAGCCTATATGGGGGCCGAGGTCAGCGGCGGGATGGCCGTTTTCGGAGGAGGCGGCGGCCTCGGTGGCTTCGGTGGTGGGGTGGGCCAGATGCCATAGCCAGCAAGCCTGAAACCGTAAGGGGCGCGGAGGTCTTACTCCGCGCTTTTTTTGTTGTACCCTCGGACTATATTCTCAAGGAGCTTTCTGAGCAGTAAACGTCGGTCCCAGACACGTCGGCTGGTCACCCGTCCACACTAGTTTATCGATGCACATCTGCCGGATCTTCATGGTCGGGTCCCACGCATGATAAACGATCCATTGCGACTTCCCATCCGGCCCGGGAACAATCGAGTGATGCCCCGGGCCGCGCACTCTGCCCGGAACGCTGCGCAATACTCGCGGGAAATCTCCCTGTCCGACGTAAGGCCCGAGCGGGTGCTCAGCGACCACGTAATCCACCCCGTAACGCGTGGTTTGGTAATTGGCGCCGCTGTAAAAACAGTAATACCGGCCCGCGTGCTTCACGACGCACGGCCCCTCGATGGTGTGCCAATTGAAAGTGGCGTTGTAAACATCCATGCGTCGATCAGCCTGGTACAGCGTCCAGTTGTAGCGCGCTCTCACTACGACGCGGCAGTCACCGGCCAAACGGGTCATGTCCACCAACCGATCCACCACGAGCGCTGTGCCCGGGTACTCGCCGGGAGCAGAATTGGTGAAATTGCGGGCGTAGAAGAAATACCATTGCCCGTCATCGTCGCGGAACGGAAATGGGTCGATCGTGAACCGGTTCGTTTCACAATCAACCAGCGCCTGGCCGTTGTCGGTAAAAGGTCCCTCAGGCCGATCGCTGAGCGCGATCCGTATTTCAAACTTTTCCGGCTCCAAACCGCCCATGGCGTAATAGAGGTAGCACTTCCCATCGTTTACGGTGATCTCGGGTGCCCAATACTGTATCTGCGGATTTGGCGAAGGAGGCGTCAACGCGCCGCCGAGTTTCTCCCAATTCACGAGGTCCGTGGAACGCAATAACGTAAAAATGCGGCCATCAGGCAACCGCTCATTCCCCGTTGTGCCGTACGCATAGTAAACCCCTTTGATCCGCATTACCGAAGGGTCCGGCATTGAACCGGCATAGACCGGATTCGTGTAGGTGAGGGTCGCGGAGGATTCAGGTTTGGTTTCGGGGCTCGATGAGCAGCCCGGAAGCACTGCCAACATTGCAAGGACGACCGCCACAAAGTGGAGAATCCTTTCAAACGACACCCCAGACATTTCATATCTGCAGAGACTGCCAGCCGGTGACCTCCCATGAACACTCCGTTTCGGTGAGTTGAAGTCAAGCTGTTGGGAGGTTGGACACGTTTCAACCGTTTTTGGGGCTGATTGTTTCCTCCAGCGGAACCGCAATGTGAACATAAGGCCGAGTGTAAGAACGTTGTCCTTGGGGTCAAACCCAATCCCCATCGAATTCGCTCAGCCACAGCGCTGTAGCGAAAGCATCCTGGGTGCGTCGCTTTCCGCTTTGCTAGGACGGAGGGTGCCAATATCCTGGCGCAGGTTTGTGAATTTCCCGTTTCTTCCCCAAC
The DNA here is from genome assembly GCA_964623885.1 of uncultured Verrucomicrobiota bacterium. Lineage (GTDB taxonomy): Bacteria > Verrucomicrobiota > Verrucomicrobiia > Limisphaerales > UBA8199 > CAZUVM01. The sequence continues at coordinate 4,140 of CAZUVM010000220.1, forward strand.
GCGAACTCCTACTTGCGCCGTTCGGCACTTGACAATCCGGCCAAAAGGGGAATGGTGATAAGAGGCAAAGTTGGCGGCTTATGAAAGCTTCATTTTTCAATGCTCGATGTTTTTACGGTTGGCTTACCGGTTTGCTTGTGGCGGCGGCGATCGTATTTGCGACGTTACCCGCACACGCAGTGACCTCCGTGGACTCGGCGACAGGAACAGTGAGACCGCCGACTCCGACCAGCCAGGGCGTGGTGCTTTCGCCAGGCGCGCGAGACGTTTTGCGGATGGTGCAGGCAAAAGTATCGCCGCAGGTGATCACTGCCTACGTCAAGAGCTCGGCAACGTCGTTCAACCTGAGCGCCACTGACATTATCGTGCTGCGGCACCTCGGGGTAACCGATGATGTTTTGGCGGCGATGCTCGAACGCAGCGGAGAATTGAGGGCGCAATCCGTGGCGGACGCCACAGCCTATGCGACCTCCCCGGCTCCCATTCAGCCTGAGGCAGCTACGCCTGCGGTGGCGCCTTACATGCCTGCGCCAGATTACAGCTATGCCGCCGGGCCGACACCTTATTACGACTACAGCTACGTCGACCCGTACAGCTACGCTGCTTCCAGCTATTACCCATACTCCTGGGGATACGGTTACTCGTATCCAATTAATTACCCATATAGTGGATATTGGGGCTGCAGCTATGGTTACTGCGGATATCACGGTTGTTACCACACCTATCCGGGGCACTGCTACTACACCCATGGTTATTATGGGCATGGCTATCCTGGTCATGGCTTCGTTGGTTACGGCCATCGTGGCCACGATTCCGGCCAGGGCTCCCATCTTTACTCCGGCCCCTCGTTCGCCGGTCCAGTCCGCACCTATTCCGGCCCGACTTTCAGTGGCCCGCGCAGTCTCTATTCCGGACCCACATTTGCCGGACCCAACAATCTAATCCACAACGCACCGATGGGTCACTTCGCCGGCCACACTATCGCTGGCGGAGGACTGGCTATGCATTCTGCGGCCATTACTCGCAGCGCCGCCGCGGTTCGCAGCGGTGGCGGACACCGGTAGAGAGACTGAAGGAGTTATCATTCGGAAGCTGAATGCAATAATTCCAGCGTACGCTGATCGGGCCTGCCTTCGAAATAATGTTCGAGAACCCTTGAGAAAACAGGATCGGATTCCGAGATGTTGGCAAAGAGAGTCATGCTCGAGCGTAGTTTCATATCGTCCGGATAATTAAAGATCTCGGCTGCCGACTTTCCTTTGATTCCCAACAAAGCCGCCGAGCATTCGACCAGGCGTTTCCCTAGCAGCGGATGATTCAAGTATGCCTGCGCCTCATCCTTGCTTTTGATGGCATAGAACCTGGCCGTCGAGCTGTAGGCCAAGCCCCCGATTTGCGGAAATATGAACCACATCCAATGGCTCTCCTTCAAGCCGCGTCTTATTTCGGCCAACGCTCGTGGATAAACTTCTGCCTGCGCTTGAACAAACCGATTCAAGTCAAACCGATCGCGCGTGGTGTCGACCATATGGGAGTTTATGCTCCGGGCGGGCGCCGAACGCAACAATCCAGATAAAGCATCCCGGTCCCGCCTTTCTCCGCAAACGAGACTTCATTCTTCGAGCCGTCCCCCTTTCCGCGAAAGAGCGAAAACCATCTTATTCTGTTTAACGAACCGTTTTTCGTGCGACATTCTTGCCGTGCACAGGCGAGCAACCGTCGTGATGATCGCTGCTTTTTTAGCCGCTGGATTGGCACTGATTGCTTTCGTCGGTCGTAATCCGGAACCGCAGTTCCAGCATCATAGCCTCTCCTACTGGACGAGCCTTTACTTTGAAGAATCGTCGCCGCCCGTGCTTGCCCCGGCGGCACAGCGGGAACGCGCCGACGACGCTATTCGGCACATTGGCACCAATAGCATTCCCTACCTGCTCAAGTGGGCCGAATACGATCCATTGCAGCGCCTGGCGCGAATACATGAAATCTATGACAGGCTTCCCAGGCCTGTCCGAACCAATGACCTTTTCGTTCGATTGTATCATAACGATCCCAAATACGCCCGCGCCATCGCCGCCTTGCTCGCGCTGGACGCGCTCGGTCGGGACGCCGCACCGGCGGCGCCGGGACTGGTGAGCATGCTCGAGACAAACGAGCGTCTGGCGAAATGCGCCGCTGATGTGCTCGTCAGCATCGGCTCGGCGGCGGCGCCTGCAGTGATAGCCGCCTCCACCAACACCTTTAACCCAAACCGGTTCGAGGTCGTTCGGTGCATCGCGGCATTGGGCACCAACGGAGGTTTTGCTGTGCCGGTTTTGACGAGCCTGCTTCAGGATCCGGACGAGGGCATCCGGCTCAATGCCAAGGCAACCCTCTACACCATCACCAACAACGGCTCACGGTGAGGGGGCGGATTGATGGATGGCTGTCCCGGTTGGGACGCCGTCCCGGCGTCCCCAATCACTGGTCCATCAATCCAACCAATAAGGATCAAAATCTTCTGGACAAATTTTCGAAGCAGGAGCTAAATCGAAGTGTCGCCCGGAGTGGATCCGGGAGACGAGACTGCATCCCGCCTGGCTTCCTCAACAGTGCAAGGTGCAACAAAGTGCCTTGATACGTCCCTAAGCTGTTGTTGTTCCGAATTTCGGCCGCGTCGAGGCGAAACATCACAAAAAACCGCGACGCAGTTGCGCCTGCTCATGAAGTCCGGGCCGAAACCGGTGATTGAGCGCATGGAGGACTGCCGGCCAGGAATCGGCGGCGCCCTTGCGATCCTCTCCATCATCCGTTCCGTATCCGCTCATGCCCATGGCGTGTTTGCGCGCGCAATCACTCGAAGCCATGAAAATCATTCTGTCCAAAATGCTCGGCCGCGCGGCCGACCTCGTCGATATTCAACCCGTGCTCGCCCTGTTCATCGGGGGCGCGCTGCTGGCCGTGTTTCTCATGGCGATGCTTTCACCGCGATCGGTTGAACCGGAGGCCCGGCCCGGTTTGGTGTGGACGCTATACCGGCAGCTCACACGATTGATATGGTCGGTAACAATGGTCGGCTTTTTGCTCGCCACGCTGTCGCTGGTGCGGGTTTACCTGCATCAATCGGTAGCCGGATTTCAGCGCACGCACGGCCGGGTAACGGAGGCCAACTATAGCGCGATCCAAACGATTTGGGGCGCGCCGCAGGAACAGCACGAGTTGCGTTACGATTTGTACTGGGAAGAGGAGGCCACCGAGCGGATCGAGTCGGAGGACCTCACCAGGCCGGCGGTGCTGCGCAAGAAAATGGTCCGGCACGATATTACGGCCAACCCATTCGTCTCCGCGCGACACCAGGTCGAGCTGCGGCAAAACGCGCGGAAGAAAGGCTCGGCCTTGTACGGCGGTTATGAAACGGTCTGCCGGTTTACCTGGAAGCTGGTCAACCCGGCCGACCGCGATCTGAACTCGCTGCTGAAATTCCCGCTCCCGTCGGCCACGGCCATTTACGACGATCTCACTGCCACATTGAACGGCAAAGATGTGCTGCCGCAGATGCAGCTCAAAGACGGTGCGCTGCTCCTGGCACGCGATGTGAAGGCTCACGAAGCCGACGAGCTGGCGATCAGCTTCAAAAGCCGTGGCATGTCCTATTGGTATTTTCAGGTGCAGGAGCCGCGCGAGATCCGCGATTTCACGTTTGCGCTGACTTTGCCGGACTTGGCCAAGGCGCATTTGAATTTTCCCGAAGGCTGCATGACACCGACCGACATCCAGCCGACCACGAATCGCCGCGGAACCATCCTCACGTTCCGTCTGGATCATGCCATTTCGAACAAGGGCATGGGGATTTCGCTGCCCACCGTGAAGCAGCCCGGTGAGACCACCAACGCGGTCCTGGGCCAGGTTGAGCCGGCCTGGCTGCTGATTTTTGCGATGCTGGTTTTGGGCCTTACCCTCACCGGCGTTGAGCATGCAGTCCTGGTCAGCGTGTTCTTCGCCACCGCCGCCGCGTGCGGGTACGGATTGCTGGGAGATTGCTGCGATATTCTGCTTGGTTTTTGGGGAACCGCCGTCGTGGTGCTCGTGCCGGGGTTCCTGGTCCTGGCGTGGCTGCTCACGCGCGTGACACCGCAGCCTCCGGCAAAGGTGTTGGCGCTGCAGTTTCTTTTGTTTGGAATTGTCTATCCCTGCGCAGCCGGTCTCGATTCCGATCGGCAATCGCTTTATTTGAATATTGCCGTGTTGGTATTTCTTGGGTTTGCCGCATGGCAGCTCATTTGCCGATTTCAACCGCATGGGCAGCAGCGCTGGACAGCCCCCGCCACCGTGTAGAACAAACAAGCAAAGTGAAAGGTGGTCACTTTATTGATTCCGCTGGTCAATGCCGCTGGTGACACTGGCGAGGGCGAGGGGCGGGGACGGCCTCGTCCCCGTGGTTGATTTGCCTGGCTGAATCGGGGACGAGCCGTCCCCGCGCCTGTTCAACTGATTTTATATTACAGCTCCAGGCTACTTCGCTTCCACGTCGTACTCCACCGTCACCCGTGACCGGAACGTCAGCTCGCCGAAGCCGGAGCGGTCATCCTCCCGTTGCTCGGCCATGCGCTCGACCATGGCGTCGGAGTAACTCGAGGCGGCGGGCAGACCCGCCACTACGCCCGCAAATCCCAATGCTCGATTGCTGACCGTTTGATCGTTCGGGAACATCACCACGCTCGGATCAAAAAAGCGTTTTACCGTCAGCTTCAGCCCGAGCTTCTGTTCAAAAACGAGCTTTCGCTGCGTGGCATTATCGCACGCGGCGGCAATAGCTTTCTGCTTCATCTCTTCCTTGTCCGATCGTTCGAACTCGGCGCCCAGGTATTGCGCCTCGGCCAGGCCGTCGACGGCGTCGGCCACGATTTGAAACTCCTTCTCATTGCGCACGGTTACCTTCAACAGATTGCTTACGCGGTGGCTCTTCACTTTGTCGCTGAACATGCCGTATTTCTCGGTGGACGAAAACTTGGACTGCTTGATTTCTTCAATCCCCTTTTCAGTCAGGAGACGCGTGAGTTTCGCGCGGGCCTCCTGGTTGCTCCGCAACGCCGCCCCGAGCTCCTTCGCAGTCGTGCTCACCTTCACCGTGATAATCGCGCGGTCAGCCTGGATCCTGATTTCCGACTCTCCCGTCACCAGCGCGGTTCGATTGGCATTCGTGATGATTCCCATCAGCTCGCACGCAAGTCCCGCGCGCGGCGATTGCGCCAGTCCCGTCGTTGCGCCCAGGCATAACAATCCAAACGCCATCCAGTTCCAACTCCAGGTTTTCATAAGCACTCCCTGACACCGTGCAAAGCGGCATGACCATTGTCAAGATGCAAGTGCGAGCACGCCTAATCGCACCGGTAGGCTGCCGACGGGTGGCCGCGGAAGAAGAGAGCATCTCAACTTTTGGACAGCGGCTGCTCTCATTAACACCCGGCTTCAGCCGGGTGACAGGCTCACCATGGTAAAGTTTCAGCCGTTTCAACGGCTTACATGCTCACCATGCTTGGCACTGTTGATCCAAACCGGAAGCCGTTAAAACGGCTGGAAACTTGAAGTGACCGCATTCCCACCCCGCTGAAGCGGGGTGTTAATGAGAGGCGCTCAAAAGTTGAGATGCTCACGCAGCCTAGGCGCTGCTTTGAATCAACTTGACTTAGCTAAGCCGAATGATTTTCTAGCTACATGAAGGGGCAGGGCCGATTCGCAGGTGCCGCTCTGCAGTTCAGCGTTAGACGAGGGATAAGAGCGTCGTCCGGGTTTACGCTGATCGAGCTGCTGGTGGTGATCGGCATCATTGCGTTGCTTGCGGCTTTGTTGTTGGGTGCCATCCTGAAGGCTAAGGGGCGGGCGCAGCAGACCAGTTGCATGAACAACAACCGACAGTTGTACCTGGCCTGGAACATGTACGCCCAGGAAAACCGCCGTTTGGTCAACAATTTCGGCCGAATCGAGATGCAGGCAGAGTACCAGCAGGGTCGATTCAACAATTGGGTTAACGGGATGATGGACTGGACGACCGATGAGCAGAATACGAATCCGGCTTACCTGTACAATGGTTTGTTGAATCAGTATGCGGCTGCGGCCAAGATCTACCGATGCCCAGCCGATAATTTTCTCAGTGCGCTGCAGCGCCCGCTGGGGTGGTCTGGCCGGACCCGAAGTTTCTCAATGAATGGATTCCTTGGACCCTTTATTAGGAACAACGTAGATTTGGCCGCTCGAGGAACAAATCCGTTCAGCCCCGAGCGACGACAGTTTCTTTCTCTAAGCGACATCCCGGATCCGT
>CAZUVM010000221.1:0-40543 GCA_964623885.1 uncultured Verrucomicrobiota bacterium
CAGAATCGCTTCAAGCGGCGCGGCCAGTTTTGGACACGCCAGGGACTGGCAAACCTTGCCGCCCTCAAGCAAGCGCGCGAAAACAAACATTGGGAGGAACTCTGGTTTGTTGAGTAATGGTGGTACCGTCAAGATGCGCCCTCTTGGTATCTTGGTATCCCACTATTGGTTTGATGAGGTGTACCGTTCTGCTTTAATCGAGTCGCATGGAGAGAAAGCTCGGAGTCCAGTATTCCTGTCCCGATCCATGACCTCCAACCCGCAAAAGCGCTGCCCGGGACCTTTAGTCCGCCGGAACACAGGCGGCGCGGCAGGCTTTTGTCCAGTGCAGGCCGCGTTTACACTTATCGAGTTGCTGGTAGTGATCGCAATCATCGCGATCCTGGCGGCGCTGTTGCTGCCGGCGCTCAGCAACGCCAAACAGTCCGCCTGCCGCGCGTCCTGCACCAGCAACCAGCACCAACTGCAGGTGGCCTGGCTCTTATACCTCGATGAACATAACGGTCGCCTGCCCCTTAATCGCGAATTCGGTAATCCGGGCAGCGATGGATGGTCCAACGATATCGTCCAGGTCGACACCACTCCCACAAACATCATCAAAGGCAAACTCTACCCCGACACAAAGCATTTGGGGATTTATCGATGTCCCAGCGACAAATCGGTCATGCCGGGCACCAATTCGCTGCGATACCGGAGCTACTCGATGAACGATTGGCTTAACGGGTGGGCGCCGTTTTGGCCGTTACACGCCGCGTCTCGCATCGACGAGCTGAATCATCCTGCCCCGGCTGCGTCATTCTGTTTCCTGGATGAGATGGAAGAAAGTATCGACAATCCATCCCTGGGCGTCTATCCGCCGGATAATTGGTCCTCGTGGAACCTGCCCGCCAGTCGGCACAAGCGCGGCTGCGTGCTTTCATTTTGCGACGGCCATGTCGAATACTGGAAGTGGCGCGGCAGCAGCCTGCTGCAGTTTATCCAATACTATCTTCCGGTCTCTGTTAATGATCCGGACCTCAAGCGTGTCCAGGACGCGTGCCCAATGCTCTAACGGCAAGACCCCCGTGTCGCCAGCAGAACACAGTAAAAGTGCTTCATTGCAACAAGGGGATGGAAAACGAAAACCCCTCCTGGTCGTTCACGAAGTGCCTGGTCGGCGGCCGACTGAAGTCCACGCTTCACATAAAAGCTTAACTGCTGCGTGCCACGACTGCCCGCGCTCCGGTGCCGCTTTTATCTCGACCCGCATTCGGCTGGACGATATGGTCCCGCCCGCTGCACTCGAGGTGAATTATGGATGAGTTATTGAAATTACTGCAGACGAACGCGCTGGAATCGCGTGAGAATCTGGCGCGCATGCTGGGCGTGCCACTGGCCGACATCAACGCCCGGATCGCCGATTATGAAAAGCGCGGCGTCATCCGCGGCTACCAGGCCATCCTGAACGAGGATCAACTCGACCTGGACAAGGTCACTGCCGTCATCGAAGTGAAGGTAACACCACAGCGCGAAGGCGGATTCGACACCATCGCCCACCGCATCAGCCGTTTTCCCGAGGTCAGCTCCGCCTATCTGATGAGCGGCACGTACGATCTGCTCCTCTTCGTCCAGGGGCGAAACTTGCGCGAGGTGGCGGCGTTCGTCAGCGAACGGCTCTCGCCGCTGGAAGGGGTGCTCTCCACCTCGACGCATTTCATGCTCAAGACTTACAAGCGATTGGGTGTTTTGATGCACCAGGAAAGCCCCGATGAACGGCTCAGCGTCTCTCCGTAATCGCCTCAACGCTACCGTGCGCGATATCCCGCGCTCGGGCATCCGCGACTTCTTCGACATCGTCACGACGATGAAGGGCGTGATCAGCCTGGGCATCGGCGAACCGGATTTCGACACGCCCTGGCATGTGCGCGAATCCACTGTGTTCGCGCTCGAACGGGGTGCTACTCATTACACCAGCAACCTGGGCTATCTCGAATTGCGCCGCGCACTCGCCCGCTATGTGCAACGTGTCTTTGGCGCCGAATACAACCCGGACAACGAGGTTTTAATCACCGTCGGCGTGAGCGAAGCGCTCGACCTGGCGTTGCGCGCTCTGCTCAACCCGGGCGATGAAGTGCTTTATCACGAGCCCTGTTACGTTTCCTACCGCGCCACCATCCTGTTCGCGCATGGCACGCCGCTGGCAGTCGAAACGCGCGCCGAAAACGGATTTCGCCTTACGCGGGCAATGCTCGAAGCGAAGGCCACGCCCCGGACAAAGGTGCTCATGTTGAATTTTCCCAATAATCCGACGGGCGGAGTGATGGAACGGAGCGACCTGGAAGACATCGCCGCCTTTGCGCGCGAGCGCGATCTCATTGTCATCACTGACGAGATCTATGGGGAACTGACTTACGATGCGCCGCATACCAGCATTATCAGCCTGCCGGGGTTGCGCGATCGCACGATTTTCCTGCATGGCTTCTCCAAAGCCTGGGCCATGACCGGGTTTCGATTAGGTTATGCCTGCGGGCCCGCCGAGCTGATCGAGGCGATGATGAAAATCCATCAATACACGATGCTCTGCGCGTCGTCTCTCAGCCAGAAGGCCGCCCTCGAAGCGTTGGCTCGTCCGGAAACCGATATAACGGAAATGGTGGACGAATACCGGCGACGCCGGAACTTCATCGCCGGTGCATTCGCCGAAATGGGGCTCGAATGCCATCGGCCTTTGGGCGCGTTCTATGCCTTCCCGAGCGTGGCGAAATTCGGCATGCCGTCTCGTGATTTCGCTTTGAGATTCCTGCACGAGGAGAAAGTGGCGGTGGTGCCGGGCAACGCTTTTGGCGCATGCGGAGAAGGCTTCCTCCGTTGCGCCTATGCCACGAGCATGGAAAACATCAAGGAAGCCATGCGGCGGCTGGCGAAATTCACGGCCCGCCTCAGTTCGAAGTAACCTTTTTGTATGGAGCGAATGCAACGCGCCCTGCTTTCGGTGTCGGATAAAACCGGCCTGGTTCCGCTGGCCCGCGCCCTGGTAGCCGCGAATGTCCAATTGATTTCCACCGGCGGCACGGCCAAAGCCCTCCGCGAAGCGGGACTTCCGGTGACCGACCTGAGCGCTCACACCGGTTTTCCGGAAATGCTCGATGGCCGGGTCAAGACGCTGCATCCGAAAGTCCATGGCGGATTGCTCTTCGTCCGCGGCAAACCCGAGCACGAAGCCGCCATCCGCCAGCACGGCATCGACCCCATCGATTTAGTGGTCGTTAATTTGTACCCCTTCGAGCAGACCGTCGCGAAACCGGATGTGAGCCTGGAAGAAGCAATCGAGAACATCGATATCGGCGGCCCGTCCATGTTGCGAAGCGCGGCAAAGAATCATGCCAGCGTGACGGTCGTGGTTGACCCCGCCGATTATCCCAAGCTCATCGAGCAGGTGCAGGCGAACGGCAATACGACGCTGGAATTGCGGCAGCGGCTAGCGGTCAAAGTGTTCGCCCGCACCGCAGTTTATGATGGGGCTATTGCGAAGCACCTCGCCAAGGAATTCGGGCCTGCTGAGTCGGCGACAGGCGCCGCAGGACAGAGTGCTTCAACACTTGGGCCGCAACTGGCATTGGGAGCGCCGCTCGCCCAAGTGCTGCGCTATGGGGAGAACCCTCATCAAAAAGCAGCCCTTTACGGCCGGTTTCGGGAATTCTTCCAGCAGCTTCATGGGAAGGAGCTTTCCTATAACAACCTGCTCGACCTAACGGCTGCGGCAGACCTGATCGACGAGTTTTCAAGCGATCCTCCGACGCTCGCGATCCTCAAGCACACGAATCCCTGCGGTGTCGGCCAGGGCGCCGGCTTGCGCGAAGCGTGGGACAAAGCCTTTGCTACGGATCGCCAGGCTCCGTTTGGCGGCATCATTGCCGTTAATCGCCAACTCGATTTGGCTGTTGCCGAGGCTATCTCGGAAATCTTCAGCGAAGTGATCATCGCGCCCGACTTTGCTCCGGACGCTTTGGCGCTGCTGCAAAAAAAGAAAAACCTACGGCTGCTCAAAATGCTCCAGTCACCGCGCACGGATGGTTTCCTGGAAGTGCGCAGCGTGGGCGCGGGATCATTCCTGGTGCAGGAACCCGACCCGAAAACCGGATCGGAAGAAAGCTGGAAGACCGTTACGCGCCGCCAGCCAAGCGATAGCGAACGTCAAGCCATGCGCTTCGGCTGGCGCGTCGCCAAACACGTTAAGTCAAACGCGATCGTTTATGCCGCGGCCGATCGCACCCTGGGTATCGGCGCAGGCCAAATGAGCCGGGTCGATGCCAGCCGGATCGCCGTTTGGAAAGCCAGCGAGGCCGCGCTGTCGCTCAAGGGCAGCGTGGTTTGCAGCGACGCATTCTTTCCGTTCGCAGATGGCCTCATAGCCGCAGCCGAAGCTGGCGCGACCGCTGCCATCCAACCCGGAGGTTCTGTTCGCGACCCGGAGGTCATCGCCGCCGCCAACGAACGGAACGTCGCCATGGTGTTTACGGGCCGCCGTCACTTCCGCCATTAGCCCCGGCAGACCGATCGCTCGACACAGTAATCTTTGTTTATTATACTTGGCCCATGAGAGACGCCGAACCAGGGGCAAAACAACGGTTCATGGAATTCCTGGCCGGAAAACGTCTCCGCTTGACCGCTCAACGCCGAGCGATCCTCGACAGTGCCTTCAGCACCAATCGCCACTTCACCGCGGATGAGTTGCTTGCCTGGGCCCATCGCCGTGATCGCTCGGTGTCCCGCGCCACGGTTTACCGGACCTTGCCTTTGCTCACGGAAAGCGGGCTCGTGCGCGAGATGGATTTTGGCCAGGATCGTAAGTTCTACGATCCCAATTACGCAGAGCACCCGCGGCACAATCACATCATCTGCCAGGATTGCCAGAAGATCATCGAGTTCGAGAGCGAAAAGATCGAACAACTGGAAAACGACATCAGCGCCAAGCTCGGCTTTTCTGTCAAGGCGCACCGGCTGCAAATAACCGCGCATTGTGACGAGTTCCAGCGGGCGGGAACTTGCCACAAAAAATTGGAGTAATTCCTCCGTCGCGCCTTCGGTCCACGGTTATCGGCTAATGCATGACAGCCAAAACCCAGTACAACGCGGAAATCCTGTCGACCGAAACTCCCGCGTTATTTGATGCGGCAGTGAACCGTGCAGCCGAACTCCTCAAGGGCGGGCAGGTTGTGGCCTTGCCCACGGAGACTGTGTACGGCCTGGCGGCCAACGCCCTCGATTCGGCCGCCGTGGCACGAATCTTTAAAATCAAGAACCGGCCTGCACATAACCCCATCATCGTGCATGTGGCGGATGAGCCGATGGCCCAGCGTTGTGTTTCAGAGTGGCCGGAGTTGGCCGGCAAGTTGGCCCGCGCTTTTTGGCCCGGACCGCTGACTATGGTCCTGCCCAAGTCGGACAACATCCCGGACCTGGTTACGGCCGGGGGCCGTACCGTTGGTGTCCGTTGGCCAAGCCACCCGTTCATTCAAGCCGTAATCCGTGCCTGTGGGTTCCCGCTGGCGGCGCCCAGCGCCAACCCTTCCAACCAGCTTTCGCCCACCAACGCACGGCACGTTCAACGCCATCTCGGGAACACCATTCCGCTTATCATCGACGGCGGCCAGTCCCAGGTGGGAATTGAATCAACAGTCCTGGATGTTTTGACCAGTCCGCCAAGGTTGTTGCGCCCAGGCATAATACACGAACAGGCGCTCAGGGCAGTCATTGGAGATCTCCGGACCGAGTCCAGCAGACCGAGCGGAATTCTGAAGAGCCCCGGCCTGCTGCGAAAACATTATGCGCCCAAAGCAAGGCTGATAGTCTGGTCGTGGCATGATGACCATGAATTACGCGCACTGAGCGCGGAACGCGGGCTGCCGATCCAAAAGACCTGTGTCGTAGCGCATACGCGGGTGCCTTCCCAGCATGACTTTGCCCGGGTTTCCGTCATACCCCATGACCCGGACGCTTTTGCGCGGGCGCTTTACGCCGAGTTGCACGAGTGTGACGAAGCCGGGGCTCAGTTCATCGTGGTCGAAGCGCCGCCCGAAACCAGTGAATGGCGCGCGGTCCGAGATCGTCTGAACAGGGCGGCCTCGTAGCGCTGTTGCATGGTACACGAGTGGAACGTCTCGGGCTGTGGCCGGTCCAAATCCAGAGTTTTGGCGGCTGCAGTTTTGGCTGGGATAAGTTGTTCCGGCTGAAGCCTCACGATTGTTTGACGAAATGACACACATACTCCAATCTTCCGCCCCATGAAACTGATAGGGATGCTGTTGGTTCTGGCCGGCACGATCGGCGCCGCGCTGGGTCAGACGAACGCGACGGCGCAGGTCCGCCACTTGTCACTGCAGGAGGCAATCCAACTGGCATTGCAGCACAACCTCGATTTGCGCGTCGATCGCTATAACCCGCAGATCTCCCTCTATAACCTGCGCGCTAACTATGGCGATTATGATCCGAATCTGAACCTCTCCGGCTCCCACAACCATAACGAGAGCGGCACACAATTGTTCGGTTCCTTGATTGCGCCGGGTTCGGTAAGTGATTCTGACCAATTTAGCGGCACCCTGAACGGCCTGCTCCCCTGGGGTACTACCTACACCGTGGGCACGCTCTCTCCGTTCGTCGATACCGTAAATTATCGTACCGTCCCTTTCAACACTTCTACCGTGCAGGGATTCACCACGAACTTTTTTACCCCGATTACCAATCTCCAACCGGTCTTCGTCCGTACGACTAACTTTGTCCAGGGACTGGACACCGTACCGTTCGCAAACACCTCGGCCCGGCTCGGATTCCAGGTCGCCCAACCCCTGCTCAAGAACTTCTGGATCGATTCAACGCGCCTCAATATCCAGGTCGGCAAGAATCGCCTCAAGTACAGCGAATTGACCCTGAAGTTGCAGATCATGCAAACCATCACCACGCTCGAACAGGCCTACTTCGATCTCATCTATAACCGGGAAAACGTCCTGGTCCAGCAGAAGGCCGTCGAATTGGCAGAACGCCTCGTAGCCGAAAACAAAAAGCGGCTCGAAGTCGGCGCCCTGGCTCCCCTCGACCTCCAGTCCGCCGAAGCCCAAGCCGCCTCATCCCGCGCCGCCGTGATCCAGGCCCAAACCACCCTCGGCACCTCCGAAAGAGTCCTTAAAGCCTTGATCACCGACGAATACCGCTCCCAGTGGGCCACCGTAACCCTCGATCCCAGTGGCACTCTTCAGGCCCCGCCTCCCGTTGTCGATCTCCAGGACAGTTGGAGCAAAGGCCTGTCCGACCGACCCGACCTCCTCCAGGCCAAACTCGACGTCGAAAAGCAAGGCATCCAGCTCAAATACGATAAAAACCAACTCCTGCCTGAACTCGATGTCGTCGGCAGCTTCGGCTACAACGGCTCCGGCAATGTCTACAGTGATGCACTCTACGATCTCCAGCAATTCGATCGCAAATTCTACTCCTACGGCGGCCAGTTGACCGTCCCGCTATCACGCACGCGCGTTCGTAATGTTTACAAGGCGGACAAAGCCTCCATGGAACAGTTCGTCCTCACCCTCAAAAAACTGGAACAAACTATCATGATCCAGATCGATAATGATATCGGCACCGTCCGCGCGAACTACGACCAGGTCCAGGCCACCCGCGCCGCGCGGCAATACGAAGAGGCGGCCCTCGACGCGGAACAAAAGAAACTCGAAAGCGGCAAAAGCACGACCTACACTGTCCTTCAGGTCCAACGCGACCTCACCACCGCCCGCGGCAACGAAATCCAGGCCCTCGACAACTACAACAAGAGCCTTTCCCAGCTCAGCCTCGACGAAGGCTCAACCCTCGATCGCCTCGGCATCGACATCAACGGTAAGTAGCCCTGCTTCCGCACGCGCATTGCGATCATGAACCCAACCTGTGCTGTTTGCTTCTCCCTCACCCCATCCGATGGGGAGAGGGTCGGGGGGAGGGGACCGTTGCTCTCGTTCGACGTTGGACGTTGAGCGTTGGAAGTTCGACGTTCGAGCTTCGGGTTCATGGAAAGTGTAGGGGTGAGGGGAATTTCTTCCTCGCCTTGCTTTCTTGATTCATCGCGAGGGAGACAGTTCCGGCTTGCTTCACCGATCAATCACGGCGCTTAGATCACCCACCAGATCCTGCAACATAACAGAGGCCTGCTCCTGTTTAATGGGCAGGTACTTCCCCCAGGCCATCGCATGAACCACCTCGTTGCCGCTTCTCATCTCGGCCTTAGCCTCGAACAGCCGGTTGCGACGATTCGTCACCAACTCGGCAACCACAACCGTCTCCTGTGCCGGCCGTAGTGGTTGGAGAAACCGAACATTCAACTCCGCGCAGAACGCAAAGCGTCGCGCCTGCACCGCGCAGGCCCACACCATAATCTCGTCCAGCACGGTGGCGATCAACCCGCCATGGGTGGTTTCGCGGAAACCGCTATGCTCGCGTCGAGGCGTGAAGCGCGTTCTGACGATTTTACCGTCGGTTTCAAACCGAAGCTTTAGGCCGAGCGCATTCGACTCGCCGCAAACAAAACAACCGTGAGTGTGAGGCAATTCTCGCATGGCATAAATAGGCAGGTATAGAACCATCCGGGCAAGCGCCTTTTTCAGTTGACTTTGAGTTGGCGGCGTGCCATCCCGGCACCATGGCTGCCGCTATCACAGCAGGTAGCCCAATCAGAATATGAACTCGACTCCGAATCGCAGAGGTTTCCTCAAAAAATCCGCAGCCACCGCGCTCTCATTGCCCCTTATTGCAAGCCTCGAAGAGTTCGCTTTGGCCGAGCAAAACAAAACCGCCGTGCCGACGCCGGGCGCCCCCACGCCTAAAACTGCGATACCATTCGGCACGATCGGCAAGGTCAAACTCAGCCGGTTGATCTGCGGCGGCAATCTGATCAATGGCTATGCGCACAGCCGGGATCTGATTTACGTCTCTTCTCTGCTCAAACATTATTTTAGCGAGCAAAAAATCATGGATACCTGGGCGCTGTGCGAGCAGCAAGGCATCAACACGATGATCCATCATCCCGCGAATCCTGAAGCCGCCGCGCTGTACGAGAAATACCGGGATCGCGGAGGACGGATTCAATACCTGGCCCAACTCGGCCCAACGAAAGAGGACCTGAAAACCGAGGTGCAGCGCGCCAAAGATGCTGGCGCGGTGGGAGCTTTCCTGCTGGGGAACCTCAGCGATACCTGGACTCGCGAAGGGGATGTGAAGATAATTGGCGAGTTGTTATCGATTATCAGGAGCCACGGCTTGATTGCCGGCGTTGCCGCCCACGAACTGCGCACCGTCAAAGCGGTCGAAACCGCCGGAATCGCCCCCGATTTCTATTTCAAGACGCTCCACAGTACCAATTACTGGTCGAAGCGGCGTCCGGATCAAATGAAAGAGGTGATCGACAATTACGGGATCGATAATTATTGGTGCATGGACCCGAAGGAAACTATCGCCTACATGTCGGAGCTTGCGCGCCCATGGATTGCTTACAAGGTGCTGGCGGCGGGCGCCATTACACCCCAGGCCGGTTTTCGCTATGCCTTCGAGAACGGCGCGGATTTCGTCGCGGCGGGGATGTTTGATTTTCAAATCACGGAAGACGCCACGGCGGCCGTGGAATGCATTGCGGCCACGCAGAACCGGGAACGCACCTGGTGCGCTTGAACCGGATGCGTCACTAAAGTTGTTGCGATTTAAACAAACCTATAGCCGCACGGGACGGCAAGTCTCCCTCTCCCCATCGGATGGGGAGAGGGTCGGGGTGAGGGCAGATATTCTGCCGCTACGACATTATTGAGACTGGTGTAGGTTTGTAGTCGCCAGGCGCCTATTTTGCAGTAAATTGCCGCAGTTGTTGCCACCCCATAAAGGCTCTGGTATTCACCCGCCCGGTGATGATTAAACCGGGGTTCCACTCCGTCTAAAACTCATGACAGTGGCGGTAGGTTCGCGCCCACGCGCAAGCGTGGATGGCAAGTTCTTTCGGCTGGGCGCCCGGAAATTCTTCATCCGGGGACTGGCTTACGGCCCCTTTGAACCCAACGCCGCAGGACGGCCATTTGCCTCGCTGGAACAAACCGCTGCCGACTTCGGACAGATTCGTGCGCTCGGCGCCAACCTGGTGCGTGTTTACAATGTGCCGGATAAATGGTTCCTCGATTTGGCGCTCCAGCACGATCTCCAGGTGATGGTTGATATTCCCTGGAACGAGCATCTCTGTTTCCTGGACTCGGCGCAGTATCGCGCGGAAACGCGAGCTGCGGTTCGGCGCGCCGTGGCGGGATGTCAGGGGCATCCGGCTATCTTCGCGTTCAGCGTGGCTAATGAAATCCCGGCCGATATCGTGCGCTGGAGCGGCGCGGCCGCCGTGGCCAATTTTATCGACGAATTAATCCTGGAAGCCAAACGGACCGACCCGGATTGCCTTTGCACCTTTGTCAATTATCCACCCACGGAATTTCTGCGCCCTCAGAGCCCTGATTTCGTCTGTTTCAATCTCTACCTTCACCAGGAGGCGGCCTTCAAAAGTTATCTGGCGCGACTCCAAATGCAGGCGGAAGGCAAGCCGCTGCTGTTGGGTGAGTTCGGCATCGACTCGCTGCGCGAAGGTGAGGCGCGCAAAAGTGAGATGCTCGCTTGGCAAATCGAGGGAGGGTTTCGAAGTGGTTTGGCCGGCGCCGTGGTCTTCAGCTTTACCGACGACTGGTGGAAAGCGGGCGAGCTGGTCGCGGATTGGGGAATGGGCCTGACGACAATCGATCGCCAGCCAAAGCCATCGGCGACAGTCGTCCGGGAAACTTTTGCCGCGGCTCCTTACTTTCCTTTGCCTCGGACATCGAAGGTTTCGATCGTTGTCGCCAGCTACAATGCCGAGCGCACGTTGAAGGCCTGCCTTGATTCGCTTGAACATCTCCGTTATCCGGATTACGAAGTGATCCTGGTGGACGACGGCTCGCGAGACGGCACGCCACAAATTGCTTTTCATTATCCGAAGGTCCGCTACTTCAAGCACGACAAGAATCTTGGCCTATCGGCGGCGCGCAACACCGGCATTGCCGCAGCCACGGGCGAGATCGTGGCTTTTATGGACGCCGATTGCCGAGCTGACGAGGACTGGCTCTATTACGTGGTTGGCGACCTGCTGAACAGCGAATTCGTCGGCATCGGCGGCCCGAACCTGCTGCCGCCGGACGATTCGGCGCTGGCCGCGGCGGTGATGGCCTCGCCGGGCGGTCCCGCGCATGTGATGCTCACCGACCGCCAAGCGGAGCACATTCCCGGGTGCAACATGGCGTTTTACAAATGGGCCCTGGCCGAAGTAGGAGGATTTGATCCGGCTTTTCACCAGGCCGGCGACGATGTGGACCTGTGCTGGCGGTTGCAACAGGCCGGCTACAAAATTGGTTTCAGCCCGGCGGGCTTTGTGTGGCATTACCGGCGCTCGACTATCGGCGCCTACTTGAAACAACAGCACGGCTACGGGGGCGCGGAGGCCTTGCTGGTGCGCAAACATCCGGAGTACTTCAATTCCTTCGGCGGGAGTTTATGGCGCGGGCGAATTTACGGCACGACTAGATCGGGCGTAAGGTTGCGCGCGCCGATCATCTACCGCGGATTATTTGGGAGCGCCGGGTATCAGGCCATTTATGCTTCCGAACCCGCGTCGACGCTGATGCTGTGCACGACTTTGGAATACCAGGTACTGGTGGCGCTGCCGCTGTGGATTCTTTCGGGCATCTCACACCATTTTTTGCCCCTGGCCATAGCCGGCACCTTGCTCTCGCTGGGGGTCTGTGCCGCCGCGGGCGCGCAGGCCGTTTTGCCCCGCACCAAACTCCGCGCCTGGTCGCGGCCCCTGGTTGCCCTGCTTTATTTCCTGCAGCCGATTGTGCGTGGCTGGGCGCGATACCAGGCGCGATTGGTGCTGCGGCCGACACCGTTAGCGGCCCAACAGACCCTGGACTCAGTTGCTCTGCGCCAACGCAAACAATCATTGCGTGAAGTGCAGTATTGGAGCACGCGGCCGATCAGCCGGTTTGCTTTCGTCGCCGAAATCCTGCGCCGGCTGGATCGGCAAGGCTGGCCTAATAAATCCGATATCGGTTGGAGCGAATACGATGTTGAAATCTATGGCAGCCGCTGGTGCAATCTCCAGATTACAACGGTGACCGAAGACCATTCGCGGAACGAGTTCCTGCTGCGCTGCCGGCTGCGCACGGGCTGGTCGCTGCCGGCCAAGGTTGCCTTCTGGTCGCTGGCCGGATTCGAATTGTTGGTGCTGGGATTGGTCGGCAACTGGGTCCCATGGCTGTGGCTGCTGCTGGTGACGCTGCCGGTGTTCGCCTGGTATCTTGACGCGGAACAACGAACGCTGCAAAGCTTGATCGTGGTGTTTCTCGATGAGCTCGCAAAAGACTGGCGCCTGGCCAAAGTGCAGCCCACAATACCAGCGACGGCGCAGCCAAAACCTCCCGGCCAAACCGCGGCAGCAACCATGACGCCGAGCACTCCTGAAGTCCAACCCGCCCGGCCAACTTCATGAAGCAGTATCACGCCTTGCTGCGGCAGATCCTCGACCAGGGCATCACGCGGGGTGACCGGACGGGAACGGGCACGAAAAGCATTTTCGGCGCTCAGCTTCGCTTCGATTTGGCGCAGGGCTTTCCGCTGGTCACGACGCGAAAGGTATTTTTTAAGGGCGTCATTCATGAGTTGCTTTGGTTTCTGGCCGGCGACACCAACATAAAGTATTTAACCGACCACAACGTTCATATCTGGGACGCGTGGGCGGATGAGCAGGGCAATCTTGGCCCGGTTTACGGCGCACAATGGCGCGCCTGGGAAGCGCCGGATAAAAGCAAGATCGATCAAATTTCTCACGTGGTAGATCAACTCCGCAACAATCCCAATTCCCGCCGGCACATCGTTTCGGCCTGGAATCCCGCTGTGCTTCCGGATGAACGCGTGAGCCCGCAGGAAAATGTCCGAGCGGGGCGCGCAGCGCTGGCATCGTGCCATGCGCTGTTCCAATTCTATGTCGCCGATGGCCGGCTCTCCTGCCTGCTTTACCAACGGAGCACTGATTGCCCGGTTGGCCTGGTGTTCAACATCGCCCAATACGCTTTGCTAACCCACTTGGTGGCGCAGCAAACCGACCTGGAACCGGGCGAGTTCATCTGGACCGGCGGTGATTGCCACATCTATCTCAACCAGATTGCTGGCGTACAAGAATTATTAGGACGCGAGCCGCGACCGCTGCCTAAATTGATTCTGCGGCGGAAACCGGCATCGATTTTCGAGTATCGATTCGAGGACGTGGAACTGGCCGATTACGATCCGCACCCGCCGATTAAGTTTCAGGTGGCAGTGTAACGCGCGGACTAAGGTTGGGCGTGCGCCGGCTCGTTGAAGGTGAGCCAATAGGAGTGTACGTTTTTTGCCAGGTCGACCAACCCATTGAAATCGACCGGCTTTACCAGGTAGGAATTGGCGCCGGACTGGTAAGCACGTTCGACATCGGCTGGCTGATTCGAGGAGGTCAGGACAACAACCGGCAGGCCACGAAACCGCTGTTCCTGGCGGATCCACAGCAGAACTTCGAAGCCGCTAATCCGCGGCATTTTCAAGTCGAGCAGCACCAGGCCGGGCAGTGGATGGAGCCTTCGATTCCCAAATTCCGCCTCGCCGGTCAGGTATGCAATGGCCTCGTCGCCGTCGGTCACGTTCTGAAGATCGAGGGGAACACCGGCCTTTTGACATGCGTGCTGGAATAAAAGGACGTCATTGGAATCATCTTCCACGTGCAAAACCGTTACCAATGGAAAGCTCATTTACGGACAGGTTGTTTGGCAAACCGGACCATGAACACTGCATAAGTTAGACGGTTTGACGCGCACCAGTGTTCAACATCGCACAAAGTATATTGTCATATCCGACGGACAAAGCAGCGCGCTCGGGGCGAAACCGCCTCGAGCGCGACTGATCGTTTAAAACGAGCAGCGGAGAACCAAAGCACCCTCAACGACCTGGCTTTGGCAGAAACCGCTGCTCAAAACTGCATGCGGTTCTTAAACCGGGCGAACTTATTTCGGAGTAGTGCTGGAGCTGCTGGAGCCCGAGCTGCTGGATCCGGACGAGGTATCGCTGCCGGAGCTGCTGCTGCCAGGCGAGCTGCTGCCGCCGGTCGAGCTACTGCCCGCGCCGCCAGGGCTCTCGGCGCCACCGGTAGCGGTGCCTGAGCTGGACAGACCGTAATATGAGAAGATGCTGTGACGCCATCCGGGCTGGGTCAGATCTGTGTTTGGGTCGAAGTTCGGAGCCGATTGGAGCTTGCTGGTATCACCGGCAAACGTGAACGTGGGTTGCTGGCTCGAGGCTGACGTGGTCGAGCTGGAGCTGGTGCCGCTGCTGCTGCCGGACATGGAAGGACGGAGCAACGCCCACGGAACGGCAACTTGTTTGCCGCCGGTTGCGGACGCGCCAGAGCTGGAGCTTCCGGGGGAGGTCGAACTGCCTTGAGAGCTCGAAGAAGAGCTGCCTAAGGAACTGGAACTACCCGGACTCGAGCTGGAGCTGGAACTACCCGGAGTCGAACTGCCTTGAGAAGTTGAAGAACTGCCGGGAGACGTCGCCGAACCCGAGCTGGTCGGGCTTGAGCTGCTGGATGCTGATTCACTGACCGAGAGGATGGCGAAATCCACGCGACCGGAGTCGGCGTTGATGATCGCGTCGCTGATGGTTCCCAACGATTGACCCGAGGAACCTGTCACTTGGGCGCCGGTCAATTGACTCGCGCGCACTTCCTGTCCCATGGCACCGGCCCCACGCATGTGATGGCGAGATCCGTATGAACTCGACGAGGGATCCGAGGCCGAACTGCTGGACGACCCGGAGGTGTCCGATGATGATTGCGCCTGCATTCCTAACGCGAGGCACGCAGCACAGAATACTGTTATTGCTTGTTTTCTCATAAACCTGCCTTTCCTTGGTTGCTGACTTGTTGCTGTAAAACGACACCTGATAGCGCCGTTTTAAACGATGCCCAAAACTAGGCTTCGTGGGGTTTATGGCTCAATGGGGAGATGACCTGAGGTCGTATGGGGTCACCGCTTAAACTGAAGGTTTCATACCAGCGGCGCGCCAAATGAGCAGCG
Organism: uncultured Verrucomicrobiota bacterium; assembly: GCA_964623885.1. Lineage (GTDB taxonomy): Bacteria > Verrucomicrobiota > Verrucomicrobiia > Limisphaerales > UBA8199 > CAZUVM01. Next base: position 15,174 of record CAZUVM010000221.1, read on the forward strand.
CAGATCTGCGCTACACGACAAGCGGCGCATCGCCCATGAAAGTATTCGGGCTAGAAATTATGGGCGGACGGTGCCAGGTGACACAGTGCGCAAAGCTTCAAGGCCTTCGAGAAAATCCTGAGGCAGGGGAGCTGCGAAATCCAAGCGCTTGCCGGTTCGCGGATGAATGAAACCGATTTGAAACGCATGCAGCATTTGACGGGGAGCAGTAAAGCCGGTTAATTCGGCGAGGCGCTGATTCTGGCGGTGGCCATACACCTCATCCCCAACCAGCGGGTAGCCCAGAAACTTGAAATGGACGCGGATTTGGTGAGTGCGTCCGGTATGCAGGCTGGCTTCCGCGAGGGTTGCCGCCGTCAGCCGCTCCAGCACCCGGTAGGTTGTATGTGCTTCCCGACCGCGCTCTTCATCGACTGCCATGCATTTGCGGTGGGAAGTATGCCGCGCGATGGCTGCACGAATCTCACCAGCGTCTCGAGCCATGTCGCCGCACACAATTGCCTGATAAGTTTTGACGACCTTGCGCGAGGCAAATTGCGCGGATAAAGCGAGGTGCGCCTCGTCGGTTTTGGCCACGACCATAACGCCGCTGGTATCCTTGTCCAGCCGGTGCACGATTCCCGGGCGCGCGACGCCGCCGATGCCGCTCAACTTGCCCTGGCAATGGTGAAGCAGGGCATTTACGAGGGTAAACCGTTCGTGACCTGAAGCGGGGTGGACCACCAGGCCAGCCGGCTTGTTAAGCACCAGCAGTACATCGTCCTCATGGAGGATATCGAGCGGAATTGGCTCGGGTTGCGCGGTCGCCGGGCGCGCCTCCGGCCAGTGGACCTGCACGGTTTCTCCGGCGCGCGGGCTGTGGGTGGGTTTAACGGTGTGCCCGTCGACGAGGATATGCCCCTCCTCGATGAGTCGTTGGATAGCGGCGCGGGAAACCGCCGGGAACCGGCCTCGCAACCACGCATCCAGCCGAGCAGTCGGCAGGGACTTTTCAATCGCGATGACTTCGGTTCGGGACAAGGCTTTGGGCTACGGCCGAAGCCGGCTCATTTAGCGGCGACGGATTCTGCGGTTTTGGGTTGCCGCTCATTCCGCAGGGTGATGAGGAAAACCAGGCCCACCCCGGTGCAAATGGCGCTGTCAGCGACGTTGAAAGCCGGAAAGCCAATCTCCATGCCTCCGCGTTGCTGCAGGTAAAAGTAAAGAAAATCGATCACATGGCCGCGCGCCAGCCGATCAATCAGGTTGCCCACAATCCCGCCAAAAATCAGGCCAAACGCGACCTGGCCCAGCAGCGTCCGGGAGTCAAAATGATGCCGGCTGAAAAATAGGATGGCCAGCGCCGCCAGCGCGACCAACGCAAGGAGGTTATTGTTGCCGCGGAATAAGCTCCACGCCGCGCCGGTGTTGCCCCAATGCACGAACTTGAAAAAACCATCCACCACCGTCTGCTCCTGCGCATATCCCAGCAGATGCAGGACCAAGCCTTTGGTGAATTGATCCAAACCGATGATGAAAAGCGCAATCAGCCCAATGCGTCGATTGGGCGTGCGCACCAGCCAAGAGAGGACACTCATCGATTCAGCGACGTGCTTTAAACGAAACGCCGCAATTAACACCACTTACTGTGCCAGAATTGTGGCTCTTTGTCCAAGACTGGAATCGGGGCATTTTGCTGGGCCTCAAGCGGCGTCAAGGGTGACAAACACCCAGAGCGCGCTTGGAAAATGCCGCCTTTGAGCGGTATTGCGAGATCCCAAGTCGCTGCCTGCGCACCTGCAGCATCCCTACCGCTGCGAGCGGGGACCGCTCGCGCTCGATCAGCGTGGTAGCCACTCACGCCGGTTCTTTAATCAATCCAATGAACTGCTTGATGGCGGGAGAGAGCACTTTGTTTTTCTTGTGAATCACTCCCAGCGTCCGGTGAAAATCACCGTCGTCAAGCCGGATGGCGGCCAATGTCTGGTTCGCCACCTCCTGCCGGATGGTTTCTTGCGGCACGATGGCCACGCCCGAGTCGATCTCGACCGCCCGCTTCACGGTCTCAATATTGTCGAATTCCATCACATGCTCGACCGCAACCCCATGGTCCTTGAGGATTTTGTCGACCGCGCGGCGTGTGGGAATGTCCTTTTCGAAACTAACCATCTTTTGGCCGTTCAGCGACTTGAGTTTGACGGATTTGAGACGGGCGAACGGGTGCTGCGGGTTGCAAATCAAGACGAGCGGGTCCTTACGCAGCGGCACGATTTCAAGTTTGGCGTCGCGGACCGGATACGCCACCAGGCCAAGGTCCACCACGTTTCCGAGCACATCCTCGTAAACCTGGTCGGGCCGGCGATACTCGACGTGCACGTTCACCGTCGGGTAACTTTTCAGGAATTTCTTTAAATACGGCGGCAGCACGTGCAAGCCGATGCTGTAAATGGTGGCCACCCGGATGTTCCCCGAAATGATTTCTTTGATCTCCTGCAGTTTGCTGTGCAGGGCGTCATAGGTTTGCAGGATTTGTTTGCTGTAATCGTAGAGGACTTCGCCTTCGGCGGTGAGGCGGAAATTCTTTTTGCTGCGTTCGATGAGCAGAGACTTGAACTGCCGTTCCAGCGAGCTGATGGTTTGGCTGACGGCGGACTGCGTCACCCCATTAATCTGCGCGGCCTTGGTAAAGCTCTCGGTCTCCGTCAAATCGCAAAACACCTTCAAACTTTCTATTTGCATAAGCGGATGGAATCCAAATTTACAGGGCAAGTCAACAATGTTTGTTCATCAATAGAACGGGGCGATGGACCAGGAATTATAATAAGCAACATTCATTGTTTGTATTATCCAGCTAGGCGCGGCGAATCAATCAACAGCCGGGTGGTGTTTCAAACTGCCTAAGCATCCGTAAATTCGCGGACTAAAATCAAAATGGGGGTGGTACGTTTTTAGCTCCCTCATCTTTGCGATGCTTGGGACTTTTGTGGCGATTGACGATCCGCTCCACCGCATGATGCGTGAGCTTACGCGGCGGACGCCATTGGTCCCTCGCCGCCCCGTGACGGGTCAACTCACGCTGGAATATCGCGCGACCGGTGAAGCGACGCCGGATGTCAAATCTCAGCCCACAGCCAACCATCCGCTGGCAGCCGCGTCACATCGCGCTGCAGAATTGGCCCGGTGGCGGGTCTCAACCATTGGGAAATCACAAGTTCTTGGGCGACTTGGGCACTTTGACATTGTGAAAGTGGATCGGCGTTGTTGCCGGGATTTGCGGCTGAAGATTGACTCGGCTGCTCCCGGGATGGTGACGGCGGGTCTGTTAGCATTTGGTGCCGGAACTTTGCGAGCGCGCAACGACAATCCGCAAGAACCGCTACACAGCTATTTGCGAGAGCGTTATGGGCTTCTGCAGAGCCGGCACGAAGTGATTTTCGGGCGTTTACGAACGTTGCATTGCCGATCGGATTCAGAATTGCGAATAGTGGAAAAAGAATCGTTCGATTCAACCAACGTGATCTACGGCGACGCGTATGGGGAAATCGAACAATTGTGGGAACGCCGGGCGGACACTGCCTTTTTGGATTTAGTCGCAGGCAGCCTGCAAGGGATCCGCCGGCGCGGCCACCTGGCAGGTTTTGTCTATCCTCCATTGCACCTCTCAGCGCTGCTGGAACTGCATCTGCGCGCTCAACCGCTGTGGAAGTCGCCCCCGGCAACCGGGCGGGCCCTGCTGCGGCGAGTAGAGTACATCCTGGATCACACGGTCGTGGATTCCGTGCCGCAAACGATAATTGCCCGCCCCAGGAGGCCCATCAAGTTGCCGCCTATGCCCGCCAAAGAATGGAAGTCCGACCCGTCCGGCTATGAAGGTTGGCTGGGCTTCGACAGGCAATAGAATTGGAGTTTTGCACCTGCTCCCTTGGGGGTGCGACGCGAGACCCGGGTTAAAGAAGGGCATCCGCCAATAGCGGATGACCTCGGTTTAGCGTGATTTGTCGTGTAGCGAAATGCCAATCGCTTGCGCGGACAGTTGACTCCGGCTTTAGAATAGAGAGGACGTGCCCTCAATTCGAACTGCCTTCAGTTCTTTCGGGTTCAAGCCTAGTAGTTCCAGAATCGTGGGCGCGATCTGCGTGGTCTCGACTGGCCGCGTCACCGCCGTGCCGCCGGGGGCGTCAGGCCAACTCACCACGATAGGAACGTTCCGATCTTCCAGGTGATCGCCACCGTGTTCGGCGATTTTGCCTTTGTGACCCGTATAAACCACGCCGTATTGGGAGATGCCAATCACGTCCGGCACGCGCGGATCACTCGGCTCAACACCGATCAGCCGCGCGGCGGCAGTCCCCACATAGATCTGGGTAAGTCCGGCGGAGGTCACCGGTTTTCCATCAACGCTGGCGGCGGAATTGTTGTAGTTGAGCAGAAAGTTGCGGGCGTACTCGGTAGCGGCGCTGGATCGGTCGTTCAACCACAAAAGCATTCCGTCATCATCGGTTCCCTGAGCTACGAGCGTTATAGCGTTCGGGTTGCCACCCTGGTGATCCTGATTCCAGGCGCTGTTAAGAGCGTCGATGATCATACCGTCCTTGATACGATTCAGAGCGGCCACGTTCATCGGCGACTGGCCGTGCTTGGCGGAGATGATGATCGCCGTGTGGTCAAGCAAACCGCGGCCGGCAAGGGCATTCAGCATGCTGCCCAGTGACTGGTCGACGAAATTAAGCGCATTGCTCAGCACCGTGCCCGGGGTAGCGCCATCGGCCAGATAACCGCCCATGGCCGAACCCGACATATCGCCTTCGGTTCGCGAAGTCGGAAGTTTCTGGCCGGTGGAGACGCTCTGAAAATTCATGCCGAAAAGAGCCGGCGTGCCCGGGTTTCCCGAGCCGTCGTGCCGGTGCCCATTAATCCAGTTCAGCACCGCCTGGACTTTGTAATTGTCGTATTGCTGCGTAGCCAAATTATCCGTGGTCCAATCATTCTGGTTTTGGTCAGTTGGAGCCGCGGGATTGGCGCTGCTGTTAATCTCTGGAGTGAAGTAATCATCGACACCGGTGCCGGAGGGACCAGAAAGAATCTGGTAGGCAGGATGTTTATCCGACCAGGCGGTCAGCAAATGATGCTTGTGAGCCACTTCGAAGATCGTGTTTACCTTCAAGTACTGATTTGGGTAAATCGGCTGGCAGGCGGCAGGATCCACGGGCAATTGCGCGGGATTGATAACGTCGAGCGGGTTTCCGGTCATCTGCAGGATGTTGGCCCAGGGATCCGGACCCGCTGCCGGCACCAGGCCCTGACCCGCGTCCAGCGCGCCGAGGTTCAGATCCAGGGCCTCAAAATAAGTGACCTCTCCTCCAGGCACAGGTCCGACACAATTAGACGTGCCGGCCGGGAAAATAGCGTGGTTCCATGTATCATCGTAATAAACACCAGTGCTTGAGGGATTGCCTCCGGTGGCCTGGCCGACCATGCCCGGGAATGAATCCGAAGGAAACGGCGTGCTGGCCTCCGAAAAATCGACGCCGTGGGCCACCACATTGGCGAACGCTGAGTTGGTATGCGTTTGGACATACCAGGCCAGATCCGACTGGTGCATCCCATCCACGGATATGAGCAAGACGTGATCGACTTTTTTGCGGCTATCGTTGTCATTGCCGTCGGCCATGGCCGCCGCAGGCAGAACCACGCTCATGCCCAGGGCCGTTAGACCATAAACCAGAGCCGGTGTCGTTTTCGCCCACAGGCCGGCAAACGCGGTTGTGTGAGTTTGTGATTTCATCATTTTTACTTTGTGTTTCGTTTTATGCCCGCTCTTAAAATTCAGGCACTACTTGGATTTGGTTGCCCGCATCAATGACAAAGCTCTCGCCGCGAGCCCAAACCGTGTCGTTGAGCAATAGTCTGAAGATGAGCTTCTCGCTGGCATACATCGTGGACCAGACCCAGGTCGAAGCACCGATGCAGCTCAGCGGCGTCCCGTGGTCCCAACTCAATCCAGTGCCTTGGCCGCGAATAAAAACCGTATTGCCGAAACCAACATCAATGCGGGCTGTTACCTCAGTTCTCCTCTGGGACAGCGCCGACTCGTCAGGCGCGAGTTTTTGCTTAATTAATGCGCGCGGCTTTTTCGTCCTTATAACCGGCACCGACAGCGGCGGGGCGATGGTTTCCTTCCAGGGATGTGCTTTCATGGTAATTTCTTAACGGTTGTCTCCTATTTGGGCGCAAACGAATCCGGCCGAAAATGAATTGGGCGCGGGCGCTGCGCTGTTGGGCGTGGAATTGCACAACAAAATGATCGGAGCCACTCGGGGTCAAGCGGCCTCCTTTTTAAGCAGTGGCTCACGTCGGGCCGACTCGCGGCCAGCCAACGCTATAATGCGCAGGTCGCGGAAGCTGTGACCGACACCATACTGCCTGGCGCCTTCCAAGCCACTAAACACCTGGGCGCGGTTCGGATCAACTGTCCAATTTCCGCCTTCGGCAACGTAGTGTCCGGTCCTTTTATGTTGCAGCATGATCTTCATCTCAGGATCGATCGTCTCACGCTTGGCGAGGACCGTAGCCTCAGACGCTGAGTTGCTCAACGGAGGTTCAGCAACAATTTGGTGACAGAATGGAAACGAACTTCAGGACACAGGACTGTCGTTATTCGCCGCGTTTCAGTGATGGCTCTGCTTCGTACGAGAGCTTTCCATCAATAATCGTTGCGGCGGAGGTATAAGGATGCTCCTGCACTTTTTCCGGACCGAGTATGTGGTAAACTTTAACTCCTTGAGCCTTGAGGAAATCGGCAATCAGACTGCGATGGCATCGCCACCAGACGGCCTCCGCGCACATGACAGCGGTTCGCTGCTGGCGTGCCACGCTCAACAAACGGTCAATGCCAGACAGGAATGGTTGCGTGGCCATGTAATCGGCGTAGCCGCGAAATGAGGCATTGCGCCACGCGCGGTTAATAGAGTCTGGCCGCGCCGGTCGACGGCCACCCAGCTCAGGGAAATGACAATACTCAATTCCCGATTGGGCCAGGAAGGACGCCAAAGCTTCGCGCCCAAACTGCGGATAACGACGCGAGCCTGGAAACTGCCGCACGTCGGCCAATAGCTGAATTCGAAACATTTTCAGCAAGGCCAGAAAATCCTCACCGGTCCGAGTCGAATGACCGACCGTCCATATCTCGAGTGCCGCTTGCGCCACCTTCCAATATCCAACCAAAAGCGCTCGTTGTCAGCGCCATGTCTGCAGCCGAATCTAATTAGACTTCATCTCATAAATCTGCTAGATGGCAGGCTCGGCTCGCCGAGCCATCCATTTTCCAGCGAAAAAACTACTGGGGCTCGCTCGGCGAGCGAGCCCTACCATTTATGAGATGGCTTGTAGACTTTTGGCTGGACCGCTACTTATCGCCCGATGCCGACCCCGAAACTTAAGCCCCTGCCGCGCGCCTTCTATGAACCCTCCGCCGAGGTCGTTGCACCGCGGTTGCTGGGGCATTGGCTGATTCGCAACACTCGTGATGGGCCGGCGGGAGGACCCATTGTGGAAACAGAAGCTTACTTGTGCGATGACCCCGCCTGCCATGCAGCACCGGGATTAACCGCCCGAAACCGAGTGATGTTCGGCCCACCCGGCCACGGCTACGTCTATTTCATTTATGGCAATCATTATTGCGTGAACGCCGTATGCCGGCCTGCCGGTATTGGTGAGGCAGTGCTGATCCGTGCGATTGAAGGCGTGTTGAACCCCACATTCATGCGCGAGCATCGGCCAAAGCATGAGGGACAACGGCTCACCAACGGCCCGGCCAAACTTTGCCAGGCGCTCGATATCGAGCGAGGATTAGACGGCGTTGACCTTTGTGATCAACGCGGGCCATTGTGGATCGGCAAGGACCTTGAGCTTTCCCAATTCCTTCACGAACGCGGACCGGTCATCACAAGTCGTCGGATCGGAATCACCAAGGCAGCGCATCTGCCCCTGCGGTTTTATCTCGAGAAAAGCCCTTACGTCTCGCGGCCGGCCGGCAAATCGTGACGCTGGCGCATTCGCTGAAGGTTTGGGGATGCGCAAGCTCGGCGCAGGCTTGATCGGCTTCTGCCGCCACGGCAGTATCCTGATGTGCAAAAGCTAATCATGCTGGCTTTCCTCTTGTTCGCTTCCACCACGATTTCCCACTCGGCTGCGTCGACGGACAGAACCTGCGCTGTAGAGAAGGCCCCCTTCGGCACGCTGAAGGATGGCCAAGCCGTCGAGCTTTACACGCTGCGCAATACGAACGGGCTGACGGCCAAGGTCATGACCTACGGCGCGATCATCTACTCCCTTGAAGTTCCGGATCGTGCCGGCAAGTTCGCCAACGTTACGGCCAACCGTGAAACGCTGGCCGATTATGAAACGCGCAGCAGCGCTTTTGGATCATTGTTGGGACGTTATGCCAATCGCATTGCCCACGGCGAGTTCACTCTGGACGGTCACCGCTACATCCTGGCGAAAAACGGCGGCCCGAACCACATTCACGGTGGCGCCAAAGGTTTTGACAAACGCGTCTGGCAAGCCGAACCGCTGCCGGGTCCGAGCTCCGCTGCTTTGAAACTGACCTACACCAGCAAAGACGGCGAAGAAGGCTATCCCGGCAACCTTCAATGCACCGTCCTTTACGAACTCAACAACGCGAATGAATGGAAGATGGAATACATGGCCACCACTGATAAACCCACGCCGATCAATATCTCCAATCACGCATACTGGAATCTTGCCGGCGCGCAGTCTGGCACCATGCTCGACCACCTCCTCACCCTCAACGCCGATCACTACTTGAAATTCGACGACACGCTCATCCCGACCGGAGAAATACTGTCAGTCGAGGGAACACCGCTCGATTTCCGCTTACCTCATGCGGTCGGCGAGCGCATCGCCCAGCTTTCGGCCAGGCCGTTTGGCGGTTACGATCATTGCTTCGTCGTCAATCACCAACATCCTGGCGATCTTGCCTTCTGCGCTAAACTCGTCGATCCCAAATCCGGACGCACCATGGAAGTTCTCACCACCCAACCCGGCGTCCAAATCTACAGCGCGAATGCTCCCTCCGGTTCCATTGAAGGACCCAACGGTTACCGCTACCCGCGCAACCTGGGCCTCTGCCTCGAAACCCAGCACTACCCCGATTCCCCAAATCATCCTGACTTCCCAACCACGATCCTCCGCCCCGGCGAGACCTACCACGAGGTCACTATTCACCGGTTTGGCGTCGAACCGGGTAAATAGAGAGCCCCGGCTTTAGCTTCCGACGCGAGGAAGAGGCGGAAAAACACCTTGCGAAAGGCCTGTTTTTGAAGATAATCTTTTCTGACTTTAAGCGAGATTCTGGTCGAGTTTTTAAGCCCGCGTGGCGGAATTGGCAGACGCGCTAGATTCAGGTTCTAGTAGGTAACACTGTACAGGTTCAAGTCCTGTCGCGGGCACCAACCTCAATCCCGCTGCAACAAATCCAGGTCGTAGAGCGCTCTCCTCTGACAAACCGAGCATTCTTGCACGGCAGGGAAATACTACTCGTTGCCAACCCTCCAGATGCGGCTGGTCTCAGCGTAGCTCTTTGCGAACCACAAGCTTGAGGCCGGACCAAACCTCGTTCACAGCGCATACCTTTACGTCAACAAAGCCTAGGGGGAGCGCGAATTCGCGCACTGTATCTTCGGTCACAGTCGTGGGCACTTTGGATGACTTCTTGGGCCATGAAACCCAGACAGCCGCTTCGGGCTTGAGTCGCTTACGCAGGCTGCTCAGGTGCTTAGCAAGATCTTCACGATGGGTGACGAAAATCTGGGCTATATCAGTAGCTATGCTCGGGCGGGTTTGGAACACAACGTCGCGAGGAATTGGTTCAAGCAGATCTATGTAGCCCTCGGGAGCATCGATGAGCGCCACACGACTGGCCTCTTTGAAGCCAAGTTTTGCAGCGAGGGACGTGCCCGAATATCCGGCTGGAGCGCGGCTTTGCATGAGGCTCCCCGGCTATTTGGAAACTGCGCGCGTCAGTTTCAGATCCGCGCCACCGGGTTGCGGAAGTACCGTCAAATCATTCCAGGCCAGGAGCAAGTCCAATGCGTAAAGGCCTTCAGCTGGCGTAAGCGGCGTGCTATTCGCGAGCATCAGACGAAGGTCAGGCAATTGGTCGTCGGCGACAACCGGTTGACCGCACAAACTTTTGTACAGCGCGACAATTTCCAGCGTTCCGGTCCCACGCAGGTTTACAGTCCAGGCGGGGAGCGGTTTTTTGTCGACGATCGGGTGAACGGGCATGGTGCGGCTTAACAGGGCCGCCGCTTTTCCGCTTTGGGCGGCGGGAACGATCAGGAGGAACTTTTCCCCGACAGGCTTCAGCGAAAGGTCGTTCAACGCGAGGATCATATTGAAAGCATAAAGAGCTTCCGTCCGAGACACGCGGTTGCCGGTCCGCAACCAAACACTGGCCGGCGGCAGCGTTGCGGGGCGCAGGAGGGTGCGGCTGGCCAGTTCCTGATAAATCATCAATACCTGGGAAAGATCGGCACCGAGAAAATTGATGAAGCCGGGCGGAAGCGTTTCTTCTTCTGTGGAATTGGCTGGGGCTTTGGCGTCGGTATCCGCCCTCGAATTGTTCCGCTCAGACCCGGCCTGCAGCATCGCCGCCAGGTCCCATGATTCGGGAGTGATTTTGGGCCGGTCGGCTTGGGTGATTACCAGGGCAAATTTGCCTTTCTCGGTTTGAACCAAAATCCCTTTTTCGGCCAGCGCCTTTTCGATGCCGGCAGCCAGTTCTCCTTCATCGCGAGCTGCGGGGATTTGCAGATCCACTCGAAACGGAGGCAAGGACGGGGACGGAATCATCGTATGCCCAGTGAGGAGCTGGTAGAGGTATAGGACCGGGCCGCCGGCTTGCTCGAGCCGCAGCGATGCCGCCGGCCGGGCTGACGTGCCGGGATTGGAATTCGACACAGTCGAGGAGAAGGTCAGCTCATTGAAAGTTCCCGCGTTGTGGACCTCGACCTTGGCGGCAACCGGGTCGATCTTGATCACCGAGAGCCGTCCCGAACTTTGGCCCTCCGAAAGCAGGAGCTGACGCGAAGGCTGGGCCGGATCTTCGAACAGGGCGTATGCATTGGTCGAATAGGCCAGAATGCCTGAGAGCCGGAGATTGAGCACGGAATCCGCAGCCGTTACAGCCAGACCATACCCGACGAGCGCAGTAAACAGCAGATGCTTTTTCATGCAGATAAAATTCGGTTCAAGGCGGATGAAAGCGTCCGTTTCAGAATAAAAAAGTAATGGCGAGTATCGATCCGCGTGGCAACAACAAAGAGTATGCGTCAAATCCCCACATTGACGCTGGTGAGACGACAGGTTAATTGTGTGTGTCATAACGCCGCTCGGTTTCGGGGTGGGCGTGTCGACGGGCTCAGGGATTAAAGCTCCGGCACGTTAATGTAGCCCGAGCCGGCACCGGCTTTCTCCAGGCTCATCCTGGGCACAGGAAACGGCGAATCCCGGATGCGAAGACGTGTGAAGCACTGATTAAGCATGTTCGAAAATATAGGCGAGATGGTGATTTTGTTTTGGCGCACGTTGCTGGCGCTGCCGGCGACGTGGCGTCAGCGACAGAAAGTGTTCGAGCAGTTCTTCGAAATCGGCAATGCCAGCCTGCTGATGGTCTGCATCCTTTCATTCTTCATCGGCGGCGTCATCGCGCTGCAAACCGGACCGGTGCTGGTGGACAATGGCCTCGCCAGCGCGGTTGGCGGGGTGGTGGGCATTGCCATCTGCAAGGAATTGGCCCCGGTAATGATGTCGATACTGATTGCCGGCCGCATCGGGTCGGCGATGGCGGCCGAAATCGGTTCGATGCGCGTGTACCAGGAAATCGACGCTCTGCGCACGATGAACATTAATCCAATCCACTACCTGGTGCTGCCTCGGTTGGTGGCCATTGCGGTGGCGCTTCCGCTGCTGGTGATTTTCGCCGTCCTGGTGGCATGGCTGGGCGGCGCATTCGTTTCGATGGCCAACAACCGGATTGATATCGCAATCGCCGGCTTCTTCAGCCAACTGCGAAACGTGGTCCAAATGAAGGACGTGGTTAACGGCGTGTTCAAAAGCTTCATCTTCGCTTGGATAATCGGAGTCGTGTCCTGCCATCAGGGGCTGGTCACCATCGGAGGTCCGCGTGGCATTGGCCGCTCGGTGACCAAGGCCGTAGTTAACTCCATCGTGCTGATTGTCATTTTCGATTACCTGCTCACCCGGGTTCTGCTCCGGGGCGCGGATTAGGAGATGAGCACCGAAACTCCTCATGCCCAGGGCGTCAGTGTTGAGGTCCGCCAGTTGCACAAAAGCTTCAACGGCCACGAAGTGCTTAAGGACATCAACTTCGAGGTGCGTCCGGGAGAGATTTTCGTTCTCATGGGGCCCAGCGGCAGCGGCAAATCCGTGCTGCTTAAGCACGTGATCGGATTGGAAGAACCCGATAGCGGCGAAATCCTGATTGACGGGAAGTCCATCCAGTCAGCCGATGTCATGGATCAATATCGACTTGCCATGGTGTTCCAATCCGGCGCGCTGTTGAATTCCCTCACCGTCGGCGAAAATGTGGGCTTATACCTGGCCGAGCACCGATTGAAATCACCCGAAGAAATCGAACGAATTGTGAATGAAAAGCTCGAGGTCGTGGGCTTGAAAGACACGGCCGATAAAATGCCGAGCGAGCTCTCAGGCGGCATGAAGAAACGGGTCGCAATCGCCCGCGCTCTGGTCATCGAGCCGCAATTGATTCTGTATGACGAACCAACCAGCGAGCTCGACCCGCTTTCTTCGGTCGTTGTTGCCGAAGAAATTGTCAAGCTCAACGAGCGGATCCAAGTGACCTCATTAGTAGTGTCGCACGATCGCGACCTGGCGTTCGGTGTGGCCGACCGTGTGGCAGTGATCAACGAGGGTAAGATACTCACGATCGGCAAACCCGAAGAGGTCAAACACACGACTGATCCGCTGGTGCAGCATTTTCTTAACGCCACTTTCAAACGGCCCTGAATCGATTAATGTTATAATTGGCCCTGAATTGAGCAAAAAAGAGATCGCATATGAAAAACTCGCTGGAAACTCGGTTAGGCATTTTCGTGGCATTGGCGGTAATCGCGGCGGTTCTGATCCTGGAGGTGGTGCACGGCCCGGTAAGCCTGCAGCATGGCCTGCAGGTAAAAGCGTTGTTCAACAACGTGCAGGATCTCAAGGAAGGGGACCGTGTCAAAATGGCCGGGGTCGAAATCGGCCGGATCGAACAAATCGGGTTGGACGAAACAAACAACAAAGTGGTCGTGTTTATGCGATTGCGACCCAAGGTCGGCAGCACCAAACTGGAGGTCCACACCGACAGCACGGCCACGATCAAGTTCACAGGGTTGATGGGCCAGAGTTTTGTTTCGCTTACGTTTGGTTCGCCGTCGGCGCCGCTCGCCAACGATGGCACGGTCCTGGCCTCCACGGAACAACCTGACATCAGCGCGATGATCGCCAAAATGAGCGACGTCGCTGACAACGTGAAGAACCTGACGCAAAGCTTTACTGGCGATAAAATCGATAATCTGCTGGGGCCATTCACGGATTTTCTCAAAGCCAACCAGGTGCCGCTTACGGCGACCATCGCCAACTTCCAGGCGGTTTCGAGCCAAATTGCCCAAGGCAAAGGGACCGTGGGCAAGCTGATCTATGACGATAGCTTGTATCAATCAGCGATGAACACCGTTACCGGCCTGCGTGAAACGACCGATGAAATAAAGGCAACCGTCGCCGAAGCGAAGAAAACGGTCGAACACGTGAATGCTGGTGAGGGCACGGTGGGGATGTTGCTGCATGACGACGCGCTTTACCGCGAGACCACGGCGTCCATGATGAACCTCAAGGAGATTCTTGAGAAAATCAATCAGGGGCAGGGCACGGTCGGCAAGATCATTAACGACCAGGAGTTGTATAAGAACGCCAAGCTGACGCTGCAAAAGCTCGACAAAGCGACCGAAGGCCTGGAAGACCAGGGGCCGCTCAGTGTCATGGGCATTCTGGTGAACAAGTTCTTCTGATCGCGATCACGTTATCGCCAGATAAATCGCCTTCAAATACTCTGCTTCCTTAAAGTTGGCCGGGTGGTCGGCTGGTTGCGCCGTTGTTTCCAGTTCATTAAAAGTCCGGCGTGACTCTGTAGCTGCCTTCCTGACGGTGAGAAAAAACTCTTCGGCGCTGACATGAGCCGAACACGAACAGGCGACCAGGATGCCATTGCGCGATAAGCGAGCAATGGCCAGCGATGCAAGACGCGTATAAGCGCGAACGGCTCCCGCCCTTTCTTCCTCTCTTTTGGCCAACGAAGGTGGATCAAGAATGAACAGATCGAACCGGCGATCCGGAGAGGCCGCCAACCACTCGAAAGCATCGGCCTGAATCTGTTCGTGACAGCCGCTCTCCTTTGACCTGGTCGAATAATTTAATTTAAAATTCCGTTTTGCGGCTGCGAGCGCGTGCGCGCTGATATCCAGATCGGTGACTGATTTTGCGCCGCCGCGCACGGCGTATACGGAGAAGCCGCCTGAGAAGCTGAAGGCATTAAGCACGGCTCGGTCAGAGGCCAGCGTTTCGACCTTGCGCCGGTTCTCGCGCTGATCCAGAAAGAAGCCGGTTTTTTGTCCGCGCAGCACGTCCGCCTCGAACCGCAGGCCCGATTCGCGGAACTCCACCGGACCCATAAGCGGCGGTCCGTACAGCACGCTGCCGTCCTTTGCGGTTGCGGAAGAAACATTCCGGCTGAGCCGAAGCACCATCCGCTGCGCCCTGGCCTGCAACCGGATAAGACTGGAAATCTCTCCCAGTCGCGGCAACCACGCCGCCGTATACAGCTTCAAAACCAGCGTATCTCCGTAACGGTCGAGCACCAGACCGGGCCAGCCATCGCTCTCACCGTGGATCAACCGATATCCGGTTGTTTGCTCGTCAAATAACCCCTTTCTCCGCGCCAGGGTCGATTCCAACCTCTGGGTCCACCACGCTGAATCGATCGTTTGCGGTTTTCCCGCGTGGAGCACCCGCAGTCGAATTGGTGAATTCGGATCATACAGTCCGACCGCCAGGAATCGGTCTGCCTTGTCATAAACTATACCGAGTTCGCCGGCCGCGGCCTCCCGATTCTGGGTCTTGATGCTATCACCAAATAACCAGGGATGGCCCGCGCGCAGCTTGGCCTCAGCCGGACCGGTTACTCGCAGCCGAAGACGGGGCTGGCTCATGACGCCGGCAATCGCACCGTGAACTCCGAACCCTGGTCGGGTTTGCTGGCAACGGTGACCCGGCCGCCATGGGCCTCTACCACAGCTTTCACCAGGCTCAAACCCAGACCCAATCCGCGTTGGGATCGGCTTTTATCGCCGCGATAAAGCCGCGCCCAGATTTTGTCCTGCTCGTCCGCAGGGATGCCGATGCCTGAATCGCTGAACACAGCAATGGCCTGGCCGTTCTCGCAGCGAATGCCGATGCTGATGGCGCCGCCTTCCGGCGTGTACTTGATGGCGTTATCCAATAAATTCGCGAAGACCTGGCGCATCCGGGTTCGATCTACGGACGCCAGGCATGGAGCGGGCAACTCCGCGGTCACTTTCAATTTCTTTTCTTCGGCAACGTATTCGTAAAGCTCGACGACCTCGCGAGCGAGCTGGCAAAGGTCCACCGGTTCGCGCTGGAGCCGCATCATGCCGGTTTCCGCTTCGGTAATATCCATCAGGGTATTGAGCATGCTAAGCACCCGGTCGGATTCCTCCACGCAATCGGCCAATGCTTCTTGAGCGGCGCCGGGCGGAGCTTCCGGTGCCAGCGCCACCTCCGCCGTAGCACGGAAGCGAGCCAGCGGCGTGCGCAAGTCGTGGGCGACGTTGTCGAGCGACTGGCGCATGGCGCGAATGAGCGTTTCGTTTTTGTCCAGTAAACCGTTGAACAGCCGCACCAGCTCGCCCAACTCATCTTCGGATTGTCGGGCCGGTACCCGGGCGTCGAAGCGACCGGTTCGAATAATGGATTGGGCCGTAACGACAATCTGACGGATCGGCTGCAGCGACCGATGGGCGAAGAATGCGCCGGCCAGGAAACTCAGAACGACAGTGACACTGCCGCTGATCAAGAAACTGCGACGAATCGGCACCAGGATGGCTTCGCGACTGTTGGTCGTGCGCCCAATTTGCAGAACCGTGCCGTTCGGGAATTGCCAGGACGCGCTAATTAAGTCGCGCTCTGCGTTCAGTGGGAAACGGATGAACCGTTGCTTTAGCAAACCGCCAAAGCCGGGGACGTCCTCAAAAGGCGTGACCCAATCCGGTGGGGCGCTGACAATTGTCCTGATTCCGGTGAAACCGTTCACGAGACGCACGAGCATTGTTTTTTGCACCTGTGCCGGCTGGATGTGGATCCAATCGCGAAGACCGCCGCCCCCGCCATTTTGATATGCCAACGCCGCTTCCTTAAGCTGCCCTTCCAGTACCTCGCGGTCTTTGCTGCCGATCGCCGCGGCCAGCAAATAGTAGGCGAGGGCAAACAACGCCGCGGTGCTGATCAGGAAGATGAACGCGTACCAGAGGCCCAGCCGCACGCCCAGGTTCCGGGTCAGTCCGGCCAATGGCCATGTTGCCACAGGAGAATTCGGATCAGATTTCATGCGTGGTCCGTTCGGCCTTCTCCTCCTCGTCCTCGAACAACCCACTTAGTCGCAACATTGACGGGCGAGAACGAGAAAGAGGACGAGGACGAAGAAAAGCGCAGCGCGGAGTTCATACCCATCGACGCTCAAGCCGCGCGCAGGACGTAGCCCACGCCGCGCATCGTATGAATCATCGCTTTATCCTGATCGACCTTGCTGCGCAACCGGTGCACGAGAACATCGACGACATTGGTTTGCGGGTCGAAGCTGTAATCGAAAATGTGCTCGAGAATCATCGTCTTAGTCACAGGTCGATTGGCATGTCGCATGAGGTATTCGAGCAAAGCGAACTCCCGCGGCTGCAATTCAATCCGTTGATCCGCCCGGCGGACTTCGCGGGTGAGCAAATCCAGAGTCAGATCGCCCACGGTCAGGCGCGTCGGCTCCGGAGTTTGGGTTGCCCGGCGGATGAGTGCCTGGAGCCGCGCCAGTAATTCGGAGAACGCGAATGGTTTGGTGAGATAGTCATCACCGCCGGATTGTAGACCGCGCACCCGATCATCGACGGTGGCTTTGGCGCTGAGAATGAGGACTGGCAGGCGAAGATTCTCCGCGCGCAATTTTTGGATCAGGGATAGCCCGTCCAATTTGGGCAGCATCAAATCGACCACCGCCGAATCGTAAGCAATGGTCTGAGCGCGAAACAACCCGTCTTCGCCGTCCGCAGCATGGTCCACGGCATACCCGCTCTGTTTGAGCCCGTTGACGACAAATGAGGCTATCTTCTTGTCATCTTCAACCACCAGGATGCGCATAATCCAGTTCGAGCTTCCCAGAATTCCCACGCCGCGCAAGTTTCAACGACCCGCTTTATGGCGGATGGCCACCTCAAATTGTAGATCCAGAAACTGCAAATTCCCCTCACCCCGGCCCTCTCCCAAAGCCGGAACGATTCAATAGAAGGGACCGCGCCCGCCTCGGGCGCAGCGGTGGCGCCTCCGCCAACCGCATTCCCGCTTCGTCATTTCTACTCACTATTTGGTGAGCTTGGGCTGATACGAGACAACCGGCGAGGGCGCCGGTTGGCAGCGCCCGAGGCGGGCGCGCTCCCCGAAGACAACTGCATCGTTCCGGAGTTTTCAAATCGCGATATGCCGTTCAATGCAAAAAAGCTGGCCGGCTTTCGCCGGCCAGCCACCCCATCACAGTTAATCCCTGGTCCTGATTTCCATATTCAGGATGCTGCCTGTTTGGCAACTTAGCCCGCCTTGGTCTTGGTTTCGTCTACTACCACGTAGCGGCTGCCACCGTTGCGCCAGACACGCAGCAGCGTGGTCTTGTCCGACGGATTTTCAGTCATCCGCACCGCGTCATCCGCGGTTTTAACCGGCTTGCGGTTGATCTCCTGGATGACATCGCCGGGACGCAGGCCCGCTTCCGCCGCCGCGGAGTTCGGGTCAATATCGGTGACCACCACGCCTTTGAGCGTTTGCGGGATCTCGAACTGCTGCCGCGCGTTGCGATCGAGGTCGCCCACAGTCACGCCGTTGAGTGTGCCGGAGTCCTTGCTTTGGCCCTGATCGTTTTTGGCCAACTGCTCGGTGCCCGGCAAGGCTTTGACGGTCACTTCCAGTGTCTTGCTGGAGCCGTCGCGGAGGATCTTCACCGGAATACTTTCACCCGGATGAGTCATCCCGACTTCGAGCTTGAGATGGCGGCTGTCAGTGACTTTCTTGCCGTTGAATTCCAGAATGATGTCGCCATCTTTGAAGCCGGCCTTTTCCGCCGGGCTGTCGGCAGTGACATCGCCCACCAACGCGCCTTGATTCTCGCTCAGCTTGAACTCTTTGGCTAACGCCGGGGTCACGTCCTGGATCATTACGCCGAGATAACCACGGGTAACGTGTCCGTCGTTGATCAGGCTGGTCATGACACTGCGGGCAAGATTGACCGGCACGGCGAAACCAATGCCCTGGTTGCCGCCGCTGCGGCTAAGGATGGCGGTGTTGAGGCCGATCAGGCGGCCTTCGGAATCAACGAGCGCTCCACCAGAATTGCCGGGATTGATCGCGGCATCTGTCTGGATGAAGTCTTCATAATCCAATCCAAGATTTCCACCGCGGCCGGTAGCGCTGACGATGCCGGTGGTCACGGTTTGGCCGATTCCAAAGGGATTGCCGACCGCCAGCACGATGTCGCCGACCTCGACTTTGTCGCTGTCAGCCATCGGCACTGCGGGCAGGTCCTTGGCATCGATCTTGATCACCGCCACGTCGGTTTTCGGATCGCGGCCGATAACCTTCGCAGTGAATTCACGACCGTCCTGGAGCGCGACCTTCACTTCTTCGGCGCCGTCCACGACGTGGTTATTAGTCAGGATGTAGCCGTCCTTGGTGACGACCACACCCGAACCGATGCCTTCCTGGCGCGGCATCATCTGGGAGTTATGTCGAGGCATACGGCCCTGGCCCTGGCCCTGGAATTGATCGCCGAAGAACCGGCGCAGAAAATCATCCATTCCCGGCATGCCCCCTTCATCCGGTGCGCCATTGAAGGAAGTGTTGTGCAGCCGGGTCATGGTGAAGACCTTCACAACTCCGGGGGCCACCTTCTTTACGATCGGCGCAAAGCTGCTGTGGCCGGCGACCTCAGCCGCCACGGGGCGCTCATCCACGGGCGGGGCATGGAAAGGTTCGGATTTGGGTTTCTGGGTAAAAGCGACCGCCGTGCCGCCCAGCACCAGCGCGCCGCCCAAGGCAATAGCGGAGAACCGATTGCCAAACTGGCCAAAGATTCTTTTCATAAGCATTTGTTCGTTTTGTTGAGTGTTGATCACCGTTTGTTTCGATGTTTCTGTGGACAATAGACCACAGCGCAATGACACGAGGCTTTCCGGGGAATTACAGAATTGTAAGCGGGGGAGTAGGGTTTCCTAGGAACGTGGCTCCGATGAAGCCCCGTAGGTTCCATTAACACCGGAGCTTTAGGTCCTTGCCATTACCCACAACTTCCCGGAGCGAGACTTGAGCACCGCAATCGCGAAGCGTGTGGAGTGCGCGGTATGCCCGCGCTCTCTATTGCTCCCGGCACTGCTTGCAATTTTCCGCGCTAAGCGCTCATCCCGAAGCCAGCTTATTCGCCACGCTCCTGGTCTTCTCGTCCATGGTCTGGGCTCGGTCGGTTCGGGTCCCCACCTTCATCACCGTGAACACCCTTGGAGCGCCCATTTCGTGCACCACTTCATGACAGCGGCGAACAGCGGCGAATACCTTGTCCCATTCCCCTTCGATGTTCGTGCCGTTGGCGTGCAGCACCGTCTTTAATCCCGCTTCGCTCAACACCTTCTCGCACGCCGCCACATACGAAGACAAGGAAACGCCCACGCCGATTGGCACAATGCACAAATCAAGAATCACGTTCATGCCCGCTATACGTCTGACATCCTTTGGCCGGTGTCAACGCAATGACGCAAAGTCGCAGTGCGGCAAAGCGGTAACCAGAACGGCATTCCAACCGCGAATGGACGTGAATGAACGCGAATGAACGCGAATTTTTTATTACCCGTTTATTAGTGTCTATTAGCGTTTAAAGTCTTCGCGGGTGAGAGCTTCAAAGTTCTTCAGCGCGTCAATCCCAGCTCCAGCGGTGTTTTGGAAGTGATGCCGAAGATGAATGTCTGTCCATCGTAGAAGCGTTCCTGCAACTCGAAGTTCTCGAAGGCAACGCCTCCCGGAATCGGCCGGGTTGAGCGCCAGTAGGTATAACGCGCGTTCACGACCGCGCGCAGGTCGTTACGCACGGCGCCCGCCTCTTGGGCCCAATACTGCGTCACCTTGCGGCCGGCATAATGCCAGAGCTGCGAATTCGGAAAGGGATAAACCGATGCCGGATCTTCCTCGTCATTAGTCACTGCCACCAGCACACCGCCGACTGCCGCACGATGCAGGCGAGACAATGGATACTCGCGGTGAGGGGCAAAACCCGTGCCCGTGTATTCCGGGTAAAGCTTGCGGCTATTCACCACTTCATCGTTGAGCCAAAGCTCGCGGGTGCGCGCCATGTTCCCCATCGTGGCGGTCATCATCGCGTAGCGATGCTCTATGAAAGTAGCCGTGGTGCATCCAGGTAAATACCCCATATAGCGCAAGGTTAGGATTTCGATAGATTGGTTTGATGCTGTTGTCGGATTCCAAATCTATAGTCTCCAAAGGGTTTAGGATTCAAGTGCTGGAGTTAACCTGCGAAGGCTTTGTTGTCCCACAGCTTTTTGGTCTTACATGCAGAACGATCCTCTCTTTAGTGTCACGTTAGCCAGCATCGGTGATGGCGTCATCGTGACCGACCCGCGGGGCCATGTCAGTTTCCTGAACCCCGAGGCTGAGAAACTTACGGGCTGGAATAAAACTGAAGCTCTCGGGCAACCACTTTCGGATATTTTTCGTATTTTCAACGAACGGACGCGGCAACCCGCTGAAAACCCGGTGCACAAAGTTTTGGAGACAGGGCGAACCGTTGCTCTGGCCAACCACACGGTTCTGGTGACACGGACGGGAGGAGAAACACCGATTGACGACAGCGCGGCTCCGATACGAAATCCTGACGGATCGGTTTCGGGTGTCGTGTTGATATTCCGGGATGTCGCCGAGCAACGACGCGCGATGCGCGCGCAAGCGCATCTGGCGGCGATTGTGGAACACTCGGGAGACGTCATCGTGACGAAGGATCTCAATGGGTATATCCAAAGCTGGAACGAAAGCGCCGAGCGCATGTTCGGATACCGGGCTGAGGAGGTCATCGGCAAGCATGTAACCATCCTGTTTCCGCCCGAGCGCCTGAAAGAGGAAGACTATATTCTTGGGCGGCTTCGTCACGGCCAACCCGTCGAGCGACTGGAAACTGTTCGCGTCGCCAAAAATGGAAGACGCATTCCGGTTTCGGTAAGCATTTCTCCGTTGCGAGACCCGGAAGGCAATTTGATCGGCGCATCTAAAATAATTCACGACATTACCGACCTGGTCACGGCCAAAGAGCAGTTAAATGTGGCGAACGAGAAGCTGGAATCGCATGCTCAACAACTGGAAAAGCTCGTGCAAGAGCGGACTGCCCGCCTGAATGAACTGGTTGGAGATCTGGAAGCATTTTCCTACAGCATCGTTCACGACCTCAGGGGGCCGCTTCGCGCGATGCAGAGTTTCGCCCATCTGCTCGCCGAGGAATGTGGCACAATATCGCCAACCGCCCAGGAATACATTAATCGAATCAAAACATCCGCTACGCGTTTGGACCAACTGATCCAGGACGGATTGAGTTACAGTCGATTAATGCGGACCGAACTGCCTTTGGTGCCCACCGATGTAAACAAACTCTTGCGGGGAATTATCGATACGTATCCTGCATTTCAGCCGCCGCAGGCGCAAATTGAACTGGCCGATGCGATCCCATTCGTGCGGGGCAATGAAGCCGGACTGACCCAATGCATCTCCAACCTGCTGGATAATGCCATAAAATTTGTGGCGCCCGGGGTGACTCCACAAGTACGAGTGCGGGGAGAGACCCGAGGCGACAGGGTGCGCGTTTCGTTTTCGGACAACGGAATCGGTGTGCCGGAGAAGTCGCGAGAGAAGATTTTTCAAATATTCCAGCGCTTGCACACCAATTACGAAGGCACTGGAATCGGCCTGGCGATTGTGAAAAAAGCGGCACAACGGATGGGTGGCACCGTGGGCGTAGAGTCTGAGAACGGAACCGGCAGCACGTTTTGGCTGGAGCTGGATCGGGCCAAAGAAGCTGAGTGAACCGGAGATGGAACACGCGTTAAACGAGCAAACAAAAAGCGTTGTTCTTTATGTTGAGGATGACGAAAACGACGCTTATTTGGTTCGGCACGCCTTCGAGAAGGCGAAATTCAATGGGACGGTTCAGGTAGTTTCAGGCGGCGCCGAGGCGATCCAGTATCTCACAAGGTGTGGGCTCGCGGAGGAATCCTGTTTGCTTCCGGGAATTGTTCTTCTGGATCTTAATATGCCGGGCATGTCGGGACTGGAATTTTTAAAGTGGATACGAACAACGCCACGTTTTGCGACCCTGCCGGTTCTGATACTGAGCTCGTCAAATCAACTCTCCGATATAGAAAGTGCCCTTTTGCGAGGCGCCAACAGCTATCTCGTAAAACCCGGTAGCTTCGAGGAGTTGACCGTGTTAGCGAAAGCGATCAAAGATTTCTGGCTCGACCTGAGTTGCAATCGATCTTCGACTTGTGTGCAGAAGGAGAGAATCGCCGAGACGGAAGTGTGCGCGAGGTGATGGAAGAGTGCCTCACGCCATGGCGCAAAGAACGCAAAGGTTCAGGATTTGAGATTGAGAATTTGGGATTTCAGATGGTGTAAGAGGAAAGATTAGGATTACGATTACGATTAGGATTAGGAGTAGGAGCGGATGCCGCTGCGAGCGGGGACCGCTCTTGGTGCGTGCGGTAGGGACGCTGCCCCGGCGTCTCCCTACCTGGTTTACAAATTGATTTGGGACGCCGAGACGGCGTCCCTACCAGCGCGGCGGGTCGTCAGCGCTCCATGTGACCGAGCACAGCGCGGATGGCGGCGACGAGCGCGGCGGCTTCGGCGGGCGTGCCGATAGTGATTCGCAGATAGTCGCGGACCCGGGGAGCGTCGAACCAGCGGACAAGGACTTTACGGTCTCTGAGTTTCTCCAACCATTGTCGGGCGGGAAATCCCGGAGGCTTGGCGAGGATGAAATTGGTCTGGCTGGGGTAGACGCGGAAACCGAGCGCCTCAAGTCGGCCGCTGAGCTGTTGCCGGATGGCGATGATTTTGCGGAAATTCGCGCGGTAATAAGCGACGTTATCCAGAGTGGCGAGGGCTGCGACCTGTCCAAGTCCATTGACATTGTAGCTGTCGCGGATTTTGTGCAAGGCCGCGATCAATTCCGGGTCACCAACCAAATAACCGACACGCTGGAAGCAGAGCGAATAGGCCTTTGAAAAAGTGCGCGCGACGAGCACGTGCGGGTATTTGAGAGCAAGAGCCAGCGCGTTTTCGGCGGCGAAATCGACGTAGGCCTCATCCAGGACCACGATGCCCTTTTGGGCGCGGCACATGGACTCGAGTTGCGCGGTGGAGTAGCCGCAGCCGCTCGGGGCGTTCGGGGTCGTTATGAAGGTCAACGCCGCGGTGAAATTCCATTGCCGGCCCCGGCGCAGTTCGGGCACGGAAGGAATGCCAAAATCCTCGAGCAACGGCACGCTGTTGTTCAGTGCGCCATGAATCGCGGCGAGCACCGGGTAAAGTGAATAACTCGGATCGAAGAATTGGACCACGCTGCGGCCGGATTCCCGCGGGCCGGCAGGCTCGACGAAACAACGGACGGCCATGGCGAGAAGTTCGTCGGAACCGTTCCCGACAATGATGTGATCCGGTGAGCAGCGGTGCAATCGGGCGAGGCGCTCGCGCAAAACGTTGGCTGTCGGGTTGGGGTAGAGACGCAAGCGGCCGTCCACGGCGGCACGGACGGCAGCGAGCACGCGCGGCGAAGGTGGATATGGGTTTTCGTTGGTATTGAGCTTGATGAGTCCCTTGATTCGCGGTTGCTCGCCCGGAACGTAGGCGTGCAAACGGCGCACGAGCGGGCGCACCCATGAGGCGCCTCGTAATCCAGTGAGCCGGGGCTGCTTCATGCCAACCGGATCTCTGCCGAACCGCTGTGCGCGCCGAGGCCTTCTACCTCGGCGAACTTGCGAACGGCAGGGAGCGCCTTCTTCAACGCTGCGCGATTGTATTCCACCAGGCTGGTGCGGCGCTGGAACTGGTCAACGGTCAGACCGGCAAAGCAGGCGCCGGCGCCACCGGTTGGCAGCGTGTGGCTGGGGCCGGCAACATAGTCGCCCAGAACCGTCGGCGACCACGGACCGAGAAAGATGGCCCCGGCCGTCAACACGCGCTCGGCGATTTTGCGGGGTTGACGCGTCATTACTTCGCAATGTTCGGGCGCGAGTTGATTGGCGATTGCCAGCGCGTCATCGATGGACTTCACCTGGATCAGCCAGGCATTGTCCAGCGCGCGCGTCACGAAGTGTTGTCGAGACAACTTGGCGAGCTGGCGCGCGAGTTCTTTCTCGGCTGCTTTGAGGATCCGAGCGGAAGTAGTGACCAGCCATACGCGCTCGTGTCCGGAGCCGTGTTCAGCCTGGGCCAGGAGGTCGGCGGCCACAAAACGCGGATTGGCGGTTTCATCAGCCAGGACCAGCAGTTCGCTGGGGCCGGGCAGCAGATCGATGGCAACGTGGCCGACCACCAGGCGTTTTGCAGTGACGACATAAGCGTTGCCCGGGCCAAAGATTTTCTGAACGCGGCCGACGGTGGCCGTCCCATAGGCCATGGCAGCAACGGCCTGGGCACCGCCGACGCGATAAATCTCGGTTGCACCAGCAGCACGTGCAGCGAAGAGCAGGGCCGGGTTGACGCTGCCGTCCTGGCCGCACGGGGTGCAGACGACGATCTGCGGGCAACCAGCCACTTTCGCTAGAGTTACCGTCATAAGGGCCGTCGAAACCAGTGGGGCAGTGCCGCCCGGAATGTAAACGCCGACGCGCTGGAACGGATCGAACTTTTCGC
This sequence comes from uncultured Verrucomicrobiota bacterium, assembly GCA_964623885.1. GTDB lineage: Bacteria > Verrucomicrobiota > Verrucomicrobiia > Limisphaerales > UBA8199 > CAZUVM01. Next base: position 40,488 of record CAZUVM010000221.1, read on the forward strand.
CCACGGTCGCCCCGTGAGAATTGCGGCTTTGCCAGTTGCGGCGCCGGGATTTGCGG
>CAZUVM010000222.1:0-15574 GCA_964623885.1 uncultured Verrucomicrobiota bacterium
AAAATCAGTTGTCTCATTTCGGCTTTGGCGGCCATAAATGTAATGATGGACGACGACCGCAAATTGCTGCGGGAGTATGTGACCGGCCATTCGGACGAAGCGTTCGCGGCCCTGGTGACCCGTTATATCGACCTGGTCTACTCGGCGGCGCGGCGGCAGGTCCATGATCCGCACCTGGCGGAGGAAGTGACCCAGGCGGTTTTCATTCTTCTGGCCCGAAAGGGCGGTTCGCTCGGGTCCACCACTCCGTTGGGAGGCTGGCTGCACCGTGCAACGCGGTTCGTGGCGGCCGACGCGCTACGAACCCAACGCCGCCGCCAGCAACGTGAACAGGAAGCATATATGCGAGCGAAACTCGATGAAGACAAAAGCGAGAATGCCTGGGAGGAGATGGTTCCCCTGCTCGATGAAATGATCGGCCGGCTGCGGGACACCGATCGCGACGCGCTGGTGCTGCGCTATTTCCAAAACAAAAGCCTGCAGGAAGTCGGCGCTGCTCTCGGCCTGGAGGAGCGCGCCGCGCAAAAGCGAGTGGCGCGCAGTCTCGAACGGTTGCGCGGCCTATTTGTGAAGCGGGGGCTGGCGCTATCGAGCGGGGCGATCGCCGGAGCTATTTCCGCGCAGGCAGTGGAACGGGCTCCGGCCGGGCTGGCGACAGCGAGTGTCGCCGCCGCGAAAGGGACAGCCGCCGGCGCTTCGATCCTGGGCCTCGCCGATGGGGGAGCGAAGCTCATGACCTGGGCGATGATCAAAGCAGGGTTATTGGCGGGCGCAGCGCTGGTTGTGCCGGTGGTCTGTATTACGCTGTCGGTCCCGCAGTTCACCGGCGGCTTTTCAGAGGCGTCTGGCACCGAGACGACCACGTTCGATCTGTTTACCAATGGCGCAAGCCGATTCCGATTAGGCGAATACCGCTATTTTATCAGCGGCAGCAACGATGTGCCGGTGGCTTATGCGGCCCGGGCGGAGTGGTTCGTGCCGAGCGTTTCAGGCGGGCTGAGCATGCTGGAGATCGCGCTGCAGCGTGAGCGGCCGGGCCCCGTCAATATCGTGGTCGCGCGCGATGACAAGGGACAGGTCGGCAAAGCCCTCGAACGCTTTGAAAATGTTTTGCCGCCCATAGCGGCGCCGGGGAGACAGGAGGGGACTCTGTTGCTGGTCAAGTCCAAAGCGCGCCCGTCGTTGCGAGCCGGCTCAAAGTACTGGTTGTGCATTGAGCCGGCGAGCACGACGACATATGCGGTGTGGTGGCCAACCTTGCTGCCGTTCACGGATGATTTCCTCGACGCCACCTACCCTGGCAAATGGCGGTTCCAGGCGGCCGGCCCGCAGCGACCGGCGCTGGAAGTTCCGCTCAAAAAAGGATACACTAAGGCCGCTTTCAGGGTGACGGTCAGTGTCCCGAACGGGTAAGCTATCAAACCTCTCATGGTTCATGAGCGCGAGAGAAAGAAGCCGCTTTGCGTTCACGCTGATTGAGCTGCTGGTGGTGATCGCCATTATCGGCATTTTGGCGGCCCTGCTGCTGCCGAGTCTTGGCCGGGCCAAGGACCGCGCATACGTCACTGTTTGCGCCAGCAACCTGCGCCAATGGGGCGTCGCGTTGGGCTGTTACGCCAATGATTGCGCCAATTACTTTCCCGATAATCGGGATGGGGCGCACCTGAGCTGGTGCGGGACGAACGTCCAGAGTTTCTGGGCCCAGTACCTCATTCCGATGCTCCACACCACTACCCAGAAGGACAAATATCACGTCCTGTTCTGTCCCACGCAACAGTGGCACCGGGACGCCGACGTCAGCCATGACCCGGTCTTCGACCCGCAGCGCGTGATCGGGTACTTTTATCTGCCTTTCCGCAACCCGGCCTTCTGGATGAACGCCGGCTGGGGTTACAATTATGATATTTCCGGCCTGCAAGGCTGGATCGAAAGGCAAAAGCCCGGTGGCGAATTCGCGCGGGCCCCGATCGCCATGGACATGAAACAGGGCATGGGCGCCCCGCCGCCACCCGGCACGTCCGGCAATATCCGCTGGTTTTCTCCACCAGTTCCCTATTCGAGCCACATCCAGACCTCGGGTGAACCCTTTGGCAGCAATTTCCTGTTCGAGGATGGCCGTGTTCGCTGGTACAAGTCGCGGATGGTGGACGCCGCCTGCATCGGCCAGGGCTGGACTTTTTTCTATATGATACAACCGGATTGATAATGAGTTTAATTCGCGATCTTGGACACCGCCGTTTCCGGTTGACCAAAATTTTGGTCGGGCTCGGGACCACGTTCCTCATCGCCGTTTCGGTTCTGGGACAAACTTGCGTCCTAACTCCGGCCGGGCTAGTGGGTTGGTGGCCCGGCGAGAATACTACGCAGGATCTGGCCGCTGGAAACGACGGCACGCTGGTCGGCAATGCCACCTTTGCGACGGCGGAGGTCGGCTCGGGCTTCAGTTTCGACGGCAGCGGCAGCGCTGTTACCATGACCAATACTGCAGCCCTGCAACTGCAAGATTTCACGATTGAATGTTGGTTTCAGCGGGCCGACACAACCATCGTCACTCACGGCACCCATACCACCGCGCTTTTCTTCAGTTATGGCTCGGGCGGCTATGGCTTTGGCATCACCGACAGCGGCAACTTGTTCCTGACTCAAATCGATATCGGCAATGTCACACTCAATGCGCCGATCGCGGATACCGTTTTTCATCACGTCGCCGTCACCAAAGCGGGCAATACCGTCGTTATTTACGTCGATGGTATGGGCAACACGATGCCCGCCTACAACCCCAGATTCGCTTTCAACTCCAACCCTGCCATCGGTGCTCGCGCGGACACCATGGATGATAGTTTCCTGGGAATCATCGATGAAGTTGCGGTTTACAATCGGGCGCTAGACGGTTTGGAAATCCTGGCGATCTACAATGCCGGCAGCGCCGGCAAATGCGCGGCGTCAACGCCCGCTTCGATTTTCGCACCCCCCACAAACCAGGTAGTTCGCGCGGGAGCAACTGTGGCGTTTAAAGTCCTGGCGGCCGGCAGCCCGCCCATCTCTTATCAATGGCTCGGCCATGGCACGAATATCAACGGCGCTACCAATTACCTGCTGAGCTTCAATAGCGCTCAAGCTACCGATCAGGGCGGTTATCAAGTCGTGGTCACCAATGCCTACGGAGCGGTGACCAGCGGCATCGTTACGTTGACGGTGGATACGCCGCCGGTGATCAACGACCCGCCGCAGCCCCAAACGGTGCCGCCTGGGTCTGCGGCCGTCTTCCTCGTCGGAGCAACCGGCAGTGCACCTTTATCGTTCCAATGGTATTTCAACGCCACCAACCCGGTCGGTGCAAACCAATACGCGCTGACTATCACGAACGTGCAGTCGGCGAATGTCGGTGAGTATTCGGTCGTTGTTACCAACCCGGTCGGCGCAGTGACCAGCGCGCCGGCGGCTCTGGTGCTCGCGGTGCCGCCGACCGTAACGCTGCAGCCCGTCGGACAAAACGTCCCGGCTGGTGCGAATCTGTCATTCAGTGTCGCGGCCACTGGTCCCGGACAATTGCTCTATCAGTGGCGTTGCGCGGGCACGAATTTGCCGGGCGCAACGAGTTCGATGCTTGTTTTGAATAATGTGCAGGCGATTAATGCCGGCGCGTATTCGGTCGGTGTCACCAATGCTTACGGCGGCGTCGTGAGTTCAAATGCTTTATTGATGGTCACGAATCCGGCGTGCGCTATTGCGCCGGCAGGACTGGTCGGGTGGTGGCAGGCCGAAGGTTCGGGCGCCGATGCCGTCAGCACGAACAGCGGCGTTTTGTCGGGCAAGGCAGCATTCGTGCCCGGCAAGATAGGGCAGGCTTTCCTTTGCGGCAGCAACGCCGATGCGGTTTTGCTCGCCAATTCCGCCGCATTGCAATTGCAGGACTTCACGATCGAAGCCTGGATTAAGCGGGCCAGCACGGCCGTCGTCACGCGCGGCTCCGTCGCCAATGGCATGTTCTTCAGCTATGGTTCCGGTGGCTACGGTTTTTACATCGATGCTGGGGGCGTGCTCCGGTTAACCCGGGTGGATGTCAACAACGTCGGCGCGGGAATCAGTATTACTGACACCAATTTTCATCACGTGGCGGTGACCAAATCAGGCGCCACTGTTGTGTTCTATCTGGATGGCGTGGCTTATCCCGCGCCGCCTTACGTTAACAGCGGATACACCTTCGGTACACGGCCGGCCATCGGCGCTCGCGGCGACAATCTCATCGCCAGCTTCTACGGCTGTATCGATGAACTCGCCGTCTATAACCGCCCGCTGACGCCCCCTGAAGTCCAATCGATTTATTTCGCCACTTCACAAGGCAAATGTGCTTCGCCGCTCGCCTGGTTGTCCGAGCCAACCAATCAATCAGTTACCCTTGGATCCAGCGTTGTTTTCAGCGGATCGGTTATCGGCAGCCAACCGATTAGCTATCAGTGGGACCTGAATGGCGCGCCACTGCCTGGCGCGACGAGTGCCGTGTTGAATCTGGCGAACGTCACGTGGTTTCAAGCCGGGGCTTACAGCCTGACAGCCAGCAATGGCGCCGGACCTATTTTCAGTTCAAATGCGGTCCTGACCATCCGCCAGGCGCCCCTCCTCGCCAACGGCAGCTTTGAAACCGCCGACTTCACCGGCTGGGTCGCTAACGATCTCGCCGTGGCATCGGTCCCAATGGCTATTCGTCCCGCCGGCTACAATTCCGGTTTTGGTTTCTTTTCGGCCACACCCACCGACGGCAATTTCTGTTTCGTCGAGGGATTCGATGGCGGCGGGCCAGGTCGCATCCGACTCGCCGCGGACGTAAAGCTCCCCGCCAGCCCAGTCCTGCTCACCTTCACGTACCGTGCCGCTTGGGACATGCTCAACTACAGCGGCTCGACTTTGCCCCGCACCTTTGGTGTGACCATTGAGCCGTACGGCGGTGGAACCGGTTTGCAGACCAACACTTTGCTAACCGCCGCCGCCGGTACTGCTAATTACGACACCGGCAACCTCAATGCTGCGATCGATTTATCCTCATTTTCAGGCACAGCCGTTCGCATCAGTTTCGACGCCACGATTCCGGAATACTTTACCGGGCCTGGATGCCTGGAACTGGATAACGTGATGCTGAACTACGCTCCGCAACCGTCGCTGCTGATCAACCGTTCCGGACCGCAGTTCGTTTTGTCCTGGCCGGCTCTGTTCTCGAACTTCGTCCCCGTTCACGCGGTCAGTCTTCTCGCTCCGGTTGCGTGGTCGCCTTTGAACACGAACTTTATTCTGTACGGAGCCACTAACAATTCGTTAACCCTGCTTCCTGGTTCTGGGGACCACTTTTACCGGTTACAATCGCGCTGATTTCCCATTGAGTGGTGACGATGCAGCCGGCGGATCTCCGCAGATTTCGTACTGTAATTAATTTTGGGACGCCGGGGACGGCGTCCCGACCATCCGCTTTTTGCGCGGGGGCCAAGCTGGGTGTAAATTTTGGTGAGGGGATTAGACTCGGATTTGGTCCCACTCATTACTGCGCGCCGGTTGTTTGGAGGGCGCCAGGGTCAGGAATCGAGACGCAGGTGAAAGGAAAGTATGCAGTATTTGAAAAGGTTGTCTCGGTCCTGGAGGATTTGGCTTTGTCTGCTGGCGCTGGGCGCGCTGACGGGTTGCGTTGCGCCCTACTACGACGACGGCTACGCCGGTGGAGGCTATTACGGCCCATACGGCTACTCCTATTATGGGCCGGATTATGGCTACTACCGGCCTGAGTTTTATGGTTATTACGGGGGCTATTGGGGCCCGGGCTACTATGGCCATTACCATCATGGCGATTTTGATCGCGATTGGGGTCGGCACGATTGGGATCGGCGTGGTGGGGGCTTTTGTGCGCACGGTTTCTCGCATGGCGGCTTTTCGCGGGGTGGCGGCCACCCACCCGGCGGGTTCTCACATGGTGGCGGCGGTCGTGGCGGGCGCGGGCATCGATAAATCCGAAGTCCGAAGTTCGAAGGCCGAAGGAAATCCGAAATCAGAATTCCGAGGAACGGCTGGGCGCGCTAGGCTGAAGCGCGGCGATTCGGCTTGCGGCTTTGCATGAATTTCTCGACCCGGGCCACATAGGCGGCGACGGGCGTGCGCGCGATCGCCTGGCCGATCACATCGAGAGGCACGTCTTGAAGTTTTCCGAAACGGACGCATGCCTTTCCCATGTCCAGCTTCTTGCCTGAGGCTTGCCACGCTTTGCGGAACCATTGCTCCGTTGCCGGGTCGCCATACACCGTCATCAGATGCAGACTCATATAATTCTTCTGTGACGCGAGCGCGGCATATTGCAGCGGCTGGCGTGGGTCGCAATGGTAACCGGCCGGATAAAGCGAGTGTGGCACTACGTAACCAATCATGCCGCCTTGCATGCATTCGGCATAACCCTCCGGCAAATGAGAAAGGATGACTTGTCGCACGGCGTTCATCACCGCGCGGCGATCTTCGGGGAGTGATTGCAAGTAGTCGTCGACGGTTTGAGATGTGGGCATGAGCGGAAGTTAGCGCGAGTGTTTCGAGGAGACAAGCGCTGCAAGCTTACTTTCATTAACACCCGCTTCAGCGGGGTGTAGCGTAGGGCTATCCGCAGGAACCGTTGAACGGTTTCCTTCAGGCAGTACAAACCGTTAAAACGGTTTCAACGCCGTGGTCGGTTCGAGATCACCTCGCTAAAGCGAGGTGCTAATGAAAGGTGCCTATTGATGACACGCCGTCCGCCGTGCTGGGAATCGACCGTGCCTTATGGCCTTCCGAGGCTTTCGTCGTAATGGAACCCTGCGTTGCCAGTGAAGGTAAAGCTGTTCCCGATAAACGCGCCGGACGCGCCGGCATTGCCGCTGAAGGTCACATTGGCTTCCGGCATGTTGCCGGTGCCGACAAAAGCCGCGTTACCCGAAAATGCCCCTTTCTTTACTGACGGGAGCCCATAAATGGCAAGATTAGAGGCGTAGCCGGTGCCGTTGGCAATCCCGCGGCCGGATATCGTCATTGAGTCGCTGACTTTTGCGCTCGTCCGGCCGACATAAAGTGTGAGTTTGGCGCCCGGGCTCAAATATACAAACGCGTTCCCGGTGATGGAGAAGCTCCCGGCCACATACCAGATGACTTTCCCGGTGACCACCAGCGATTGCTGGCCGCTGAGGTTGAAGTTGCCATTGACGTAAACCGTCCCATCGCCCAACTGGTAGGAGTAATTGGTTCCACCAATGGCGCTGGTTGCCTGGGTGAGGCGACCCGATGCGCTCGTCAACCCGGCCGGTAACACCACATCGGCGATATCATTGAAATTATTATTGAGAAAATGGCCAAGCTCGATCGTTCCCCTGTTTGCCCAGTTGTTCACCCAGTCATTGTCTCCAACTTCGCCCTGCGTAATGCTCACCGTGCCGGAGCCCCCCCAGGTCGATACGTAGCCAAAGACTGTACCCGTCCCAATGTCAGTTGAGCCCGCGGCCGCCGATTCGCTGACCAGGTACGCGCGCGCTTTATGTCGGGCGGGGTCGTACAAGCCATTGAGGCTGTAATTTGTATCCGCCGAATCGAAACTGTCCACCTGCGCGTTGCCGTTCAGCACAATGCTTTGCTTGGCTTTCAAAGCAAAAAGGTAAGGCGGACCGCCCGGAGGATTCGATCCGCCGCCTCCGCTCGCTGAGCCCAGTGCCAAGCGATAAAAGCGCATTTGATATTTCGGCGCGTCCAGGTCGCTGAAAGTGATCAGGCCATTTTCATCGGCCGCAGTGCTGCAAATCGTGGTCCAGACCTGCGGAAAAAGCGAGGCGGATGCCTGCACGTCGTAGTTCTGTCGGGGCAAAGCCTGACTCGAACCTGCCACCGTATAATCGGACCGCACGGTGAGCGGGCCAATCAGCAAAGACTGGGTCACAGCCGATTGAGCGGCGCTGGCCGCTTGGGCAGCCAGTACCGTCCCACAGGCTGCCAGGATGCCCCAAATTGTTTTTTTCATTTTCGTCTTCGCGTGTTTCTTCTATCGGACCAAGTCTAATTCCATCGGGGCGGGGATTAAATCGGGGCGGGACTGATCGCAGCCTCGGACGAACCCCAAATCAACTCCAGGAGATTCACCGGGAAGGAAGATTGTTGCGGGAACACGAGAAACTCGCCGCCGGAGTTGGCGACATACCAATTTACGATTGTGATTACGAGGTACCCATTCAACTACCCGAAATTTTTTACAGCGGCATCACCCGTCGAAGTGGGCTACATTTACCTGAACTGCAGTGGCCTATACGACCTTGAGGCAATGTTCAATCTGCAAACCCATGTCGACAAAAACTAAAATCGTCCTGGTCAGCGCACTGGCCCTGATCGTCGGCCTCGCAGCGCGTCACTTCCTGCTCTACAGCAACGTGCCTCGGGGCATGTCGCCCGAGCACTTCGATCAAGTGTCGGAGCAGAAGCTCAAAGACATGCAGGCCGAGGAGAAGCGTGCGGAGGCCGACATGCAGACCTGGGCACAAAAGACCAAGGAGCTGTCCAAGCGCCCTCTGGCCATTTGGGCGACGAACATTAACTCCCAGGAATGGCAGCAGTTCACCAACTTCTTTGCCAACAAAGCCAAGCCCGCGATCCAAAGATGGTATTCGGTTTACGGGAAGCGTGCGCCGTTCACGCCGGACGAAATCACGACCAGCAATCTGGTCTCTCGCGCTGGCAGGGAGGAGCCTTACCTCTACAAGTTCAAGGTCGACGGGGCGACCGTCCATCTGTGGGAAGTTCCACCTACCGTAGCTCCTGGGGGCGCGGTGGGTTTTTACGTGGCTACCCAGGAGTCGAGACCGATTCTGGATGGGGCACTGCCGAAAAACCCCGAGCCGCCTATCGCGCCACCTATTGACCGGAAAGAAATCCTGGCGTTGCTCAAGGCCGACTCCGGCAAGGACTGGCCTCCCAACGACATTCAGATCATTCCGACCTCCCAGTCGACAGCGATGAACGGGGGTATGATCGTCAATGTCGGCGAGCAGGCGCATATGGGCGGCGTCGGTCCGCCATGGGACTACAACCTCGTGTTCGGGCCGGACGGCAAACTGTGCTACTACTCTGCCCATTAAAAATCAAAAACCCCCGGAGGCTTTCGTTTCCGGAAGCTTCGCAGCAGTCTCACGGAAATCTGAACTACTACTGCAGGGGCAAAGAATGAAACACCATCGCCTGGGAACACCGCGTCATGCCTTGGCGGGCTGTAGCATCATTGGCGGCTTGCTACCTGCCGCAATATACTTTTTCAACCACTCGGCCCACTTTCTGACCAAGGAACAAGGTGCAGAGACCTATTTTACCACAAACATGCTTAAGCTTTTAATATGGGCAATTCCCGGGGTTGGGGTTGCCTTTATCCTCCTTAGGCTAGGCAGTAATCTCAAACCCCGCGGCAGGAGCGATATCACGTAGACGTCAGCAGTCGGTCACTCGCCATCAACTTTCCTGCTAGTCTGCGCCGCTTCGTCTCATCCGCCCCTCCCAAATTTTCAATTTTCAATTCTCGATTAACAATTCCCGTCCCCATGCTGACTCAGCTCTCCACACTCAAGTCCCGTCTCTCCATCCCTGACTCCGACACCACGTCCGACGCCCTGTTGACCAACGCCATCAAGTCCGTCTCCGCCCGCTTCGACAAAGAGACCAATCGCACCCTGGCCCGGACCGCCGACGCCACTTTCGAGTTCGATCCCGACGACACCGATCTATCCCCGCCCTGTTACCCAATCGAGTCCGTCTCAAAATTCGAAACGAAAACCTCCGAATCCGACGGCTGGCAGGAGGTCCAACCCACGCCCGCCTACTTGTGCCGCTACGGCTCCGTAATCGCCATCGCCGCGCCACTCAACCCTCAACTCTCAACCCTCAACCCATCATGCGCCCTCGCCCGCCTCACTTACTCCGGCGGTTACGTCCTCCCGGGCACTTCGGCCCAGCCCGGCCAGGAACCCTTGCCACCCGACCTCGAGCAAGCTGCCGTCGAGCAGGTCGCTTTTTGGTTCCAGAACAAAGATCGCCTCGGCCTCAAAACCCACTGGCCCAGCGGCGAAGCCTACCGCCAGTTTGCCACCCAGGACCTCTTGGACTCAGTCCAGGCCGTCCTCGCCCGCTACCGCCGCTGGTCCATTTAACCTTAACCCGAACACATCGACCAACATGTTGTCGTTGTTGCGCGTTTTTGATTTCGGCCCGGCAGGGGCTGCGGCCAACTCCTCAGTCGCCGCCATGCATTTGTTTTTCCAATATGAAACCCTACACCCACCACAACACCCTGTTCACGTGGCTCCTGTGAACAAGGGCAGAATGCTGATGACCTCGTTGAGCACATTCGGTTCTGGAAAAGTCTATGCCGTAATGAGCCCTTAAGAAATATGACTCCCAATATGACCACCTGAAGAAACCAAAAACCTCCTGAGTTGAACTACAGATCTGATTATTCGAAAAACCGAATTCTGCCGGTAGAGAGATCGTACATGCCGCCTATCAGACCGATTTTGCCCTGGTCCAGCATCTGCCGCAAAACCGCACTACGTTCACGGATTTGCCGCATCACCAGGCGCACATTCGCCTCGCTCACTTTGTCCACAAATTCCAGGTTGCGTGCCGTCCGGGACTGATGATCGTCCGGAACTTGCTCGATGGCCGGCTTGATTCGAGCTAGCAAAGCGGTGAGATTGCCCAGTTCCACATTGTCTATTGCGCCTTTGATGGCACCGCAGTTGGAATGACCAATCACGGCAATCAGCTTGGACCCGGAAGCTTGGCAGCCAAACTCCATGCTGCCCAGGACATCACTTTCCAGCACGTTGCCGGCCACTCGCGCGCTGAAGATGTCGCCGATGCCCTGGTCCAGCACCAGTTCAATCGGCACGCGCGAGTCCAGGCAACTGAGAACCACGGCGAAGGGGTATTGCCCCGCGGCAGTTTTTCGCACATCGCCGAGTGGATCGCGCGCGCGCGGATGACCTGAAGCAAAGCGCTCGTTGCCCGCTTTCAACTCAGCAATCGCCTGTTGCGGTGTCATTGCCGCTTGCGCTTCCTTCGTCGGTGGGAACCCGGCCCCAACGGATGAATCTGCCGATACGAAGTTTGCCTGGCGAGTGGACTGGCAGCCCACCAACATCAGCGCGCTACCAAAAAGTCCGGCCAATAAAGCGAGCCGATCAGATGCGTGTTTCATACTGTGAGATTCTTCGCATATTGCCACAGAGCCTTAGAGCGCGTTTGGAAAACGATATATTCCCGGCCTCCTCCTCGCAAGAGCCACCCGACCCGGCGACATCCGATTTCGCACCGCAGCACTGCCACGCCGTGCCCAATTTTCAATTTTCAAATCCTCAATTCCCAATTTCTCCCAGCCGGCCCCCGGTTTTCCCCGGGACAACCCTCAGCACTTTTCCGGTCTCCCTCACAATGAAAACGGAATGCGGATTGCTACCTCACTCATGCGGTTGCCGAAGAGATTGACGGAAGAATAGGCGAAACCATGCCTGAACTAATGGTCAGAATGTACTCTAATAAACTCGGCTGCAAGCCCTTGCAACTCGAGTCGGGCGTCGCTGTCGCCAGCAGCGCCGGTGGGCTGATCCTATGAGCGAGCTCAAAGGCTTCGACATCATTTTCCCCCGAGAATACCTGCGCGCCGCGCTGGTTGTCTCATTATTGAGCGTTTGGGTCCTGGTGGGCCTGTTCTATTACCTGAATCGCTATACCAAACGGCCTTACTTCACGATTTGGACCGCCGCCTGGCTCTTTTATGCCCTGTGGCTCACCCTCGGCATCACCATCCCCAACGCGCCGCAGGACTCCTTTCTCCCCATTCTTCGGCAGTGGTGTGTTGCCATATCCGCGGTCTTCCTGCTCTGGGGAAGCCTGGCATTTCTCGAACAACGCACGCCGCAAAAGTTGTTCGCCTTGTTCATCGCCTTTCTCCTGAGCTGGAGCTACGCCGGCCGAATTCTCACCGAAGATCCTTTCTACATCCAAATTCCGGTATTTGTGCTCATTGGCCTGTCCAGCATGTTCTGCGGCTGGAGCTTCTATCGCCTCCGCCGCCACCGCCAGTTCGTCGCTGCCGGCATGCTGTTCCTCGGCTTCTTCCTTTGGGGCGTCTATTTGATGACTTACCCCTTCTCGCAGAAGTTCGCCATGTTGTTCAATGCCGGCTTCCTGTTCTCGGCAGTGCTGCAGCTATTCATCGCCGTCAGCATGATCGTGCTGGTGCTGGAGGAAGCCCGCCACATCAACGAACAGATCGTCCACAACGTTGAATCCATCAACACCGAGAAACGCGAACTCCAACTCAAGATCCTCTCCGCCGAAGAAAAATGCCGCAGCCTCTTCGACCAGGCCCGCTCGCGCGAGGAACTCCAATCCGCTTACGAGGAGCTCCGCCAGACCCAGCAATCCGCGGTTCAGCAGGAACGCCTCCGTGCCCTCGGCCAGATGGCCAGCGGCATGGCCCACGATATCAACAATGCCCTCTCGCCCATCCTCGCTTTCTCCGAAGTCGTACTCAAAAAAGAGCCCGGCCTTTCGGCCAATTCCCGCAAAAATCTCGAGCATATCCGCACTTCCGCCGAGGACATTGCCCAGATCGTCGCTCGCATGAGCGAGTTCTACCGCCGCCGCGAAAACAACGACCGCTTGCACCTCGTCTCCCTCAACGACCTCGCCCAACAGGCTATCGAGCTCACCAGCCCTTCCTGGCGCGATATCCCCCAGGGCCAGGGCATCGCCATCCAAGTACGCACCCGCTTCGAAGACGCCTTGCCTAAGATTTATGCCAACGAATCCGAAGTCCGCGAGGCCCTCACCAACCTCATGCTCAATGCCGTCGATGCTTTGCCCCAAGGCGGCCTAATCACCCTCACCACCCAATCCGTCCGGCCGAAGCATGCACACAACGGCAATGGCAACGGTGACGGTGAACCCACTGAAATCTACCTCGAAGTCCGCGACAACGGCATCGGCATGGACGAGCAAACCCGCCAGCGTTGCCTCGAACCCTTCTTTTCCACCAAACGCAAACGCGGTGGCTCCGGTCTGGGCCTCGCCATGGTTTACGGTGTGATGCAGCGGCACCAGGGCCATATCGAGGTCGAAAGCGAAGTCAGCAAAGGCACCACCATGCGTCTCGTTTTTCCAGCCCGCCGTCTGCCCAATCTCTCAACCGCGGCCACCACCCCGCCCGTCCGTGATGCCTCCCCTTTGCGTTTGTTGTGCATCGACGACGAACCCATCCTCCGCGAACTTTTGAAGGAAATGCTCGAACTCCAGAACCACGAAGTCGAAACCGCCGATGGCGGCCGCGTCGGCCTCGAAGTCTTTGACCAGGCCAAATCCCGCGGTCAACCCTTTGACGTCGTCATCACCGACCTCGGCATGCCCGATGTCAACGGGCGCCAGGTCGCCGAGCACATTAAAGCTACCTCTCCCGCTACCCCGATCATTATGCTCACTGGTTGGGGCAACATGCTCGGTGAAAACGGCGAAGGTGTGGAAAAAGTGGACGCGCTTCTTAGCAAACCCCCACGCTTGACTGACCTGTTCGCCGCCCTCACCAAAGTCACCGGCGCCCCGGTCGCCAATCGCACCGCTTTCTTCCGCCGTGCCTGATCCCGCACTTCCGGCACATTAACTGCTCTCTCGGAGTCAGTTATTGCCGACGAAGCCAGTATGCCAAATCCACTAGCAGCCGGTGGCCGCGTTGTCGCGCGCGCCAGAGTCAGCTCTTTTACAGCGTTGGCTTCCATTTTCTTCACGCTCATTGCCCTCGCCTTATTTTTCCGCCCCCAATTCGCTTTGGCCGACGCCGTCACCCGCGACCAGGTTGCCAGCCAGGATACTGATTCCAAACCCAGAGTTTCCGGCATCGACGCCATGGAGCAGGAAGCCAATGCCCTGGCCGAAACCATCACCAACCAGATCAAGATGATGAGTCATGCTTCGGAAACGAAGCCGGAAGCTCAACACAGCAACCTGCTGCTCGATGTCTTGCTGGTCGTTGGCGGGCTATTCCTCCTGCTAAAACTCGCGCTTAAGTTCGCTGAATTCGCCAACCGCCGCGATCCCTGGAGCGCCAAACCCACCAGCAAAGCCGACCTCGCCGCCGAGGAGAAATCGTTCTCCGAGTTTGCCGCGATATTCAGCAGTGGCCCGGGCCACCAGGAATCCGCTGAAGCCGCGGCCACCCACAAAGCGAAATCCGCCGCGATTGACATTCCCGAGGAGCCACCCCCGCCGCCGCGACATGGTCCCGATTATTTCCTCGTACAAACCGAAAAGCGCCTCGCCATCGTCCGCCACCTTTTCTCCGAGATCGGCAAGATTCCCGGCGAGGCCCCCCAACGCCGCATCCTCAGCGAGCTTCGCGACGAAATCCGCGCGCTCCGCCGCGATGCCGATTTCCCGTCCGCTCGGCCGGTCTGGCAAATGGCTGCGGCCCTCGACGGCTTGTTGCACCAGCTCGTCGAGCGCGTTCATAACGCCACTCCCTCCGCCTTGCGGACCGTTGCCAGCGCCATCGATCTACTGCACGGCTTGCGCTTGCGTGGTCTCGACCCCGAAATGGCCACCAAACCGGCCGTTCGTCTCCTCGTCGTCGATGATGACGCCATCAGCCGCCACGCCATGGCTTTTTCCCTGAAGAAAGTCTTTAGCCCGCCCGACGTCGCCTCCGATGGAGAAGCCGCCCTGGCGCTCGCCGAAGCCAACGCGTACGACGTCATCTTCCTCGATATCCAGATGCCTCGCATGGATGGTTTCGAACTCTGCTCGCGCATCCACGGCACGCGCCCCAATGCGACCACCCCGGTCGTCTTCGTGACCTGCCGTAGCGACTTCGAGGCCCGCGCCCGTTCCATGGTCGTCGGCGGACAGGATCTCCTTGCCAAGCCTTTCCTCACCTTCGAGCTCGCCGTAAAAGCTCTCACCCTGGTTCTGCGCCGGCGCATCGATGCCTGCACGTCGGCCCCCGCCGCCGCCACACCCGCTCCCACCCCTCCTACTCCGGAGAAATCCGAAGCCAGTCCGGAACCGGAGCTGGCCAAGTCCCTTGAGCCCGCAGGTGCCGCGTAGAGGGTGTTTGGAAAACGCTGACGGAGCGCGAGCGGTCCCCGCTCGCAGCGGCCTGAACGATGCCCCATGCTTAGGTTAGGGAAGTTGGAAGTTGGAAAGTCGGAATCTGAGACATGTCTCGCTACCAGACATCTGTGTCTGCTTTTGAGAAGTTCCTTCCCAACACATCCGTGAGATTACGCAGCCTGTCGGACAAAATACCCTTGGCAAGCCAGATGCTCTTTTCAATCCAGATAAACGCGCGGATGTAGAGATGTACGAAGAGTTTTTGGGCTAGAAGGCATAAATGAAGACCGCGCTGTCGGAACCAAGGCACTCAACTGCATCTAACGCACCCGCTTCATCCACCCGCAAACACCAGCGGGCGGGGACGCTGGTCGAGGTGGTGATGGCCACAGCCATACTTGCCATCATGGGTGCGGGGGTTGTCAGTTCGATTAACTACGGGATC
>CAZUVM010000223.1:0-17845 GCA_964623885.1 uncultured Verrucomicrobiota bacterium
TTTAGGGTTAGTATAGAGGTTTTGCTTGTAATGCGGTTCGAACAGCGAGCAAATAGTTGGCCGCATTACCCTTCTGAGCGCCTGGGTGAAGGCGTATAAACCTCGTCACCACTAAGAGCCGGATGCGAATCCGGCTCTTTGCTTTTGCAAACGGCGCGCCCAGCCACCTCGCCGACAAACACAACTGTTATCAACGCAGATTGCCGATAGGAAGGCTGTCACCCGTTTTCGTTTGGCGGTAGGCATTGATTCTGCTATTCTCATGTTGAACACAGCGAGATTCCTACGCGGATGAGAGTTTTGAGCCATCTGCCGTGCGACCGTCAGCCCAGGCGAGTGGGCTGGTGCTGTGTTGGTTTTACCCTGATCGAGTTGCTCGTGGTCATCGCGATCATAGCGATTCTAGCGGCGATGCTCTTGCCGGCGCTGAGCAAGTCGAAGGGCAAGGCGCAAACGTTAAGTTGTCTGAATAATCTAAGGCAACTGGAGCAATGCTTTCACCTGTACGCGACTGACAACCTGGATTGCCTGCCGCCGAACAACTCGATCATGGGGTTCACCCCAACCGATCCCAACGGCATTCCGCTAGCTACGAATATATCGTGGTGTCCCGATCACCCGCGCGACGACACCAACACGGTCTTTGTGCAAGCCGGCGTATTGTACCAGTATAACCAAGCCGTGGGGATATATCATTGCCCCGCCGATCACGCGACGTTGGATGGTTCGTCACAGCTTCGAAACCGAAGCTACAACATGAGCCAATCGGTGAACGGATATCCGGAGCTCCTCAATAGCGCGCCATTCCCTCTGGCCCTGATTCCGTGTTGGAAGAAGTATGCGCAAATCGGGGCTCCAACTCCGGCCGGGTTATTTGTTTTCATCGATGAGCATCCTGACACCATGCTCGATGCCCAGTTCGGCAATCCAGTGGGCATGCCGTACTGGTTCCCCGAGTGGTTTGATATGCCGTCGGACAGGCATAACCAGGGCGGCTGTCTTTCGTTTGCGGATGGCCATGTCGAACGGTGGAAGTGGAAGACGCCAAAGATCGTTCAGTATGTCGGCCAATCTCCGACGCCCGATGAGATGCCTGATTACTTGCGTATTCAGGCGGCGATGAAGCTCTACTCGGCCACCGACGCGCCGTACTGAATTCGCGTCAATCGTTTCCTTCCGAATCATTTCGTTTTCCCCCTTGCGCTGCGATGGGCTGATGCTATTTGTCATCCCGATATGAATTACAAGATTTCAAAACACGCAGCTTCACTCGCCCCTTCCCTGACTCTGGCGATCGATTCGAAAGCCAAGCAGATGAAGGCTGAAGGTCTCGACGTGGTTGGGTTCGGCGCAGGGGAGCCGGATTTTGACACCCCGCAGCACATCAAAGATGCGGCGGCAAAAGCGCTCGCAGCTGGGTTCACGAAATACACTCCGGCGGCGGGCATACCCGAGCTGCGGCAGGCAATTGCGGACAAACACAAGCGCGAGAACGGGCTTTCCTACAAGCCGTCGCAAATCATTGTTTCCTGCGGCGGGAAACATTCCTGTTTCAACGTGATCATCGCGACCTGCGAGGAGGGAGACGAGGTGGTTATTCCCGCGCCGTATTGGCTGAGCTATCCGGAGATGGTAAAGCTGGCGGGTGCAAAGCCGGTCATTGTCGAAACTACAGATGCCACCGAGTTCAAGATTACTCCTGAAGCGCTGCGCCGCGCCATTACCCCACGGACCCGCCTGTTCGTACTGAACTCGCCGAGCAATCCGACGGGTTCCGTTTATACACCCGAGGAAATCAAGGCGCTGGGCGATATTTGCATCGAGAAGAACGTGTTGATCATGAGCGACGAGATTTATGAGCATCTGCTCTACGATGGCGCGACGCATAAGAGTGTGGCCAGTTTCTCGCCCGGGCACTTCGAACACACGATTGTGGTTCACGGTTTTGCCAAGGCCTGGAGCATGACTGGCTGGCGCCTGGGTTGGTGCGCGGCGCCCGAGCCGATAGCCAAAGCGATCGATGCCGTCCAAAGCCACAGCACAAGCAATCCGACTTCGTTCGCTCAGAAGGGCGCGGTGGCGGCTTTGACCGGTCCGCAAACTCACTTGGCGACCTGGCTGACCGAGTTCGACAAGCGGCGGACGTTTGCCTGGAAGAAACTCAACTCCATTCCGGGGATTTCTTGTGTCAATGCGAAGGGGGCATTTTACCTGTTCCCGAACATCTCCAAGACTGGCCTTAGATCCTCCGAGTTCTGTGCGAAGCTGCTGGACGCCGAAAAAGTAGCCGCCGTGCCGGGGATTGCGTTCGGCGCCGACGATTACATTCGGCTTAGCTACGCGACGAGCATGGGGAACATCGAAAAAGGGCTGGAACGCATCGAGCGCTTTTGCAAAGCACTCGCTGGCGGCGCCGCCAAGCCGGCGCTGCAGGCGCGATAAGGTCTCCCTTGCCGCTAGGTGGGGTCTGCGCTAGTTTCGGCCTATATGGAAGAAAATAATCCGCCTCCGGTCGGCGGCTCCGCTCCGAACGTGCCGCCGGTTCATCCGGCGACGCCTCCGCCACCCCCGCTGCCGCCTCCGCCGGTCATAGGGCCGCCATCTGCAGCGCAGCGATCGCCCGCCCGGCGCGGGCGCGGGTGGATGATGTTTGCGCTCATTCTGCTTGTGCTGCTGGCCATTAGCGTAATGTACAACCTCAGCAGCATTGCCAGCATGCTGTTTCATGGGCGCTCTTACCGGTACGCCGGTTCGCGCACCGCTGGACCGCGCCTGGAAGAGACAGTTGTTGAAGATCACGATTCCGCTAACAAAATCGCCGTCATCAAAGTGGAGGGCATTATCACCGGCCAAGTCATCGACCAGGGCGGGTTCAGCATGGTGGATTTAATTAAGGCGCAGTTGAAGCGCGCCCAGCAAGACAATGCCGTTAAAGGTGTGCTCTTGAAAGTGGATTCTCCCGGGGGCGAAGTTTTGGCCGCAGACGAAATCTACCGCGCGATCGCAGAATTTCAGACCAATTCATCGAAGCCGGTGGTGGTTTCAATGGGCAGCCTGGCCGCGTCGGGAGGCTATTACGTATCCGCGCCGTGCCGCTGGATTGTTGCCAATGATATGACGATTACCGGCAGCATTGGCGTCATTATGAGCTCGTGGAATTATCGCGGGCTCATGGACAAAGTCGGTTTACTGCCTCAGGTTTTTAAAAGCGGCAAATACAAAGACATGCTCAGCGGCTCGCGCGAGCCCGATACCATTACCGACGAGGAGAAGAAAATGGTCCAGAACCTCATCGACGACACGTTTAAGCGTTTCAAGGGCGTGGTCCGGGACGGGCGCGAGCAAGCGCATTCCAAAAACAAGGATAAAGGCCGAAAGTTGAACGATAACTGGCAGGATTATGCCGATGGCCGCGTTCTTTCCGGCACGGAAGCCTACGACCTCGGGTTTGTGGACCAATTGGGGACCTTCGATACAGCAGTCGAACAAACCAAGGATTTCGCGGGAATCGATACCGCGAACCTAATCGAGTACCAGCAACGGTTCGATTTATCAGATCTGTTCCGGTTATTCGGCAAAAGTGACGCGAAATCGATGAAGATCGAGCTCGGCATGGACTTGCCCAAGCTGCAGGCCGGGCGCCTTTATTTCCTGTCGCCGACGTTCCTGCATTGAAAGTGCGCCGCGCACACACCAAGCCCAAACGGTCGGCGCAAGCCCCGCTGCGAGGGGTTACCGTAATCGAGCACCCTCTGGTGCAGCACAACCTGACGCGCCTACGCGACGAGCGGACCGGACCGCAGGAGTTTCGCCGGGTTCTGAGCGAAGTGGCGGCCTTGATGCTATACGAGGCCACTCGTTCCTTCGCGGTTCGGCCTCTGTCAGTGCAAACGCCGCTGGCCCCGGCCAAAGGCTTCCAACTTGAGCGGGAAGTCGTTCTCGTCCCGGTGTTGCGCGCTGGACTGGGCATGCTCGATTCCATCCTGCAGTTAATTCCCAACGCGCGTGTTGGCTTCATCGGATTAAAGCGCGAGGAAACAACACTCAAAGCAACATTTTACCACAAGAGCCTGCCACCTGACCTAAGCCGGTTTGAGGTCATTCTGATCGATCCCATGCTCGCCACCGGCGGCAGCGCGGTGGCCGCCATGGATCTGCTGGCCGAGCTGGATGTCCGACGCGTGCGCCTGGTGAACCTGGTCGCTGCTCCTGAAGGCATCCGGCATGTGCGGCGTTATTACCCCGAACTGCCCATCTTCACGGCTGCGGTGGACCACCGACTGAATCAAAAGGGCTATATTTTGCCCGGTTTGGGAGATGCCGGGGACCGTCTTTTTGGTGTCTAGTTTTCTTTGTATTCGTAATCTTAACTTCTTGGTTCCAGTCATTTCTATTCTGAGGTCCCTTTCGCGCTTTCTTTCGCCCCTCGCTTTGAATGATCCGCAACCGCGGTTTGTCTCAGGTGTATGTACGGGAGTAGTCAATTTGTTAAATGGTGGGCATAAAGCCCCATACTCTGCGCGCCCTTATGCTGTTATTGCCCTTTGAGTCATGCAAAGCCAATTACTGGCGGTTTAATTTGATTGCCAATCCACACACGCTCCGATTTTAATTTGCTTATGGTTGCCCACAAAAAGCACCGCAAGGTCGCGCGCCCCGACGTGGCCGACCGCCCGGCCGATGCACATCGGAATCGGTTGGAGGCAGCCCCTTCATTGACACCGGCGCGGCCCGCCCCACCGGAAGAGGAAGACTTTCCGAAAGAAGACGAAGAGCCGCGACCTGAAGACCTTGCCAAAGAAGAAGAGGCCTTGAAAGCGGAGGAGGCCGAACAGGCCGCCGCGGCAGCAGCGCGCGGCCCGGAGGCCGAAGAACAGACCACCCGACGCGAACGAACCAGCTACGACGGCGACACGGCAATAAAGCTGTATTTACGCGAGATTGGGCAGGTGAAACTGCTGACACCGCAGGAGGAGATTGACCTGGCCGCCCGAATCAAGAAGGGCGATAAAAAAGCCCGGGAGCAAATGATCAAAGCCAACTTGCGGCTGGTAGTTAAAATCGCCCGAGACTATGAAGGTATCGGCTTGCCGCTGCTCGATCTCATCAGCGAGGGCAATATTGGACTGATGAAGGCGGTCGAACGCTTCGATCCGGCCAAAGGTGGTAAGCTTTCGACATACGGTTCCTGGTGGATTAAACAATCCATCAAACGCGCTCTCGCCAATCAGTCGAAAACTATCCGGTTACCCGTTCATCTCGTCGACAAAATCTCTAAGATGCGCCGCACGGCGATGCGACTCCAGGAAGAGTTGGGCCGCGAACCGACCGATGACGAGTTAGGTGAGGAACTCGGTATCACGGCTTCACGAGTCGCCCAAATGCGCATGGCGGCTATCCGACCGGCTTCCCTGGATGCACCTATTGGCGATGAAGACTCCAACAACTTCGCTGAAGTCGTGCAGGACGAGGCCGCCGACACACCTTACGAACAACTCGAAGAAAAGACGGTCACGCGGATGCTACAGGAAATGGTCAAAACCCTGGATCCCAGGGAGGCCACTATTCTCCGCGCCCGGTTTGGCCTGGACGGCGGTCCACAGAAGACCCTCGAGGAAGTCGGTCAAAAATTCGGTGTTACTCGCGAACGCGTGCGCCAAATTCAAAACATCGCTCTCAAGAAGCTCCGCAAGATGATCGAAAAAATGGAGACCACGAAAACGTGAAGCGCGACTTACGGTCGCACCACGATAATGCCGCCCGCTTACCTACGGGCGCTCGTAACATGCGCAACCTGACCACCACCTATGACAGCACCTCACCCGACGCGTTCGGACATCGAGCGCGCAATCCGGACGATACCTGATTTTCCCAAACCGGGAATACAATTCAAAGACATCACACCGTTGCTGGCAAACGCCCAACTCTTCTCCAGCAGCATCGAGTTGATGATTAATGATTACAAACCCGGCATGGTTGATTCGGTTGTGGGTATTGATGCCCGCGGTTTCATTTTCGCCGCCGCTGCGGCCATCAGACTCCAAGCCGGCTTTGTCCCCATCCGCAAGAAGGGAAAACTGCCCTATCAAACCCACGAACAGGATTATTCGCTCGAATACGGCACGAGCACCGTATGCGTGCACGTCGACGCACTCAAGCCAGGGAGCCGGGTTTTGCTGATCGACGACCTGTTGGCGACCGGCGGCACTGCCGCCGCAGCTGCCGCTCTGGTTCACCGGCTCGGGGCTCAAATTCTCGAAATATCATTCCTCATCGAGTTAAGCTTTCTCAAAGGACGCGATAAATTGAAGGGCTATCCTATTCGCTCATTGGTAGTCTATTGAGGGGTGACACCAGCCAAAGCAGCTAACAAACGCGAGTCGAAACGAATTGGCGGGGACGCTGTCCTCGGAGTCCCCAATCTCATTGGCGAGGATACGTTCGCGGTTAAGAAGCCTGCTGCCACCCGTCCTTTGCACCTTTTGCTTTTGCCCTGCATTGCGGCGGGTTAGAATCCCTTACCAACAATGCATTGGCTTCAAACATTCGATGGTAACCTGTTCCACTTCGTTAATACGACGATGCGGAACGTTGTATTCGATAGGTTGATGCCGCTTGCGAGCGGAAACGTGCTTTTTTTTCCGGCAGTATTGGTGGTGGGGTTGACTATTCTATGGCGAGGCGGCGCGCGCGCCTGGATTTGCCTGCTCATGTTCGGGCTCATTCTGCCTCTGGGCGACGGCTTGGTAACTAATACGATCAAGCATGCAGTCGCCCGCGACCGACCGTTCCTGGTGTTCCCGGATGTCCACATGCTGATCGGCCGGACCGGCTCGGGCAGCATGCCTTCTTCTCATGCTGCCAATTGGTTCGCCGCGACTTTCATCGCCTTTGTCTATTACCGCCGCACACTGTGGTTCATGCTGCCTTGCGCGGTACTGGTTGCCTTTTCGCGAATCTACAACGGCGTGCATTATCCCAGCGACGTAGTTGCGGGAGCCATTCTGGGCGCCGGTTACGCCGCTGCAGGGCTTTGGCTGCTGAACACAATTTGGCATTGGATCGGCCGGAACTGGTTTCCGCTATGGTGGGAAAAAATGCCTTCGCTGCTGGCTCCGCAACTCCGGCAGGAACTGCCCGAGGAAGACGAACCAGTCGAAATGGAGGAAGCAGTAGCGTCGAACACCGCGACCGCTTATCCCGCCTCCTCGCTTCCGCCCGCGCGAACTACCGTCCTTCCCCGGACTCGCGGCATTGCGCCGAAAGGATTCGTGCCGCCCCAGGTCAACATCGATGCTCATTGGCTGCGATTGGGTTACTTTGTGATTGTCCTGCTGCTGGTCGCGCGTTGGGTTTACATCGCGGGGCACACGATTCAATTGGCAGAGGACGAGGCTTACCAATGGCTATGGTCAAAGCACTTGGCCCTCTCGTATTACAGCAAGCCCCCTTTGATTGCTTACGCCCAATTTATCGGGACGCAGATCTGGGGCGACACTGCCTTTGGGATTCGCTTTCTCTCGCCGCTAATTAGCTCGGTTGTCAGCTTCCTTGTTCTGCGTTTTTTTGCCCGCGAAGTTAACGCGCGCGCGGGGTTCTTTCTCGTGCTCATGTTCAATGCCATGCCGCTGCTGGCCGTTGGTGCGGTGCTCATGACCGTAGATCCGCTTTCGGTTTTGTTTTGGACCACGGCGATGCTCGCCGGATGGCGCGCGATCCAGGATAAAGCCACGGTTTGGGATTGGTTTTGGGTGGGCCTGTGGATGGGCCTCGGATTCCTGAGCAAATACACGGAGTTGCTGCAGTTAGTTTGCTGGATTGTGTTTTTCGTGTTATGGCAACCCGCCCGGAAGCAACTGCGGCGGCCCGGTCCTTATCTTGCTTTGCTCATCAACGCCCTCTGCATGTTGCCGGTGTTGATCTGGAATCAACAGCACGGCTGGATTACTGCCACGCACGTCGCCCAGGACGCTGGTGTAAAAGATGTATGGCACTTCAGCCTCAAACCGCTGTTGGATTTCATCGGGACCGAATTCCTGCTATTCAACCCGGTATTCTCTGTGGCCATTATCTGGGCCTGCATTGCGCTCTGGCGACGCGACCGGCATAACCCGCGTTTGGTCTATTGCTTCAGCATGGGGGCGCCATTATTCCTGATTTTCCTGCTGTGGTCGCTGCGTTCGCGAATCCTGCCCAACTGGATTGCTCCGTCAGTCATTCCCCTACTCTGCCTCGCGGTCATTTACTGGGACGCACGTGGCCGACTGGGCACGGTAAACCTCAAGCCCTGGCTCATGGCCGGCCTGATGTTTGGAGGCGTGCTGGTGGTGTTCGGCTATAACACCAACTTGGTTCAGAAAATCGCGAACTTTTATCTGCCGGTGAAATTGGACCCGTTGCACCGCGTGCGCGAGTGGGACACGACAGCCAGGGTCGTGGGCCAGGCGCGCTCCGCTTTGCTTTCTGAAGGCAAACCGGTGTTTATCATCACCGACCATTACGGGATGGCCGGCCAGATTTCTTTCTATTTGCCGGAAGCCAAAGCGGCGGTGGCCCAAACTCCTCTGGTTTATTTCCGCAGCACTCCGGTGCCCGAAAACCAGTTTTATTTCTGGCCTGGTTACAGCGAACGCAAGGGCGAAAATGCCGTGTTTGTGCGGGAATTGGACCGAACCAGGCCTGAGTCCACCAAACCTCCAGACAGCATCGTAGCCGAATTCGAGTCGGTTACCGATATGGGAGTTAGTAATGTCATGTACCATGACCGCTTCCTGCTACGCCCACTGCAATTCTTCGCTTGCCGGGGGTTGAAGTAAAATATCCCGTTAATTTCCGCCAAGATTTAGCTCAATGACCTTGCCAGAGCCGGCGACCTGTACCCGGGCAGAGTCCTCACCAATCGAGAGGCAACGCACCAGCACGTTGGTTGTACCGATGCGCACCTTGGCACTCTCCCCGGCGACCAATGTGCGATCGTTGATCAGGGCGAGAGGTTTGTTCCTGGCTTGAAAAATGCCTTTGAGGACCAGATGGTCAGGCACTGAAGCGGCAGACGTGTAGAGCATCGGAGTCGGAGCAGTAACCGGCGTGCGTCGCGGCATTTGGACGTTTCGCACATCGCCGGGATCCGCTGTTTTTAGCCGTCCATTCACGCCCCAGCGGACCCAATCGAGAACGTCGTTCAACCCATATTCCTTCTCAGCCGCAATAAATGCGTCAATTTGTCCACGGGTGTAGCTGTTGCGCAGCATTCTTTTCATCTGCTCCTCTTCATGGAGAGAATCCATCAGCAGATAAGCCATCAGCTCGCAAAATCCCTCGTGGGCGTCGCGGCTGAGTGTCTTGCGACGCTCCGACGAGACGTTTTCGAATACCCAGGCGTGGGTATACTCGTGAGCGCAAGTGGCCTGGAATTCGGCCAATGGGAGGGCGGTCATGAGGCTGATTTCGTGTTTCAATCCGTTCCGATTCGTTCGGCTGTGAATGTAGCCCAGTACATCCGGACACTCGAAGTCATTGCCGACCACAGTGAACTCGTCGTACAGATTCACTCGGTCGACGAGATCAACGGTTACGTTGGTCTGCGGCCAGATCATGAACCTCAAAAACAGCCGATCTAATCTGTCACGAATATCCTCCCAGATTTCTCTGGCCCGGGCTTGATCCAAAACGGCAGTTTTGCCGTCGCGCTCGCACAGGAACCGACCATCGGGCAAATGAATTGCACCGGCGGCCCTGGCAGGCAGCCCGCAAACGTAGCACTCATCAGGCCAAGTAGCACAGTCGTGACAGAGCAACACTTTTTCATGCGTCACTTTGTCAAGCATCGTGTAAACGGTCGCTCCCAGCGGTTGGTTGCAGACGCCGCAATGGGTCGGATCCACAGCGCGGCTGGATTGTGAGCCATAAACCAGAACCGCCAGCAGGACTGCCCATGCTAAAAACAGCCGAGGAACCAAGCTGGCAGCCGCGCGTTGCAAAAACATGTCGACAATCCCGGCATATTTCATGCCAAAAAGCCGCGCGAACAACATAGTGAGCAGCTCTGCCCTGTCGAAACTTTCAACGGTTCAGTCCAAACCTACTCAGGCGCTCTCGATTATCACATTGGCGTATTGAATTGTATCGCCAGTGCGGATGAGGCCGATGGCCTGAGGAACGCGCTTTTTGAAATCGACATGGGATTCATGCGCCAGCTCGATGCCGCGAAGTGCTTCGGCGAAAGCAGCGCGAGTTTTGTCAGAGTTATGCTCGAGAAATTCCCGAGCCATCCAGGCTTTTCCGGCTTGGAAATTGAAACGGATAGCATGCAAGACCTGCAGAACGGTGGGGACATCGTCGACGAGCGAGATGTCGACGGTCTCAATTGTTGGCCAGAATGGAAAACCGCGATCTGCAATGACCAGTGTATTGGTGTGGCGAACGCGGCTCAGCACCGAGTTGAGGTTTGGGTTAAGGATACCGGTTTTGAGCATAGTCGAGTATCAAAGCTTGAATTGTTTAGTTTGCCGAGCCTGACAATGACCTGAAAATCACCGCGCTCCCACTCAAACAGAATGCAGAGCGCTGGAGCCGTTTGCGGTTGCGTTTAAAGGCATCCATATCCGGCAAACGGTGCCGGCGCCGTTTTGGGTCTGGCACTCAAAGTGGCCGCCGATGCGTTCGAGGCGGCTGCGCATGTTGCCAAGACCATCGCCGGCAAAAGCCTCGGCCGGAAAACTAAAACCGCGACCATTGTCTTCGAGTCCGATCCGGATGGTGTGGTCCTGACACTGAATACGAAGCCAGACTTCCGTCGCCTCGGAATGCTTGGCGATGTTATTCAGTGCTTCGCGCACGGCGAGATAAAGATTGTGCCGGACCTCGGAAGTCAGCGGAAGATGGGGAAGCGAATCCGGGACGTCGAGGCGACAGCGAATGGCTGTCGGACGAAGGAATTCCTCCGCGAACTGGCAAAGGTAGGTGGCCAGGCTCGGGAGCGAATCGTTGGCCGGATTGACCGCCCACACTATTTCGTCGAGCGACGCCACCATTTGGCGGGATTTTTCAGTAACCTGGCTCATCCGGGAGCGAGAGGTCGGCGGGAGCTGAGCATCACGGCTCTCCAAAGCGCTCAAGAGGCGAATCTGGGTAAGGCTGGCGCCGAGATCGTCATGGAGGTCACGCGAGATGCGGGCGCGCTCCTGTTCCAGAGCGCGCTGGCGCTCCGTTTGCTCGTGGCGGCGGACTTCGGTGGCCAACAATTGCGACCTTTCTTCGACTTGCCGGCGAAGCTGAGTAATCCAGATAAGCGAAACGAATATGATCAGGGACATGGCGCCCAGAACAGTCAGCGCATGGCGGCCCGTCCACCAGGAGGGGCGCTGCAGGACCCGGACATCAGCCGGTGAATTGAGCAGAAGTTCGAAAGAATCAATATCGCGTCCGGACGTAACATCCCCGCCCTGGCCGGCATAGACACCCTGCAGTTCGAGCTGCGAACCTACGGCCAGGTCGTCCAGCCGACCGCGGCGGACATCCAGCCGGGCGATAAATCCACGGCCACCACTTTGGAGTTCGAGCACCTGGTCGGCGCGGTTGAAACTAAGATTGGCGAGGTGGGCGTCCACCCGAACCAGCATGGCATCGAATCGCCGACCAAGGAGGTTGGTTGCCGGAAGCGGCAGAGGTTCCGGCAGCGAGGCGCGGCCAATGCGGCGCGCGAGCGCTTCGCGCAATACGGGCGAAGGGCCGCTGAGGTCCGGGAATCCGACAACTTCCACCAGATCGCCGCGCCGAATATCGCTCCGCCCGCGCAGGGAAAATCGCAGCCCGGCGCCGCTTTCCAACAGGAAGTACTCGCCATGGCGCTCGTGCAAGACCTGGCCCGAGAGTTTGACTCGCTGGATCGAGCTGGCGCGCGGATCGAACAGGAGCAATTCGCCGAGGCGTTTGAGCGGAAGGGCGAACGGATCGGCAGGCGCAGGTTCATCGACGGCGACGGAACAATTGGACAGGCTGATCCGGCCGAGTTCGACTTTGTGGGCTCGGTCATCTTTCGCCGGGATAAGGCAACCTCGGAGACGGATTAGGGCGTTTTCGTAAAGCTTGAGGGTTTGCGCCGGGAGTTCGGATAGTTGGACGGTGATCCGGCCATCTCGAGTAAGCAATCCGAGGCCATCGAGCTCGACCGACGTAACGATTCCCAGGATCTCAACGTAGCGGGCGTCGAGGCTGCCGTTGATCAACTGATCCCATGACGGGCGAAATGGTTCCGGCATAACGCCAGCGCCGAGCCGGATGGCGCCGCGAGCGCGAACGTTCGGCGCAAACTCGAAAAAAGTAGTGCCTTCAATTTCCCAATACTCGCCAACTTTCGGGAATTCGCTTTTAATGGTGTTTGGCCAGCGCACGTAAATTGCCCAGGCCCCGTCCTGAACGAAGCAACCGGCGGTGAGGGAACTTGTAACCACTCCGCGCACTTTAACTGGCAGAAAGCGTTGGGCTTCGCGGCGGGTAAGACGTTTGACCTGTTCGATCGTGGTCAGAAGCGAGACAGGCGAATTGGTATCGCCCAGGTCGACGGCCCGGTCCCGGTAAAAAGCGCAGCCTAAAACAGAGTTAGTGCCGTCCCGGCACAAGCGTCCCAAGGCTTCGACCTCCAACAAATCGCTCTCGGGTGGCGGCTGGGCCGTGTGCAATCGGACCTGGCCGGAATCGTCATCGAGGACCAACGAGCCGTCCTCGGCCTGGGCTACGATCTTGCCGCGGAGGTGCACTACGGTTTCGGAATCCGCACTCACCGTTGTCTCCGGCAAACGCGCGATCGGTATCACGGGATAGTCGGACCATCGGCCGGGCGCCATTTCAATGTATTCGAGCTGCTTGACCGAAGGCGCAAGCAGGCTCCCCGCCACAAGTTGCCCATCGGGTGTGTAATCAGCGTGGCAAATGCCGGTGACACGAATGCGGCTGTTCAGCAGCAGCAAAGGCGAAGCGCCGGAGGAGTCGGCAACCTCGACACTCATGCGGCCGGTTCCGGCATTGAGCTCAAGGGTCAATGAACCGGACCGTTGGCTGGCGAAAGTGACGCGGCCCTCGACTTCTGCCCAGTGATGCTGGTCCCGGTCCGTCAGCATCTGGCGCGCGGCGATGCGCTGTGGTGACGGAACAGGGCCGTCGCCCATGACCTCCAGGCGAGTGGGAGCGCTGTCGACAAACAGCAAGCAACCATCGTCCGAAGCCGCAGTGAAGGTATACACGCCCTCGCGCGGAACTTCGAGCCAGCCGCTGAATTCAAGGGCCGTGTCCGTCGCGCGCGTGGCCAGGCTGGTATCGAAGTCACGGGTGATTCCCTGTTTGAGCGGCTCGAGGCCGAGTGGGGACGGAGACTGGAGCCAACGGCCTTCATAGGCTCGATAATCCAGTCCTTGCGCCCAATGGATTCCGCTCTCTTCGGGCTCTGCATGCTCCAAGGCCGCCTCCGGTATTTTTTCACGTGGGCGTCCGGGGCCTTCCCAATAGAGCTCGAGCGCTTCCGGAGATTCCCGGTTGAAATAGCACAAATGAAGAGGATGCCTGCCGGCGGTGAGGAAAATAGCTGCGGACTTCTCGACCAAATTGTGGATGCCATTATTGTCGACCAGCGGCGCCTGACGGAACCGAAGCCGGGAACCTTCGACCTGGCAATTGCCGGAAACCATTATCCTTTGTCCCGGCCGAACCGACCAACCTTTCAAGTCGGTTTCAAGCAATGCAGCCCCCGAACCGTCGGCCAACGTTAGCATTCCGGCCGGTGCGTCCGCTGCCAGCACGACGCCCTGCACCTGGAGCATTCCAGGAGCACATTGGCCGGCGCTGACCAGCGTGCGAAGTTGATCGAGGGTAACGGCATTAGCAAGCGGAGGGTTTTCGACCGGGCGCTTAAGCACTTCAATTCGATCGAAAGCGGGGATGAGGAGGCTGGCTCCAGGCGCTGCACCGCTTGCTTGGTTGCAGAGCAAAACTCCCGTGGGGCGGACGGTACTGAATAAAGGCGGCGCGCCGGCTGAGGCGTCGTCAATGTCCAGGCGGAAGCGGTTCGTGCCGGAGCCGATCACGGCCGTCATGCCGCCTCCAGGCTCAGGGGCAAGTGAGAGCAGAGTGCCCTCGGTTTGCGCCCAACAGCAATCATCCTGAGGTGACAGGCCGGTGCCGACTGCAAAGCAATGCGGGCCGGGTAGGCGTCCCGGGCCGAGGTTCACTATCGTTAGCAGGCTGCCGCCGAGGTAAAGACGGCTGCCATCATCCGAGCGCAGCCAAAACGCAAATACACCGGCACACGGAATTTCGAGGTATCCGTTGAATTGGGCTCCGAAATATTGGTCCCGGCTTCGAATGCCCAGATCGAGATTTGAAATCGTGCCGGTCTTGACCGGCGTCATTTGGGAGAACTCCGGCAGCATTTGCCAGTTCCCTTCGTAAGTACTATAGGCAAGCCCGTTGTCAGCTCTGCCGGCGGGACCTAGCGAGGACGCGCGCGGTGTCCTAAAGAAAGCGGAATCGGGAATTCGTTGCCGCGGCAGATTCGGTCCTTGATACTCGAGCTTGAGGTCAAACCCGGCAAGGCCGTTGAAATAATCCAAGCGGAGCGGATACCGTCCTGCCGGCAGGTAAATCGATTGAGACAGCTCCGTGGGCGCATGGCGGCCATCATTGTCCAGGAGCAGTTGATGCAGGCAATGAGAGCCATAAACCGACCTCCCGGTGATGTTAACCCGATCGCCAGTTCGCAGCACGGGTTGATCGCGCAAATCGGTTTGAATCCGGATACCACCAGAGCTGTCCTGCAAGATGAGTTCACCCGCTTCCTGATTGGCCCAAAGGACGGTGCCTTCCAGCTTAAAGGAACAGCTTACCTCATAAGAGCGGTTAGCAAGCTTGCGGATATCCTGGATGTTGGTCAAAACTTCGTCTGCCGGAAAAAATGCCAAGTCCTGCCCCTGTTTGGGAGGTTGCGATGGTTCGTCCACGCGAGGAACTGCGGGTTCCGCCGCAAATACAATCGCACCAGCAAGGGATATCAACCCGCATGGGAAGCGGAGGCGGGTCATCGTGGTCATGGCGGACTTTGGTTTAGGATATCCTGCTCCGAGTAGGCCTTAGAAGTCAATCACGGGTGCGTTTTGAAAGGATTGGGAGAGCTGATAGTCAGGGCATTACGCGTTAGCAAATGCAGAATTTAACGCAAAGGGGCAAAGAGCGCGGAGAAACGCAGAGAAGATTACGGGCCAGCTTTACAATGGGACTTCGGACATTAGGGCGAGTTGGTTCCCGTCCGGGTCTTTGAATTCGGCAAGCCACAGCTCTGATTTTGGAGTCCGATGCACGGCATGAGGGTCGGCGATGAATTGAACGCCTTTGCCTTTTAAGCTCGTGAAGACGGTCTTTATGTCGCTGACCTGAAAGTAAATCGCTCCGCCGCGCTGGGCGGCCTGGCCGGGAGGCAGACATCCGACAAGCAGACGTACCGAGCCGCACATGAAGAAGGCCATCTGGGGCGGTGCGGCGAACAGGAACGGCAGACCGAGTGTATCGCGATAGAAAGCCGTGCCGCGTTCGAAATTGTCGACCGGAATCATGATTTGGCCGATGCTGGCATTGGAGAGGTTCATACGCTGGGTTGGGTGATTGTGTGCAGCAATCTGCTAGGCGAGCGCAGAATGTCAAGCCGGGTCAGAAGGCAGAAAGGTAATGTTCAAAACGGTTGGCGGTGAGAAACCCCTGAAAGGGTTCCATTCGCACTCGGTCTTGGTACACCTCCATAAATATAAATGGAGGTGTTAATAAGAGGAAGCAGCGAGAACATGAGTAGTCGTTCGGACTTGTGACGCACGCTCCGGGGCAAAGTCCTCCCGGACTCGCGCTTGATTTTTGTGTGGCGTTGGCGGACATAGGGCTGTGGTTCTTTACAACCTTTTTCCTTTGCTGACGGGCCCGTTCAGCAAATGGGGGCCGCATTTAAGACGGGCTGCGGATATGGGATTCGATTGGGTCTTCGTCAATCCAATCCAGCGCCTGGGCGCATCCCGGAGCCTTTACTCCATCGCTGATTACTTCCAGTTCAACGACGCATTTCTGGATCCCGAGAGCAAAGCCTCACCGGAGGAACAATTCCGCGGCATGATGGAGCAGGCGCGCGCGGCGGGGTTGCGCATGATGATCGACCTAGTGATCAACCATTGCGCGATCGACGCGCCGGTGACGCGCGAACATCCCGAATGGTTCCTGCGCGAGAAAGATGGGCGCGTTGCGAATGCGTTTTGCATGCACAAAAGCGAAAAGGTTGTCTGGAAGGACCTGGCCCAGTTCGATCATCAGCACACGCGCGACCCGGAAGGTCTTTATCAATATTGCCTCAGCGCAGTTAAGCATCTTCTCGACCTTGGGTTTGAAGGTTTTCGCTGCGACGCGGCCTACAAAGTGCCGAAAAAGTTTTGGCATCGGCTGATCCACGACGTCCGGCCGCGGCGTTCGGAAATTATGTTCGTGGCGGAAACACTGGGCTGCACACCGGACCAGACGAAAGAAACCGCGCGCGCCGGTTTCAATTACGTTTTCAACAGCTCAAAATATTGGAACTTCAGCGATTCGTGGCTCATCTCACAATACAACCTGCTGCGGGAAACGACGCCGTCGATCAGCTTTCCCGAGAGCCACGACACGGTGCGTTTGTGCGAGGAATTCCACGGCAATGTGAACGCGTTGAAGCAGCATTACCTGTTTTCGGCGCTGTTTTCGGCGGGGGTGATGATCCCGATTGGATTCGAGTACGGGTTCCGCAAGCAACTGCACGTAGTCAAAACTACGCCTGCGGATTGGGAAACAACGGGGATCGACTTGTGCGACTACATCGGCCGCGTAAACGCGATTAAAAAGAAATATCCGATTTTTCTCGAGGAAAGCCCGACGCAGATGCTGCACTCACCGAACCCGAACGTGTTGTTGCTGTGGAAGGGGTCGGTGAAACGGCCGCACGAGGCGCTGTTGATCCTGAACAAAGATCCCTGGAACTACCAGGAGTTTTACACCGAACACTTCCGGCATTACGTGCAATCCGGAGCGCCGTTGCGCGATGTATCGCCCGAGTACCCGCTCGATTATATCCACGAGCCGTTTCATTACGCCTTACGGCCGGGACAGGGAATCGTGCTGGTAACGTCGAGGGAGTGAGCCGCCCAAAGTTTGTAATCAGTAATC
The DNA here is from genome assembly GCA_964623885.1 of uncultured Verrucomicrobiota bacterium. Lineage (GTDB taxonomy): Bacteria > Verrucomicrobiota > Verrucomicrobiia > Limisphaerales > UBA8199 > CAZUVM01. Next base: position 17,218 of record CAZUVM010000223.1, read on the forward strand.
GGTGGTGGCGCAGGGGCCTAGGGGGGCAGGTTGGAGAAGGTCGAACCGTTAGTGATATCCGAAGGCGCGGCAATAAGGTTCGAGGGCCGGCAGGACAGGAGCGAGGTGCTTCTGGTAGGCCTGCCAGCGCGCCACGGAGCGAGTGTAGACGGGCCGGGTTACGTCCTGGTAGGTCGGTGAGTAAAGCTGTTTGGCGCGGCTCTTCTCGTAGAACCGGCCTTGATCCTCGTGCCACGTCAGCCCGAGGAATTCGGTCACCTTCCTTCCCTCGTTCTTGAGGTTGGCAACGGTGTCTTCGTAGCGGACCTCCAGCCAGGCGAAGCCTTCCCATTCCCGCACCATCAGCCAGATGTCCATGAGGTCGGCGTAATGGCACGCCAGGCGCTCGAAGCTGAGGAAGTTTACGTTAGCGGCATTGAGCGGGATGTTCTGAAAGTAGCAGCTCAGGACCACGTCGCGCGGGTCGCGCAGGGCGATGAGCACTTGCAGTTCGGGGAAGACTTTCAGCCAGAGCGGCAGGCGCGCGGTGGGCGATGGGTTCTTGTCGAGCAGGAGCTTGCCAACTGCGTCGGGGCCTGCTTCCCGCAGCAGCGCTTGTGTATAAAGCCGGCGCAAAGTGTTCAGGCGC
>CAZUVM010000224.1:0-62503 GCA_964623885.1 uncultured Verrucomicrobiota bacterium
GTGGCGTAGGCTTCGTTAAAATCGGTATCGCCTCGGCAAAACACCCGTTTGTGACCAAGCTCGTGGAAAATAACCTCCGCCAGGTCCGGCTCGCTTTGGTTGATAAACGTGTTGAGCACAGGATCCTTGAACCAGCCGAGCGTCGAGTAGGCCTCCACGCCACCGACCGATACATCGTATCCTTTGCGGCGAAGTACAGCCGCGTAATTGGTGGCCCCCGCCTTTGAAAAATAACCGCGGTACTCGAGGCTGCCCACCAGCGGATACCACCAGGTCTTCGGCTGCATTGAGAATTCCTGCGCCGCCTCGACATTCCACACGACAAATGGACGATGCAGGTCAACATACTTCTGATAGTGTCCATCCAGCGGAAGCTTGAGCTCTTTGGCGGCAAAGGTTCGCAATTGGGCAACCAATTCCAGGCGTTGCTTAAGGTCCGACGGAGTATTCGGATCGCTCTGCAGCTTTTCCGTGCGCTCTTCGTGGGCAAAAATCTGATACTGCCCTTTGGCCGCTTGACCATAGAATTTCCACGTCTGGCAGCCGGAAACACCCACTACTACCGCAAGGAGGAGTAACCCCAACAGCCATTTTTGAAAACAACTTAATCTATCTTTCAGAGCTTTTAACCTTTGCTTCATCGACCGCCCGCCAAAATCGGCGAACAGTCCATATTAGAACAGAAATGGGTTTTTCCACTCAATTTCTTAAGGTGCACCATCAGCAACAAAGTTATTCACAGGTTTAGACCGCGTTTTTCTGCCTGATTTTCAGCGTTCAAGGCTAGTTATTCACATCCTGTTAATAACTCCGCCTCGACTTTGTTCGACATAAACCCAAGAGTCGCTCCAGCCCGAATTCAACGTCGAAGTGCGATCGTTTATGGGGCATCCGTTATGGCTCGCAGCATCAAAGTTTTAATCGCCGAAGATCATGAGGTCGTCCGTGAGGGGCTCAAGATTTTAATCCGGGCCGAACCCGGTTTCGAAATCGCCGGCGAAGCCGACACCGGGGCCGACGCTGTTGAGAAAGCACGTAAACTGCAACCCGATGTTGTCCTGCTCGACCTCTCGATGCCTAAAGGCAATGGCCTCGAAGCCAGCCGTAAAATCCGTCAGGAAGCGCCCAATACCCGTGTTCTTGTTTTATCGGCTTACCAGGACGTCGATCTGGTGCAGCGACTGGTGGAGCTGGGCGTAGCGGGTTACATGACCAAGCACTCAGCGGCTGACGAACTGCTTACCGCCATTCGCGAGGTTAGCCAGGGTCGCTCCTATTACTGCAGCAGAATTGCTGGCAAACTGAAATCTACTCGGCACAACAGTTTCCAAGCTGGCCGCGCCGCTACGGCTCCCGCCCGATTGACCCCGCGCGAGCAGGAGGTTCTTTGCCTGATCGCCGCAGGCCAACCCAACAAGACGATCGCCAGCAACCTGGGTTTGAGTATCAAGACCGTTGAGAAACATCGCCAGGCCGCCATGGACAAACTCGGTATCCACGATACAGCCAGCCTGACCCGTTACGCGTTGGAACGTGGGCTAGTGAAACCCAGCCAGGATCCCTCCACAGCCCTTCCCGCACTGTCAGCTCCGTAATTCCTGGGAGCGCCGGCTTCCAGCCGGCAGAAACCCAGAATGGCACTTTTTCAATTGGGCCTCGCAAAGGCCGTATCAGGTTGCCGATGTCTTAGCCGGAACAATTCAGTTTAACCACAGATTCACACAGATAAACACAGATAAAGAGGGCCTCGAGCGCGGTTCCTGACGTCGCCGACACCATCTCTGAAAGGTGAATCCGCAATCGACCTGCCCAGTGTTACCGGGTTGCAGTAAATCTGTGTTCATCTGTGTTTTTCAACTTCATGGATACGGCTTAGGTCTTAAATCGGATTGCCTCTATCCTTTGCGACCTCTGCGCCCTTTGCGTGAGGCAAGAGTTCGTTTTCGCACTGCGCTTACGACAAACAAACCACAATATTTCTGCCGGATCTCCCTTGAATTTTTGCTTTGCATTGGCTTGCGGCTCGTGCGCTAGCATCACATCATCAAATATGCGCGCGCGCTTTCGCTCCAAAATTCCAACGGTCTTCGGGCTGGGACTCTTTTTGCTGATGATTCCTGTTTTCGCCCACGCCACCGGTTTTCTGCACACCCGCGGCTATGACATCGTTGATGAGCAAGGTCAAAAGGTTTTGCTCCGCAGCGTGGGTTTGGGCAACTGGTTTCTGCCGGAAGGTTACATGTGGCACTTCGGCGACAAAGGTGACCGACCTCGCCGCATCGAAGCCATTGTCGGCGACTTGATCGGCCCCGAAGCCGCCGCCCGGTTCTGGACCCAATACCGCCGGCAGTTCATCGCGGAAGCCGACCTCCAGCGCATCGCGGCGCTTGGCTTCAATTGCGTCCGTCCCGCCTTGAACGCCAGGTTATTCCTCACCGAAGGCGACCACCCAGCCGAGGTGAGGGAAGGTTTTGAACTGCTCGACAACCTGGTGGCCTGGGCGCGCAAGGCCGGCATTTATGTGATCATCGACATGCATGCAGCGCCGGGCGGGCAAACCGGTGCTAACATCGACGACAGCGCGGACGACCAGCCTCGGTTGTTCATGGACCCGGCGAACCAGCAGCGCTTGATCGATTTATGGGTGAAGATTGCCTCTCGTTATAAGGATGAACCAACGGTGGGCGGTTACGATCTTCTCAATGAGCCATTGCCCGAACGAACTGGCGCGGCAGCCAAATACAAAGCCCAGCTCGAGCCACTTTACCAGCGCATTACCGCCGCCATTCGCGCCGTGGATCGCAAGCACATGATCACCGTGGAAGGCGCGGATTGGGCGAACGAATGGTCCGTGTTCACGCGCCCGTTCGATCCGAACCTCGTTTACCAGTTCCATTATTATTGCTGGGATCGGCCGACGCACTTGAACAGCATCCAAAAATACCTGGATCACCGCCAAAAACTCGGCGCACCGATTTGGGGCGGCGAAACCGGTGAGAAAGACAGCGCGATCTACTGGGCTACCACGGATTATTTCGAGGCGAACAATGTTGGCTGGTCGTTCTGGCCCTGGAAGAAGATGGACACCGGCAATACGCCTTACTCGGTCAAAAGCCCTCCGGGCTGGGACGCCATCACCGCGTATTCACGCGGCCAGGGCAAGCCCTCGCGCGAAGAGGCTCAAAAAGCATTTGATGGTTTGCTTCAGAATATCCGGCTCGAGAACTGCACCTATGTGCCCGCGGTGGTGAACGCCATCTTCCGCCGCGTTCCCGGCCGGATCGAGGCCGAAAACTACGGGCACCAAGGCCCCGGCCGCTCTTATTATGTGAAAGCGAACGCGCAAAAGTCGGCTCACTACCGAACCTCTGAACCAGTGCCGATCGATCTGATCGGGACTGGCCGCGGACGCGATTCGAGCCAAGCGATCCGTCTCAGTGCCCAGGAGTGGACAGCTTACCAGGCCAACTGCGAGACCGCACGCTCCTGCGCAGTAACGGTTCGTGTCAGGGCCGAGAGCGCGCCGGCCTCTTTTACTTTGAACTGCAACGGCCAAACTCAGGATTCCTCGGTGACCGGCACTGCCTGGGCCGAAGTGAAACTACAACCGGTGTCCCTTGCGCGCGGAACCAACGATTATGAGCTGCTCGTCCGCCAAGGCACGGTCAGCTTCGATTGGCTCGAATTTGAGTGAGCAGAGCTTCTGGTCGCGCGTATCTTCCTGTCCGCAATCTTGCTGTCTTTAGCTTCGCGCATTGAACCCACGAACCTGCCGAGAATCGCGGCGCCTGACTCCCTCGCCTCCAATGGCCAGTCCGGCTCGGACGAGGAGAGGGGTTGGAGAGAGGAGGTTTTTGGGCGTCTTTTCGATGCTTTTCAGCGAGGGACCGGGTCCCTTGAGCTTGACGGGCAGCCCATTTTTTCCCATGCTAATGCTCGGAGCTATGGCTTGGTTCTGGAAACCCAAACCTCGACAACGTTTTTACCTGCTGCCCGGCATGGGCGGCAGAAATCTGCGTCGTAAACAGAATTTCATTCTGCGCTGGACCATTGTTGCCGGCCTATTTGTATCCGCCATCCTGGCCTGCCTCCTCTACCTCCTCAATAACCACACCCGCTGACCCGGTCAATGGCTGTTGGCCCTTGGCTTTTATCTAATGGCTATTCGCGATTCTGGTTATTTCCGATGGCGATTGCTTCTTCGGATCCCTTCACGTTTCACGCATCACGTTTCACCCGCGCATCCCGTATCCAGTATCAATTATCCAGCATCCAGTCACCATCCCACCTGCACCGTCAATTTTTTCCCGAAACGGTCGCGATAATGTAATTGCCGGTTTTGCACGCCGAATTCGTGCACCCATTTCGTGATCTTCACGTCATAACAGCAATACTCCGCGATATCCAGCAGCCTGCCTTGCTTGAACCATTCGATCGCCTGCATTCCCTCGGCCGTCTTCTCCACGCCGAATGTGGCCGTGGCAATCGAATCGAGCGACAGCCGGTGCTGCAATCGATTCTGCAAATCCACCAGCATGTCCAGCGTGGGTAGCTGCCGAAGATCCAGAGGCGTGTAGCCGTGCAGCACCTCGTAATCGAACCGCAAATTGTTGAATCCTACAATCAGGTCGGCTCGCTGTAATTCCCGTACCAAATCATCCACCTGCTTCTCGCCGTAAATCCGGTAATCGCCGCGGCCCGTGCTATAGGTCACGCCCACGCTCATGCCCATCCGGCTGATTTGGCCCCACCCGCCCACCTCGTCAGCCGAGCGGCATGTCTCCAGATCGAAATACACGATGTTCTTCATCAAGTTTCCTGTCCGATCTTTTTGCCCCGCCACTCTATCGCCGACGGTTTGGTGACGAAATGAAAATTTAGTGCGACCTGCCTCAACGAGCGCATCTGGTCACAACCATCAAGGGGCGGAGACGTCTCGTCCCCGACAGCAAACAAATGAGAGAAGCACGCAGGGACGAGACGTCCCCGCCCCGATTGCAGGGCAACCTGGTGGTGCTTTCAAGATGCTCTCTGCCTCAACCAGACAGGCCGGGGTGAACGCGCAGTTCGGTTTGACCCTTTGGCGCGCGAACGGTACGTTGCGCCGGTGCAAAAAGGGAATGCCAGCACGTTCGATTCGCCCCACATTCGCTTTTTGCTGCGCATGCCGCTGCCGCAGACGCTGATCCATTATCTCGGGCGCAAGCTGCTGCGGCTGATGTTGACCATTCAAGGTCTAGGCGCATTTGCCCTCATCACCCTGGGTGTTTTGCTGAGCAAATTCCGCGGAGCAAGGAAGGTGGTTCATCCGTTGATCCGCCGCGAGATTGCCCGCGCGGGACTGCGGCTATTGCCGATGTTCCTGTTTATGGCCGCCGCGTTGGGCCTGGTAGTCATCGGCCAGAGCGTCTCGTGGCTGACGCGCGTCGGTGCCATCAATTACCTGGGAACGATCATGGTGCTGGTGGTGGTGCGCGAGCTGGGTCCGCTCATGACGGCGTTGCTGGTGCTGGCGCGTGTAGGTACGGCGAACGTAGTCGAGCTCGGCACCGCGCGCGCCACCGGCGAAGTCGAAGCGCTCGAAGCGCTCGGCATCGACCCGGTGCATTATCTCGTCGTGCCAAGGGTGATTGGCATGTCTTTGGCCGTGTTTGCGCTCACGGTCTACCTGATCGTTGGTGCGCTGTTCAGCGGTTATCTGTGGGCGTTTTTGCAAAACGTGCCGCTGCGGCCGCACGATTACTTCCTGCAACTTGCCGGCTCGTTGAGCGGTCTGGACTTCGCGCTGCTGGCGCTCAAGAGCATTGCGTTTGGTTTTATCATCGCGATCGTGACCTGTTATCACGGATTGGCCCAGCCGTTGCGGTTGGAAGAAGTTTCGTATGCGACGGTGCGAGCGGTGGCTCAAAGCGTTATCGCGTGCGTCGTGCTCGACGCGTTGTTCATCGTCATCTATCTTTCTGTCTGATGGCCGAGGGTCCCGCTCAAGCAACCGCGCCCGCGCTCCGCATGGAAGGAGTGGCGGTCGGCTCGCTGCAGGACCTCGAAGCGGTGGTCATTGAAGGGGTGAATTGGACGGCGCAAACAGGTGATTACTGGATCCTGGCGGGACTGCAGGGCTCCGGCAAAAGCGATTTCCTGATGATGACCGGCAGCCTCACCGCGCCGTTGCGCGGGCAGTACTGGTTGTTTGGCGAGCCGATACCCATCTTTGACGAAGCCCGCCTGAAAACCCGGCTCCGCCTGGGTCTCGTGTTCGATGGCGGCCAATTGTTTAATCACCTCACGGTGCGCGAAAACGTGGCGTTGCCGTTGCGTTATCATCATAACCTGGACCGCGCCCAGGCCGAACCGCAGGTGCAGCCCTGGCTCGAGGCCCTCGAACTTGGGCCGTGGGCCGACAGCACGCCGGGCGCCATCGGGCGGCATTGGCAAAAACGCGTCGGGCTGGCGCGCGCGCTGGTGTTGCAGCCGGAGATTTTGCTGGTGGACAATCCATTGGCCGGGCTGGACTGGCGGCATACGAACTGGTGGCTGGATTTTTTCGACAAGCTTTCGCGCGGCCATCCGCTGCTCCAAAACCGGCCGATCACACTGGTGGTTACCACCTCAAATTTGCACCCCTGGATTCGTCGTGCCCGTCAATTTGCGGTCCTGAGGGACCGGCGGTTTTCCGTGCTGGGTACATGGTCCGAGGTGGAAGCCGCCAAACGTGAACTGGTGCAGGAACTAATGCCGCTTGAGATGAAGGAATCCTGATCGCATGGCACTGCAAGATCTGACACCGCAATTGCGCACTCGCCTCAGCCGGATGGAGCGGGCTGTAGGCTGGTTTGTGATGGTGGCGCTCATCGCGCTGGTGTGCGGCTTTGTCTACTACGTCTATACCGCCGCGGAACGCAAAGGTTGGTTCCTGACGAAAGCCAAATACTTCACTTTTCTCGAAAGCGCATCCGGGCTGAAACCGGGCGACCCGGTGAAATTGATGGGCTTTGATGTCGGTCAGATCACCCGAATCGACGCGCAACCGCCGTGGGATCCTTATGATGTCTATATCGAGTTCAACGTCAAATCGCCCTATTACGGCTATCTGTGGACGACCGGCTCGGTTGTTCGTGTGGCTTCCGCAACGCTGCTGGGCAATCGCGAACTGGAAGTGACTAAAGGCACGGGCGGCTATGCCACCTACATTTTCTCTCCTTTGCGCGAAGTCACTTTGGCTGAGGCGCAGGAACTGCCCGACGCCTCGGACTGGGTGCTCGCTCAGGAAATTGTTGCGCGAGACGGCACCAATCTTTTGGCCAAACCAAGGCACCCGCTGAAGAATCTCGCGGCGTTCGGCGAAGCCGGTTACACAAACCTGTTCATCATGAACACGAATAAAACGGTGCGCCGCAAATCGATGACCGGCATTTGGAATCCACAGGGGCGTCACTATGACGGATATACGTTCGAGACCAAACCCTATTGGCTGCATTCGGATGAGTCGCCGACTGTGACCGAGCAGTTGCAGAATGTCGTCAATGAGGTTGAAGCGGCCCTCCCAAGCATTCTCGAGCTTACCAATCAGCTCGCCGCTGTGCTGGCCAATGGCGTCGAACTCACCTCGAATTTAAATGTTGTCGCCGTATCAGCCCGTCCGGCGGTGACTAATTTGGCCGCGGCCACCGCCCGATTGGATCGACCCGGCGGCCTCGGCGAATGGCTGTTGCCGACCAATCTCAATTCCCAGCTTGCAGGGACGCTCACCAACGCCAATGTCGCCCTTGCCTCGGTGAACACAAATCTCAACGCCACGTTTGAAAACCTTGGCCGCACTTTGGACAACCTTGCGGACATCACCAGCAACTTGAATCACCAGGTTGCAATCAATACGAACCTCGTAACCTCAGTGTCCGATGCGATTGTTCATAGTGACGAGTTCATTCAGGGACTGAAACATTTTTGGCTCTTCCGTCACTTGTTTAAGACGACACCGACCAATGCGCCGCCCGCCGCGCCGCGTCATCCCCTCGTTTCGCCGAAAGAAAAAGGACAGCGTTGAGCAATCTTACGGCGAGCGGACGCAATAGGAAGCTTCAGAAGCGTCTGATTGGGAGAATGATTGCTGCTCCGAGTTGGGAAAAGGCCGACGGCCAGGAAAACTCGTGAGCGCTGCGCGCCGGGACGTCGCGCGGTTACAGGTTTGTTTAATTTGCTATAGCGTCATTGGCCATCGGGCTCGAGGCCTTCGTTAGGGGCGCGCTGCTGATAAGTTTAAGGTAGAGCGTCCGCTTGGGGTAATTTAGCGTGATCTTGTGCCGAGCCAGAAAACGCATGCCGATAAGTCCTTTATTAAGCTTCGGTCGCAGGTCCACCGAGCTGAACCTTAAATCCGTGTAGGTCTGACCCTCGATCTTGAGACTCGGGAAAATGCTCCCTGATGCGGCGCGACCGTCGGCAAGCTGCATGATCCAATCGGGACCGGTGGTGGGGTTCGTCCTCGCGAGCTTATCGAAGACCTTTGACGCGAGAATCGCGTCAAACGGACCATCGAAACCGGTATCGAGCAGAAGGTGCATTTTGCCCAGCCCGAACAGATCCGCGTCGAAGAATGTCATGCAGGGCATGACATTCCGCGTCGAAGAATGTCATGCCCTGCTTTTGAGGATCGATGACAAATGAGGCGCCAAGGTCCGAGGTGTCTACGTGGTCCGGATCCAGGAAGCGCATCTTCCCGGCGACGAAGTCGAACTGCACGCAGTAATGCCGCAGGCAATCCACGCCCAAAATGCCTTTGTACATATGCGCGGGAGGGCAGTGCAGGTTGATGGTGTAAACTTGAGCACCCATCAATAACTGCGTCTCGCCCGCGTAAAGTTTCGGCGTTTGGTAAATGCCCTCGTCCTTCAAGCGTTGGTCGAACATAGGAACATGTCCGGTTCCCATTCGGTGCCCCAACTTAGACGTCAAAGATTCGTCGAGCAGGGTGATCAACGAACCTGTGTCCACTTTAAAGGGCAGCTCTTCCCCGACGTCCAAGTGCAGTTTCACGATGAGGGGCCCTTCAGCACAGGATGTCTTATCAAGGCTGATTGGGGCCGGAAGAGATGGCGGCTGCGTTGTGGTGGACGCATCGGCCGGGCTCGCCAGTGAACTGCCTGCGCTGAGGAAAACGGCGCCGGCCAGAACATACCGAATCGGGCCCATAGGAATATTAAGTCATTTCTTGCGCTTCACCTGCGTGATTGGAAACGCGTGTGGAGCGCTGAAGGAATACACAACCGGCACGATCCCTTGATTGGGTGACCGCGTCAATGTCCCAGACGCAACAGATCTTTCGTGAATCTCCAACCAGCCAGGGAATCAAGCGCAACCAATTGATAAATCAGCACGATCATCCAGAACGCCATCTGGTATGGGAGCTTCGATACTTTATGTCGGAACACCCGCTGGGCCAGGAATGCGCCCGGCCAGCCGCCAGCCAGTTCCGCCAGATGCAGCGTCGTTTCAGGGATGCGCCATTCTCCCGCTTCCGCCCGGCGCTTATCGCTGCCGTAGGCAACAAACGTAATCAGCGATACCATCAGCGACGCTCCGGCTACGAGCCGCCAATCCACAGGCCACGGAATTCGACTCAGCGCATAAGCCGGGGCCACCAGCAGAATTACCAGCCACACGACCGCGAGCACACTGACGCTGCCACGCCGATGCCTGGATGTTTGCTCCACTCGTTGCGTGGTCATTTGCCTAATACAGGAGTACGATTTCAAAGCCCAGGACGATTCTTGCGTTCGGGGCTAGACCATTGTTGGCCCTTAACGCAAATCGTTCTAGTCAGAACTTTGTTCCTTTTCCGGCTGATTCTTGCCGGTCGAACCCAGCCAACGCACTTGCAGATTGCGGTACCGAATCACTGTGTCGTTCATGTCATTAAAGGCGCCGATCCCCAACAGAAAATCCCGGCGCGACGCATGAACCCCGCGCGGTGGAGGCGCATCCTTAAAGACTTCGTGGCCATTGACCGAGGCGCTCGCCCGACCGCGCTGGTACCGGAACACGAACGCGTTGCGTTCGGAAGACAAATCCAGCTTCTGGTACACCTGGCTCCGCGACCAGCCTTCGGATAAGGTGGCCAGTTGCCCTTCGATGTCATTGCGTTTGATCCGAAAGGCGTGCCAGCTATAGGTGTGGAGATTGGGTAGGCCCATCACCAGGCCGCCCTGAAAGCTCTTGTTGGAAGTGCGTACGACCTCAAGTTCGCCCCGCACCTCGAAATCCGGTCCGACGCGGCTCCGGCAGTACAGCATGTGTCCTTCGGGCCCCGAACTGACCTCGATCGAGCCGTCAGGCAGCCGATGCCAGTTTCCCCGCAACGTCACCCAGTTTGGATCGTCATCGGATTGCGGCATAAAATCGACCCATTCCCCTGAGTGAAGGCGTTGTTCCAATTCAACTGCTGGCAGCCGCCGCTGGACAAATTCCCTGGTGAGCGCGTCGAGATTCGTCGAGGCGGAAAGTTCGCGGTAAAGCCGATCAGGCTCTGCCGGTTGTCCGCTCCGATAGGCCGTTTCAGCTGCGGCCACCTGACTCGCCGCCGGCCCCGTGCAGCCGGCAACTTCCAGCGGCATCAGCGACAGGTCCCGTCCCCATCCGCTCAGTGACCTCTCCGCAAGCATCCAATGGAGCGGTTCGAGTTGCTGGCGGGCAATGTCATAATGTCCGGCGAAATAAGCCACAATGGCGTATTCAGTCTGCCAATGCGCCTGGTTGGTCGACTCGGATGGCGCGGCGAGATAACCTTCGTACATCTGTTGAAATACAGGCCAAAGGTCGGCTCGGCCATAAATGTGTCGGCCGGCCGGCGTGCTCTGTTCCTGTTGGAGATCGGACACGACCGCGAAGAATTGGTGAGGCACAACCGTATCGAACCGGCGGGTGTTGACCGCGGCGACTCCCAGCGCGCGCATGGCTTCCAGGCTGCCGTACCACCGCGGCCGTAACCCCCAACGCAGGTCATACCAGGCATTGAGATAATCAATCTGTGCAGCCACAGCCCGGTCGAACCATAACCGCATTTGTTCCAGTCCTGAATCGCCCATGGCTACATACACCATGCGGCTGGCTGCCTCGGGCAGATCGGGGCGGAGCTGCCAGGCTTTAGTGAGGCTGGCGCGCGCCAAAGCAGAGTGGCTCTTAAACCCTTCCCAACCTCTTTCGGAAACGCTGTCCGAAGCGCCGTTGCCCCGCGCTCGCCAGGCCTCATTGATCTGGTATTGTCCGTCCAAAACCAGCGCCAGCCATTGATAGTCCTTGCCGGCTTCCCTGGTCAGCCGCACCACCTCGGCCGCATTCCGCAGAAAGAAATAGCGCGCCCAACTGTAAAACAGGAGGTTCACCATTTCCGGCTGGTCATCGGGCTTTAGACTTCCGTCGTGGAACATTCTCTGAAACAGATCGAGCGCGGAACTATCCAGCGCCTGGACACGTCCGGTGTTCTCCCCGACCTTGTCCGCCAGCGTTACCGTCGCGTTCCACTGGGGAAAGGCCGAATACTTGGAGCCTTCGAAATGGCTGAGCGCGCGTTCGAGCCGGCGGATGCTCTCGTGGATCTCGACGCTCGTCGCAGCAGTAGCCGTGAGAATGAGCGGATCCGTGCAACCTGAATGGTCGGCGAGGCGATCGCCCAGAGGCTGAAAATCGTCCTGGTTCGTCTCCTGGTGTTCCTCATGATTCCCAGCAATCCACTTCTCCAGGAATTGACGCGCGGCCGCGTCGTACGCCGTACTATGATCGCCGTTCTTTTCGTAAGCCGCCACCCATTCCCTGCCGCGGAATCCACGCGCGCGCTTCTGCACATCCCGCTGCGTCATCGTGTTTGTGTGCCACACGATGGGACGCCCGGCGATAGCAACGGCATCCGCGTTGCCGCCCTGGGTCGAACCCACCCGCGCTCGTCCGGCCTTGAATCCCTGAACTCCAATCCAAACAATCCCGGCCATGACCAGAATACCGCCGAAGGCGACTACGAGCCAAACCCAAAGCAAATTCGCATGCCTCGGCACTGCCGAGGGGGGCAACGGCGGCGGCGCGGTCCCGGCGGCGACTTGCCCGAGTACCCGGTCCAGTGGTTCCCATTCCGCCATGCCCGCGCGCCAAACCAGCTCGCGGCCGTTCAGTTCACCTGACCGCCGTTGGGCCTGCAGCTCCTCGATCGAAAACGCTCCCAAAGTCTGTCCCTGACGACTAAGGTGATAGTTCACACCGAAAACTTAGTGCTCCGCTGAACTTGTTCAAGTCCGGCAGAAAACCCAATCAGCCCCGGGACTGGCTCGCGCTGCTCCGCCTGCCAATTCCAATTGACCAACTGAGTTTTGGGCTTGAGTTCTTTTGGGCAAATCCTACAAACGAGCCTGTCCCATTGAAAGCGATCCGCGCCGGGGATATTTCCCGGCGCGAATTACACAAATCTAATTGAATCAAATCATGAAGCGCGGTGTGAACCATTTCGTCCACGGGCTGCTTTGCTCAGCGATTCTCTTGTCTAATTGCAGGCAAACCTTAGCCGACGGACCAAACGGCCTGGGTGGAATTCCGGCGCCATGGTTCACCAACCAGCCGGGCGGATGGGATGCGGCTGCCGCGGCTGTTGCCGCCGGCCGGCCACAGCCGAGGACCGCACAGCCGAATCTCTTCCCGACGGGCATTCGCATTGTGGACGGCAACGACAATCCCATCTCACCCACGCCGGGAGTCCCGTTCTGGGTGGAGATCGATTGGGAGTACGATAATCCAGTGTGCACCGCTTATACCCTAATGCGCGTTGTCAACGGCTGGACCAACGTGGCGCCCGCGATCAACTGGGGCTGCACTTATACCGGCTCAACCTTTTGGGCTCATTATTGGGGGCCCTGGCTGATCTATAAAGCAGGCACTTACCCGATCACTGTCATCGTGGATGCTGGCAACGCCATCGCCGAGTCGAATGAAAATGACAACAGCATGACGATGAACCTGGTCGTGGGTGGTTCCATTATGCCGCAATGGGCGTTGATCAACGCCGAGTTCGGCCGCACCAATCTCGGCGCGGGAACGGATGTTATTGTCGGCACTATGGACGACGCCTTCGATTATCTGCATCCGTGGTTCACCGGCACCGATTCGCGGGGACGGCCACGGCTGGTCGCTGCGTCGCAAAACGCCCTCGGCATTGGCGGAAGCCCAACCAATGACGCTCACTCGACGGGCGTCCTTGGGATCGTGCTCGCCCGCGGCGCGAACAACGGTGACATCACCGGGCTGGCGCCAGACGCACGATACGTTTCCGCGGAATTCATCAATCGCGCGGGCGTGCCAGGGCTGGTGGAAATGAACGTGGTGGACGCCGCCAATTTTGTCCTCACCAATGGCGCCGAAATCGTGAACATGGCGTGGTCATGGTGGACCGGCTCCGTCACCGACAGCGAAACGGGCGAAGCGCCGATCACGGACTTGATGGCCGATTACATGGCTTACGCGAGCAACATCGTTTGCGTCGCTTACGTGAACGAATTGAGTTCGCCCACGATCCCGACTGCGCCCGGGGCAGCCCGGAACGTGATCACTGTGGGCGGCTTGGAACAAGATTTGATCCACGCCTGGCGGTACGACAACTTCGGCCCAACGCTCGATGGCCGGTGCAAGCCGGACATTTTAGGCAACAGCGCTACGAACACCATCGCCCCGTCGTGGGATTGGCGGGACGGTTTCCCCGCGGCGTATGGCTATTGGGGTAACAGTTTTGCCGGCCCGTTTATCACCGGCGCGGCGGCGGAGATGCTCGATTACGCGAAACATCACAATCAAATTCGCGATCACCGTGTGGTCAAGGCTATCCTGATGAACTCCGGCGTGACCGCGCTCGACGACAACGGCGCGGCCTGGGCCAACTCATCGACGGTCCCACTCGACAACCAACAAGGCACCGGGATTCTGAACCTGCAAAGGACCTACACTATGTATTCGGCCGGTCGGCAAACGAATGGTCCCGTAGCGGTGCCGGGTTACGATTTTGCCACCATCTTCGGCACGAACGCGCCTGGCACCAATATCCTCGGCTCGACCAACGGCGTGATCAGTTACCGCCTCGGCAGCCCGGCGGCTTCGTCTGCCGACCTGGATGTCACGCTGGCCTGGGACCGGCATACCTTCTGGTCGGACCTGAACGGCAACGGCAAGATCGATTCTGCCGACACGTTTTACGTCTCCGCCACCGACGCCCAGGATAATCTCGACCTGGTGCTCTTTCGGGATGGCGCTATCGTCGCCCAATCGCGCAGCACGGTGGACACCATTGAACACCTGCATCTGACTGGCCTGCCGCCGGGGTCGTATCAGTTGAATGTCGAGCGCCTGAACGTGCCAAATTCCGGCAACAGCGAGCCTTATGGGCTGGCGTGGTATTCATCCGTTGGGTGGACGAACCTGCCGCCTGTGATTCGCTTTACCGGCGTGAGCGCGTCGGTTGGCAGCGCAAACATAAACCTTCAATTCCAACTGACGAGCGGCTAGAGCGGTGGTTTCGAACTGCAGAGCGCAACCAGTTTGAGTCCTGCTGTCTGGACTCCGGTAACCGGCGCAGCCTGGACACAAAGCGGAGCAAATACTTTCCAGCTCCAGCAGCCCGTCGCAGCCGGCTCGCGCTTCTTCCGCATTCGAGCCACGCCTTGATTGGAAGCCGCACTACCAACCCGAGCGCCCAAGCTGCGTTAGGGCGACATCTTTGCAGACCGTTCTTGCCTAAAAGGACTGGTGAGTCTACGAGCGGTTCAGCATTGAAGCCTAGCGGAGGCAAACAATCCAGGCGGTCTTTGTAACCTTCCTAATACTCCGCTTAAGTAATCCTGTGAGGCCCGACAGATGTGGGTTTCCGGCAGGAATGAGGATGGCGAGTAGCCTGCCCCAGGCGGGGAGTTAAGCGCGCCAGAACTGCGTTCAAGCTGAAAAACGAACCAAAAACAAAAAAACGAAACAGAAAATCCTATGAAAAAGTTTAGCGCATTGCTGACAATGGCAACGGTCGTTTTGGCCCTGCCGAAAACCTGTCGGGCAGACGAGGTGACCGACTGGAACCGGAACATGCTCCACGCGGCCCTGGTGGCCAAGACCTCGCCGATGGTGACGTCGCGGGTAGGAGCGATGGTTCAAACGGCTGTGTTCGATGCTGTGAACGGCATCCACCCCCACTATGAGCCGATACGTGTCATCGCCTCTGCCCCTCATGGGGCATCGCAACGCGCTGCAGCGATTCAGGCAGCCTACGGCATTCTGGTCAGATTATTCCCGACGCAGAAGCCGGATTTTGACGCAGAACTGGCGGCCTCTTCAGCCGCTTTGGCCGACCCCGACCAGGATGGAGACCAGGACGCTGACGAGGAGTCGATTCTACGCGGGCTGGACTGGGGCCAGACAGTTGCCGATGCCATTTGGGCATGGCGAAGTACGGATGGCTTCAGTTCCCCGCCACCACCGTTTATGGGAGGCAATGCTGTTGGCGAATGGCGGCCGACACCTCCGGCGTTTGCTGCCGGAGCTGTGCCGCAGTTTGCCACCATGACTCCTTGGGCCATCCTCGCCCATGACCAATTCCGTCCGGGCGGTCCGCCGGTGTTGACCAGCGATCAATGGGCGGCTGATTTCAATGAAACCAAATCCATGGGCAGCATTGTCAGCACCGCGCGCACCGCAGACGGGACCTTGCTGTCCCAGTTCTGGAACGCAAGCACGGTCACGTACTACTGGAATAGCGTCGCGCTATCGCTGCTGGCCGACAAACACACTCAGCGGGTGGACAAGGCTCGACTTCTGGCGCTGTTGAACATTTCTATAGCCGACGCGGTCATTGCCTGTTGGGATGCGAAATATCATTACGTGGCCTGGCGGCCGGTCACCGCGATTCCTTTGGGCGACACCGATGGCAACCTGGCAACCGCCGGCGATCCAACCTGGATGCCGCTGTTGACAACTCCGGCTCATCCCGAATATCCCTCTGGCCACTCGACTACAAGCAGCGCCGCCGCTACGGTGCTCGCACACTTCTTTGGTGAACAAACGGCGTTCGCCGTTAATTCGGATGTGATGCTCGGGGTTACGCGCTCGTTTAGCAGCTTTTCGGACGCGCAGGACGAAATCGCCAATGCTCGCATTTTCGGCGGCATCCATTTCCGCTCCGCTTGCCGCGATGGCCGTGCGACAGGTCATTCAGTTGCAGAATACGTTCTGCAACACGCTGCCCAGCGCAGCCATGGTCAGGGACCAGATCGCGATGAGGCTGGCGATTAAACCAGCCGAAATGGTCTTTTTTGAAACCTTAATTGAGAGATTTATACCGTGTCTCGGGTTGGCGAACCCCTGGCATTTTAAGCTAATAGCACTAAATAGCCCAGCGCATCAACAAAGCCGGCTATCCAAGCCAAGCCAACAGAATGGCCGGCCGACTTCTTCGACGGTCTGCTTTAGCATGTATTGTTGATCCCGCCTCTTTTTAAAGTGACTCCAATTTCAAAAATGCAGTGACCTTTTCACCCGTTCGCAGGTTCTTCACTGCATTGGTCCCAGCCCCTCAACACATCGCTGCTCGCTGGCTCATTCGGCCGCCCCAGACAACACCCTACGGCGATTGAGAGTTTCCTTGTATCAGCAGCATTACCTAACAGGCAGTGCAGCCGCTTAGGTCAAGCCTGGTGAGGAGATAGCCTCCAAATGGCCACCGTCATGTGGGGAACTACGGGCCAATCCCCATAGTCATTTTGCTTAACCCAGTGCATGTTTAAACGCCTGGAACTTCCAGGAGTATTCACCTAGGAGGCTTTTCGGCCAGGCTGGGTGAGTTAAAAGTTGCACACAAGGAAGGAGACCACATGGCTATTACAGGCGCAGATGTTTTGGTCGAAACACTTATCGATTGGGGCGTGGAAATCATTTTCGGACTTCCAGGCGATGGCATTGACGGGATCATGGAATCGCTTCGTACCCGTTGTGATAAAATCCGCTTTCTCCAGGTTCGCCATGAAGAATCGGCGGCGTTTATGGCATGCGCCTACGCGAAATACACCGGCAGGCTTGGAGTCTGTCTGGCCACATCCGGGCCAGGGGGCATTCACCTGCTCAACGGTCTTTACGATGCCAAGATGGACGGGCAACCCGTGCTGGCGATCACGGGCCATCATTTCCATGACCTTATAGAGACGCACGCCCAGCAGGACGTGGATCTGGATCGGGTTTATATGGACGTCGCGGTTTACAACGCCCGCGTGATGGGACCGGATCACGTGTCCAATGTTACGAACCTGGCCTGCCGCACCGCGTTGAGCCGCCGTGGAGTTGCCCACATTACTTTCCCTATCGATTTCCAGTCGATGCCAGTAAAGAAAGCCCATCGTTCCGAGCGGAACATCCAGGGTCACAACGTGCAGACGCTCGCCCGCCGCGCCGCGCTGCCCGATGAACAGGATCTTGGGCGCGCAGCGGAAGTGCTGAACGCAGGGCAAAAAATTGCCATACTTGCGGGGGCGGGAGCGCTGGATGCCGGTGATGAAGTGATCGCCGCATCCGAAAAGCTCGGAGCGCCCGTAATCAAACCGTTGCTGGGAAAGGCGGTCGTGCCGGATGATGATCCGCACACTACCGGGGGCATTGGTTTGCTGGGTACGAAGCCGTCTCAAGAGGCACTCGAGGAATGCGACACCCTGTTCATGATCGGCACCTCTTTTCCTTATATGGAATTCCTGCCCAAGCCGGGCAAGGCGCGGGGAGTTCAGGTCGATTTGGATCCTGCCCGCATTGGATTGCGTTATCCGGCGGAAGTCGGGTTGGTTGGCGATAGCAAACGGACGCTCCAAAAGCTTCTGCCGCTGCTCAACTATAAAGAGGACCGGTCATTCCTCACCCAGGCACAGAAGGGAATGAAAGAATGGTGGCAGGTGATGCAGGAAAGAGGTTCGCGCGAGGACAAACCCATGAAACCGCAAGTCGTGGCTTGGGAGTTGGGCAAGCGACTGCGTGACGACGCCATCGTTTCGTGCGACAGCGGCACCATCGCCACGTGGTGGGCGCGGCAGATTAAGGCCAGACGCGGGCAGAAATATTCACTTTCAGGAACACTGGCAACGATGGCCAATGGGCTGCCGTATACGATTGCAGCTCAAGTCGCCTATCCGGACCGGCAATGCGTTGCCTTCGTGGGAGACGGTGGCCTTTCGATGCTGATGGCGGAGTTCGCCACCGCGGTTAAGTACAAACTGCCGATCAAGGTCATCGTCATTAAAAACAACGTCCTGGGGATGATTCGTTGGGAACAAATGGTCCTTTTGGGCAACCCGGAATATGAGGTGGAATTGCAGCCAATTGACTTCGCTATGGTGGCTCGGGCGTGCGGAGGCACTGGATTGACGGTGAGCGAACCGGCAGCTTGCGGCGATATCCTGGACCAGGCTTTGAACGCGCCGGGGCCGGTCCTGGTGGAAGCAGTGGTTGATCCTTTTGAACCGCCCATGCCGGGTAAGATTAAGCCCAAGCAGGCCTTGCGCTTTGCCGAATCTTTAGCGCGCGGTGAACCTAAGCGCATGCGCATTGCAACCACTGTTCTTGAGGATAGGGTCAAGGAGTTGGTCTGAGCCACACAAGTGCCAGAGTCGAGCGGCTTGAGATTTCGGCATACCAAATTCCAACCGATGGTCCGGAATCGGATGGCACGCTCGAATGGGGGGCGACGTCCTTCGTATTGGCAGAAGCGTACGCGGCAGACATCAAAGGATTGGGGTTCAGTTACGCAAGCAAAAGCACCGCCGTGCTTATGCATGAAAAGCTCATCGAAACCGTGGTCGGCAGTGATGCGTTCGATATCCAAGGCATATGGGAACGCATGGTGGTCTGCCTGCGCAATCTGGGGAGGCCGGGGATTTCCTCCATGGCGGTGGCGGCGGTAGATATTGCGCTGTGGGATCTGAAAGCACGGTTGCTTGGGCTGCCGTTGAGCAAGTTGCTAGGTCAGGTCCGTTCATCGATCCCGGCCTACGGCAGCGGAGGATTCACTTCCTACTCGGTGGATCGGTTACAGCAGCAGCTGCGCGGCTGGAAGGACCAAGGTTTGAAAAGTGTTAAGATGAAAATCGGTCGTGAACCGCAGAAGGACGAGGCTCGAGTGCGAGCGGCTCGCGAGGCTATTGGTGAAAGCGCCGAATTGTTCGTGGATGCCAACGGCGCCCATTCCTGCAAGCAGGCGCTCGAAATGGCCAAAGCGTTCGCCCAACACGATGTGAAATGGTTCGAGGAACCAGTGAGTTCCGATGACCTGTCCGGTTTGCATCTCATTCGCGAGCGCGCGCCGGCATCGATGGTGATTGCAGCCGGCGAATACGGTTACGACTGCGGTTACTTTCGCCGCATGCTCGAAGCCGGCGCGGTGGATGTGCTTCAGGCGGATGCGACACGTTGCGCCGGAATAACCGGTTTCATGCAGGTCGGCGCGCTTTGCGAGGCATTCATGACGCCCTTATCCGCCCACACCGCTCCTTCGATCCATCAACATCCATGCTGCGCTTTGGGTCGGGCCTGCAACGTGGAATATTTCTACGACCATTATCGCATCGAACAAATGCTCTTCGATGGCGCTGCGGTGCCGGTGAAGGGGGAACTTAAGCCCGACCTTTCACGGCCGGGCCTGGGTTTGGAATTCAAACGCAAGGACGCCGAAAAATATGCGCTCAAATAAATCCGAGGTAGTAGTCATTACGGGCGCGTCAGCAGGAGTTGGCCGAGCGACCGTGCAGGCTTTTGCCGAACACGGAGCCAGCATCGGGCTGGTGGCACGCGGCATCAGAGGACTGGAAGGGGCCAGGCGGGATGCCGAGCAACTCGGAGGCCAGGCGCTTGTCATCCCGACCGATGTCGCGCACGCGGATCAGGTTGAAGCGGCTGCCAGACAAGTTGAGGAGCAGTTCGGGCCCATTGATGTCTGGATTAACAACGCGATGGCGTCGGTGTTTTCGACTTTCAAGGAAATGACGCCGGAAGAATTCCGCCGCGTGACGGAGGTGACTTACCTGGGAACAGTGTATGGAACCCTGGCCGCGCTCAAACGCATGCTCCCCCGCGATCGGGGAACGATCGTTCAAGTGGGTTCGGCGCTGGCCTACCGGAGCATTCCCCTGCAGTCGGCTTATTGCGGAGCCAAGCACGCAATCCGGGGTTTCACCAATTCGCTGCGCTCGGAATTGCTCCACGACAAAAGCAGCGTGCATATAACGATGGTGCACCTGCCGGCGGTAAACACGCCGCAGTTCTCGTGGGTCAAAAGCCGGCTGCCGCACAAGGCGCAGCCCGTTCCGCCGATCTACCAACCTGAGGTGCCTGCAAAAGCGATTTACTGGGCGGCCCATCATCGCCGGCGTGAGCTGTTCGTGGGCTTCCCAACCGTCAAAGCGATTGAAGGGAACAAGGTGATTCCCGGAATGCTGGATCGCTATTTGGCGCGGACGGGCTATGCCGGCCAACAGACGGATGAACCCAGGGAGCCGGATCAGCCTGATAACCTGTGGGAACCGGTTGACGGCGAGCACGGCCAGGACCATGGCGCGCATGGCTCCTTTGACGACTGCGCGCGGAGTTCCAGTCCTGAATTGTGGGCGGCAGAGAATCGAGAATGGCTCGGGACGCTTGCCGCCGGCCTGGCCGGCTTTGGGCTGGGATTCGCGCTGCCTGCATTATGGCGAAGCGAAACTGAAGAATAACCATATGATAACCGCGACTGAAACCAAACGACCGCAGCGGAAGATTAACGCTAAACCGGAACAAAAGACCGATGTAAACATCGCCGGTCTCGAAAGAGCGCTGAGGAGGAATTTGGAGGGAGAAGTTCGTTTTGATATCGGCAGTCGCGCTCTTTACGCAACCGACGGCTCCAATTACCGGCAGGTGCCTATCGCCGTAGTAATTCCCAAGAGCGCCGAAGACGTGCTGGCGACCCTGGCCGCTTGCCACAAATTCAACGCGCCAGTGCTCTCGCGTGGCGGCGGCACCAGCCTGGCTGGCCAATGTTGCAACGTCGCGGTCCTGATGGATTTCACGAAGTGCATGAACCGGGTGATCGAAATAGATCCCGAACAGAAACTGGCTCGCGTGCAGCCCGGCTGCGTGCTGGACGAATTGCGCGAAGCGGCCTCGAAATACCAACTTACCTTTGGCCCTGACCCGGCCACGCATTCGCATTGCGCACTGGGCGGGATGCTCGGGAACAATTCGTGCGGGATCCATTCGTTGCTGGCCGGCAAGTATGGTTTCGGTATGCGCACCTCGGACAATACGGCCGAATTAGATATAGCCACCTATGATGGCGAGCGGATGCGGGTGAAAGAGACATCGCCCGTCGACCTGGAGCGGATCATTCAAGCGGGCGGCGCGCAAGGAAACATTTATGCGAAGCTCAGAGATTTACCGGATAAATACGCGGAGCAATTGCGGAATCATTATCCGAAACTCCCGCGCCGGGTTTCCGGCTACAACCTGGACGAACTGTTGCCGGAACATAAATTCAATGTGGCACGCTCGCTGGTTGGTTCAGAAGGTACGCTGGTAACCATTCTCGAAGCCACTATGCATTTGGTGCCCAAGCCGCGGGCCAACTCGCTCCTGGTCTTGGGCTACGAAGACGTCTATTCCGCCGCGGACCATCTCATGGAGATTCTTGAATTCCACCCGATCGGCCTGGAGGGCATCGACGAATTGCTGATCGAATGGATGAAGGTGAAACACGTGCGCACCTCAAACCTTAAACTATTGCCGAAGGGGCATGGTTGGCTGTTCGTTCAATTCGAGGGTGATTCCAAAGAGGATTCCGATAACGTGGCAAAAAAATGCATGGCCCGGCTCCAGAAGGCCACCGCGCCTCCTGATATGCGGCTCTTTGACGACCCGGAGGAGGAAGAAAGATTATGGAAAGTGCGTGAGGCCGGTCTGAGTTCGACTGCGTGGGTACCGACCGAACCTGATAATTGGCCTGGATTTGAGGACTCGGCAGTCCCGGTTCCGAATGTTGGGCCCTACTTGCGCGACCTGAAGAAGCTCATGCAAAAATATGAATACAAGACCTCGCTCTACGGGCACCTCGGGCAAGGCTGTATTCACTGCCGCATTCCGTTCGACCTTTATACCGCTGAGGGTATCCGGCGGTTTAAATCATTCATGGATGAAGCCTCCGATTTGGTCGTTCATTACGGCGGCTCGATTTCCGGGGAGCACGGCGATGGTCAGGCGCGCGCGCCATACATCCATAAGATGTTCGGCCCGGAACTGATGCAGGCGTTTCGCGAGTTCAAGCGAATTTGGGACCCGCATTGGAAGATGAATCCCGGCAAACTGATCGACGCTTACCCGGTCGACGCGAACCTGCGCATCGGCACGGATTATAATCCGCCGAACCCAAAAACCCATTTCTCCTACGCCCATGACCATGGCACGTTCGCGCGCGCCGCATTGCGTTGCGTAGGGGTGGGCAATTGCCGCAAAAAAGACGGCCAGACGATGTGCCCCAGTTACCAGGTCACATTGGAAGAGGAACATTGCACGCGCGGCCGCGCCCGGCTGCTTTGGGAAATGCTCAACGGAAGGGAAATCAAGGACGGCTGGAAGAGCGATGCGGTAAAGCACTCGCTGGATTTATGCCTTTCCTGCAAAGGGTGCAAAGGCGAGTGCCCGGTGAATGTCGACATGGCGACCTACAAAGCGGAGTTCCTCTTCCACTATTACGCGGGCCGGCTCCGGCCTCGCCGCGCCTATGCATTCGGCCTGATTCATGTCTGGTCGCGATTGGCCAGCGCCGCGCCGGCGTTGGTGAACTTCTTCACCCAGACGCCCGGCCTGAGGACGATAGCGAAATTCCTGGCCGGAATGGCGCCTCAGCGCGAGGTGCCGGCGTTCGCGCCGCAGAGCTTCAAAGCCTGGTTTGCCAAACGCCCGCCACGCAATCTCGACAAACCTCCAGTGCTGCTCTTTGCGGATACGTTCAACAATTATTTTCATACCGATGTCGCCAAGGCCGCGGTCGAGGTTCTGGAACATGCCGGTTTCAAAGTGGTTGTTCCGGCTGCAGACATGTGTTGCGGACGCCCGCTCTACGATTACGGCATGTTGAAGATGGCCAAGGCGTGGCTGGAGGACATCCTGGCGAAACTGAAGCCCGCGATTCAGGCGGGCATCCCGCTGGTCGTGCTCGAGCCCAGTTGTTGCGCCGTTTTCCGCGACGAGCTGACGGAACTTTTTCCGAATGACCCGGACGCGCAGCGCTTAAGCCAGCAAGCCTGCACGCTGGATGAATTCCTTCGTCACCATGCGCCGCATTATCAAGTGCCCCGTTTGCGCCGGCGCGCCCTGGTCCACGGCCACTGCCATCATAAAGCCATCATGGGCATTGATTGCGAGCAACAGGTGCTTAAAGCCATGGATTTGGATTTCCACGTGCTCGAATCAGGCTGCTGCGGAATGGCGGGTTCGTTTGGATTCGAACCCGGGGACACTTACGAGGTATCAGTTAAGTGCGGTGAGCGGGTCCTGCTGCCGGCCGTGCGGGCGGCGAACGACGAGGACCTCATCATCGCTGATGGGTTTAGCTGCAAAACTCAGATCGAGCAAAGCACAGAACGCCGGGCACTCCATTTGGCGCAGGTGCTCCAGCTAGCCATTCGCCACGGTGAACAAGGCCCCAAAGCTGAGCGACCGGAGAGTTCCTATGTGCGTGAGCGACGGGCGGAATTCCAGGCGGCGAATCGGCGTGCCCTGGTCACGGTTGCAGGCATCGCCGCCACTGGCCTGCTGGCATGGGGACTGTTACGCGTCAAGGCCTCGCGCCGATAACAACGGCATCAAAATTGGTACGCCCGGCGGGAATCGAACCCACGACCCTCTGCTTAGAAGGCAGATGCTCTATCCAACTGAGCTACGGGCGCAACCAATCGAAGGGGTACTTCGCACGAAACAGAATTGACAGCAAGTCAGTTCGCGATGGGCGGCAGGGGGCAGTGTCGTATGCTGGGTTGCTGAGCTTGCTTAGCGTTCACTAAAGCTAAGCAACTGCTGGCTGCGGGTACCTTCGAATCCCAGCACGCCTTCGCGGGAGAGGAGCAGGCGTTTCCAATGTAAACCGCCGGAGAAACCGCCGATGCCATGCGCGGCCAGGACACGATGGCAAGGGATCAAGACAGGAATCGGGTTTGCGCCACAAGCGGCGCCAACGGCGCGGAGGGCTTTCGGCCGGCCAATAGCTTCGGCGACCTGCCCGTAAGTCCAAGTGCGTGGGATGCGCCGCAGGGCTTGCCAGACGAGCTGTTGAAACTCGGTACCGGCGCGCAAATCGAGCGGAGGAAGATCGTGGAAGGGCTGGCCGGTCAGGGCGAGGTGCAGAGCGCGCGAAGTGAGTTGATGCCAGCTATCGACACTGCTGCGCGCCGGGACTACGCACGCTCCGGATGAAGGCGGCTCACCAGAATGGCTGTCTGGAAAAATGAGAGAACAGAGGCCAACATCCGAGTAGCCCGCGAGGAATTCGCCGTCGGGAGTCGGGATCCGCAATAAAACCATGCCTGAGTCAGGCCTGGCCGTAGAACTGCTCGACGACCTGGCGGAAATTGTTTTCGGCGACGTTGATGATGCCAATTTCGCGGCGCGCATTGTCCTCGGAATCGCTGGCGTGGGCCGCGTTGACCATGACGGTCTGACCGAACTCACGGCGGATTGAGCCGGGCGGCGCCTTGGAGGGATCGGTCGGCCCCAGCACATCGCGGATTTTGCGCACCGCCTCGACGCCTTCGTACACCAGGGCAATGCACTTCTCCGAGCCCGGTTTATTCGCTTCGCCCATGGGACATTCCGATGGCGAGCGGCCGGACATGAACCGGACGATGTTCTCGAACTGGTTGTCGCCAAAGATGGGGCCGAGAATATCGCCGAGCTTGCGTTCCTGCTCGGGGCCGAGTTTCAGGCCGAGATCCTTTTCGATGGCGGCCTTGGCTTTACCCGCAACCACGTCCTTCAGCTTGGTCCGGAGCACCTCCCGCACGGAGCTGTAAAAATCCATTGCTTGCGCCACGCTCATGCGGTGGACTTTCACGCCGACAATAAAAAGGCCGGTGCGGGAGAAGAAATCGATCATGTTGCCCGGGCGGCCGGTCGGGAACCGGAAATTCTCCGGCTTGATGAGCACGAGCGTTCGCTGGGGCTTTTCGTTCGGCTGGTAAGCAATGACGTTTTCCACCAATCCACCGTCGGCGTCCGAATAATGGGCCCAAATCTTAAGCTTGGATTTGGCCTCTTCAGCGGTCGGGGAGGCCAAAACGGCGGGTTCGAAGTAGCGGATTTGGCCGTCCTCGTCGACGATCAGGTCACCGTACGTATCGCGAATGGTCTCGCCGCCACGGCGGTCGGTGCTGATGTTGCCAATAACCGAGCGGGTCTTGCGGACGGCATCTTCCCCCTGGAAGAGGAGCATCATGACCCGGCGCCGTCGGCCGGACTTGGGATCCGGGCCGAGATTCCGCATAATATAATTGTATATATATTCCTGGATGCGGCGGTCCTGGGGATCGTTAGCGGAGATAGTTTCTTTGGCGTAATCGTTAACCAGCTCGGTGCTGGGAGCGAACATACGGGCACCCACCAGGTCGAGCCCGGTTCGGCTGATCAGCCGGCTGATAATCCCGCCGGTGCGGGACTTATGCAGCGAGTAAGGGGTGATGATGACGTAAGCGAGTTGTTGGGGCATAGGTGGCTTACTTCGCCGGTTTGACCGGCTCGGGAGCGGCCGGTTCAGCCGGGGCAGGCGCCGTGCTCGATTTCCCTCCGAGAATTTTAAACATAACCGTGCCGCAAGTGGGGCATTTGCCTTTGATCGCTTTACGCCCGTTTTTCATCGTCTCCTCGACGCCGTCGATGATTTCCTTTTTGGCCTTGCACTTGACGCAGTATCCTTCGGGCATAGAAAATTTGCTGCCCCGGCGCTTCATGCCCCGCGGCAGTTATGCGGATACCTTATGGGTGGGTTATCCCAACCGTCAATATGGAAAAGGGAACCGGCGGGATGTACGGACGTTAGATTAGCGCAAGCTATGGACGGGAATCGATTTGAGGTTCAGAATGTAAATAGTTGACTGTGAACGTTTTATAATAGATCAAGCTCCCAATCACGTGGCATCTTTACACCTTTTTAACAAATTATGTGCCTGAGCCTGGAATTCGATGCAACGAAAACACCGTAAGCACCTAATCTACAGCAATTTCCCTAAGCCTCGTTTTTAAAACCTTCCCGGTAGCATTCCGAGGTAATTGCGGCAGCTGGACTATCCGCCGCGGCACTTTGTAATCAGCCAGCCGCTTGCGAACGAAATGTTGGATATCCTTTTCTTCGAGAACCGCTCCATCGCTGGGGGCTATGAAGGCGACCGGTTGCTCGCCCCGACGCGAGTCATGCTTACCGATCACGGCGGCTTCCTTAATGCCCGGGTACTGGTAGAGGATCTCTTCGATTTCTCGAGGATACACGTTGATGCCATTGACCAAGAGCATGTCTTTTTTGCGGTCGGTGATGTAATAATATCCGTCATCGTCGCGGAACCCGATGTCGCCCGTGAGTAGCCATCCGTTCCGTATGACTTTGTCGGTTTCTTCGGGTTGCTTCCAGTAGCCTTGCATCACATTCCCGCCGCGAACGCACAATTCGCCAACCTGGTTTGGGCTCAACTCGCGCCCGCCATCGTCCTGAATACTGACTTCCACATTGGGAATGGGCAGGCCAATGGAACCTGGCTTGCGCGTCGAATCGAGCGGATTCTTGGTGACAACCGGGCTGGCTTCGCTCAAACCGTAGCCTTCGATCAGTGGAACTTGGAATTTCGCTTCGAAGTCCTTAAGGACCTGGACGGGGAGCGGAGCGGCGCCACTCAGGCAAATGCGCAAGGGAAGCGGGGCAGGGAGGTCGGCATTGACAACTGTACGGTAAAACTGAGGAATGGCCGGCAGCACGGTCGTTTGACGTTGCAAGATTTCCTGCAGAGCGTTGCGGACCGGGTGCAGGGACTTAACGAGAACTATGGAGCCGCCGACCAATAGCGGCAAGAGCAGCCCCACGGTCAACATATAGCTGTGGAACATAGGGAGCATGACCGCGAAGCGGTCGCCCGAGACGGTGCGCAGCACAATCCGGCAACTTTCGACGTTGTGAAGGAGGTTGCCATGGGAAAGCATGGCGCCTTTGGGCCGGCCGGTGGTGCCGGAGGTGTAAATCAGCACTGCCAGGTCGTTAACATTGCGCGGGACGGGTCGATGAGCGGAATTCGAAGCAGTTTGAGAGTTGATCGCACCGTTAGCGGCGAGGTCCTCGATTTTGAGCAGTTCGAGCGACGATCGCACGGCGGCCAGAGCGCGGAAATGGGAACCGAGCTCTGCGTCGGTAATCAGCACATCGATCCCGGCGTCAGCAAGGATGAAGTTAACTTCATCGGGCTTTAAGAAATTATTGATAGGAACCGCCACGCCGCCGGCCGCCAGTATCCCAAAGAGAGCCGGAATGAATTGGGGGCAGTTCTTCAGCCATAAGCCAACCCGGTCGCCTGGCTGGAGGCCGAATTCCCGGCGCAAACGGCCGGCGACCCCGAGTGCCTGATCCCAAAGCACCGCATAAGTGAACTGCTGTTCGCCCCAAAAGAGGGCCGTTTTTTCGGGCTGCTTAGTAACAACTGCGGCAAACGCGCTGGCCAGGTTCATCGTTTCATAATGTGCAGAATTAGAGCCCAAAATCCAAGCGGCAAGTGGCGTCTGGCCGCTGCTTTGTAATCTTGTCACATTTCGCAAATAAAATTAACGTAGCATAATGGTTGACACCGAACCAAAGCTGGAGGCCTTTCTGCCCACGTTGCGGGCGGCTTCCTGGGTCGCGGTGGATACGGAAGCCGATAGCCTGCATGCCTACCCCGAAAAGGTCTGTCTGATCCAGGTTAGCACCACGGAAGGGGACGTGCTGGTGGATCCACTGGCACGACTCGACCTGGCACGGTTTCTGGAGACGCTTGTAGGACATGAACTCATCATGCATGGCGCCGACTACGATTTGCGGCTCCTGCGCAAGCATCATGAGTTCGTGCCCCGAGCGATCTTCGACACTATGCTGGCGGCGCGGCTGCTGGGGTTGCGCCAGTTTGGCCTGGGCTACCTGGTCGAACATTACCTGGAGGTAAAGCTGGAAAAAGGAGCGCAAAAAGCGAACTGGGCTTTGCGGCCCTTGACGGAGCGAATGATCCGTTATGCCAGGAACGATACACATTATCTCAAGCCTTTATCGGACCGGCTCAAAGAGGAACTGGCGGCGAAAAGCCGTTTGGCATGGCAACAGGAAGCGTGCTCGCGGCTGATTTTGGATTGTGCCGAGCAGCGGGAGACGGACCAGGAATCGATCTGGCGCGTGCGCGGGAGTCACCTGCTGGGACGGCCGGGATTGGCAGTCCTGCGGGAGCTCTGGCGTTGGCGGGAAAACGAGGCGGTCACGGCAAACAAACCCCCGTTTTTCGTCATGAGCCACGATGCGCTGGTGGAAATAGCGGCGGCGGCGGCCATGAAGCGACCGGTCGACCCCTATCTGCCCAAGCACTTGTCGGAACGTCGGCGCGGCGGGTTAAGCAAGGCGATTGCCCGCGGCCTGGGTTTAGCGCCGGATGAACACCCCCAGATTCTGAGGTCGACTGGCAGGCGGCCGAACGAAGCCGAACGCAAACGGTTTCTTGAATTGCAGAAGCGACGGGACGCGCATGCAGCCGAGCTGGGAATCGATCCTACGCTGATCGCGAGCCGCGGCACTCTATCGGATCTCGCCCACGATTGGGATCGGCACGCGAAGGAACTGATGAACTGGCAGCGGGAGTTTCTAGTGCGGTGAAACGGTTCTGTTCCTGCTTCGGTTGCCAATCACCCCGCTGAAGCGGGTGTTAATGAGAAACGCAGGTCGCCTTGAGCAACACTCCCAACGTCGTCCCGCCATTCTGGCCGCTGCGAGCGGGGACCGCTCGCGCTCCGGCGTCGGACGAGTTCCTTTAGACTTGCAAAGACTTTAGGTATGCGACGCTTTTCTGAGTGAGGTCCCAGTTTTGCTCGACGAAATAGTTCTTAACGCCACCGGTTTTGGCGGTGGTGAACGTCTTGACCCAATCGATGGCGCCCTGGCCCAGGGCGACCTGGGGATGCCCGGGAGCTTTCATATCGATATCCTGCAGGTGCATCGAGAAGAACCGGCCGGGGTACTTGAGGAAATAATCGGCACCCACCAAGCCAGCGGTAATGGTCGACATTTGGAACTGGAATTTCACCAGCTTCGGATCGAGCAAGTCGAACAATAGGTCGTAAGTCCTCTTGCCCTCGACCATTGAGAGCTCGAAACCCTCATTATGCAGGCCCTGCTGCAGTCCCGCCGCGGCAGAGACAGCGGCGATGCCGTTGTACTCTTCAGCCGCTTTTTTGACCTGGTCCAGAGTCGGGTGGTTGCCAGCGCCCAGGGTGGCGGTAATGATTTGAGTAATGCCGATGGCTTTCGCCCACTCGATGCTCTTTTGATGGCTGTGGCGCAACTCAGCCATGGAGAAGTGAGAACTTTCGGCTCTCATCCCGTTGTCGGAAAGAACTCGGTTCACTTCCTTCGGGTCCGAGAGCGAGGCAAACTCGGCGCCGTAGCCGATAGGGGAACAAAGCTCGAGGCGGGTCACGCCGATGCCGGCCAGCATCTTCGCGAAGGCCGGGAAATCCTTGAGCCTGGAACGCATTGGCCAGACCTGGCTGCCAATGGGCAGGCCTAAGGGATTAGCCGTCGCGCGCGTGGAGCTGGTTGCGAGGAGTCCGGCCGCAGTGGAACTAACGGCTGCCTGTTTGATGAAGGTTCGTCTAGACATGGTATTCATAGGTTGTGAGTGGTTCAGGGATTCAAGAGATTTCCCAGCCCGGGCGATATTGGCGCGTGAGCAGTTTGTTCGCCTCGGGGACATTGGTGATTTTGGCCGCAGCGGAATCGAAAAGCAGTCGGCGCCCGCCGAGCCGCAGCGAGATGGAAGCCAGGTTAAAGGCGTCGCTAATTGGGCCAGCCAACAGGAAATCGCCGTAACTAGCGGCGCCGCCTTTGAAGGCCGTTACCCAGGCGAACTCGCGAGCGGACTGGTCACGCCGACCGCCGGCGCCGCGCTGTCGGGCCATGGGTTCAGAGAGATGGTTGGCAGAGCGATAATCGCGCATTTTCGATTCAGGGATCAACTGCGGATCTTCGCTCCGGAAACCGCCGAGGATTTTTCCCTTATCGCCAACAAACAGCATGCCTTCTTCGGCCAATTCCTTGTTTTCAGCGAGAAGTTCGTCGGGGACAGGCGGTTTAATGCCGCCGTCGTACCAATAGACGTCCACCGCGGGACGCGCGCCTTTGGCGGCGAACCGCATACGGACGGTGCAGGCGGTCGGGAAAGAGTAGTCGTTATGAATTCGATGGCAAACGTGATCGGCAACCGTTGCGACGTGCGTAGGCGTGGATTCGACGCTGAACGGAGCATCCAATTCCAGTTGCTGGAAGATGGGCCAGAGACTGTAGTGCCCCATATCAGCGATGGATCCACCGCCGAACTCAAACCAACCGCGGAAATTCGTGTGGGTGTAGTTGGGATGATAAGGGCGGTCGAGTGAGGGCCCTAGCCACAGGTTCCAATCGAAGCCTGCGGGAACCGGCGGCGTATCGGTCGGCAGAGTTGCGAACTGCGGCCACATGGGACGCATGGACCAGTTATGGATTTCACGCAGTGTGCCGATGGCGCCGTTTCGGACTATATCGAGAGCGCGTTTCTGTTCGGCTCCTTCGCTGGCGGGCAGGAAATGAGTGGCGATTTTCTTGTTGCGAGCAGTGGCGATCACGGCGCGGGCTTCGATCAACCGATTCGCGAGCGGCTTGTGAACGATTACGTTCATGCCTTTATTCAAGGCAGCGATGGCAATTGTGGCGTGAGTGTGGTCGGGCGTCATCACCTTCACAGCGGTGACGTCTTTTTCTTTTTCCAGCAGCTCGCGGAAATCTATATAAGTGGCACAGCCCTTGAATTGGGTCTTGCCGCGCTGCTGCGCATAATAGGTTTCGACGACTTCCTTGCCGACATCACGCCCGCCGGGCACGTGGTCGACGCCGTCCCGCCAGGTGGGATTGTTTAACAATTGCCGAATCGTGTTCCGAAGGTCGTTGCGGCTCCATTCGAGGTAATTGACACCATCCTTTTCCACGTCGCACATGGCAACGATTTGCACTTCGGGCCGGGCGAGGATGCCGCCGATTTCACGAATCGCCTGAGTGCCAAACCCAATACACGCCATCGTTATCTTTTCGCTTGGCGCGGTAAATCCGGGTCCGCCCAGCACGTGCCGCGGGACAAGGGCAAAGGCGCCTGCGGCAGCGCCGGTCATCATGAATTGCCGGCGGGTCAAGCCGAAGCGAAGGGATCGTTTCGCCTTTTGATTTGAATCATAGGAGCGGGTAGGGTTCCGTTTCATACGCAGTTCAGTGAGGCACTTCTAACGGAAATGACCCTTTTTGTCCAAGCCCGAATGCCAAAGGCCTAAAATCTAAGACAGTTGGTATTGAATTTGCTAATTCAAATCTGCTGCTCGGTCGCCCTATAAGCGGGGCTTTCTCCCTCCCGCTCCCCACCTCGCGACCGG
Source organism: uncultured Verrucomicrobiota bacterium (assembly GCA_964623885.1). GTDB lineage: Bacteria > Verrucomicrobiota > Verrucomicrobiia > Limisphaerales > UBA8199 > CAZUVM01. The sequence continues at coordinate 31,729 of CAZUVM010000224.1, forward strand.
GCAGCTCCTTTTCAATGTATGCAGGACGGTCTCGCTTACTGCTGCTGGCTTATGGTTGGCAAACCCGTCGCACAGACATAAAGATTATCTTGACTAAGAAACGTGTTTTTGCTGTGTTGTTAATGCAACGGAGCTTGTGCGGAATCAGAAAGGGTTGGATAGGGGCTTTTTCATTTTCGCTGACAATTCCGTCGCTAATCAGATGAACCAGGCGCCGCGGGCATGGCGGGGCACGAGGATACCGAAGTTCGACAGCTTCTCCGGGCTTCAGTTGTCACACAAAGGTCCAGAGCCTGAGGGCAATGAAGTCTCCGGCGGCGGTCTCGCCACCTCGCAGCTTTATTTTGATACCTCCAGCATCGTCCAGCCGCGAAGGCTTTATCGGCTCGTGCCGGTGCCTTGATTCAGCCCAAATCGCATCACGAAAGACTCCCATGATTGAGACATTTGGATTCTACAAGCCGCGTCAGAGGCGGCTAGCGAGCATTACGGCCACGTCCCTGTGCCTGCTCACTTACGCGTGCGCATCTCCCGGTACTTGTAAAGGCCAGGGATATCAGGTGCTCGTTGATTTTCCCGGCCCAGCCGCTAGCTCCAGTGCCGGCTGCAGGTCCGCTTTGGTGCAAGGCCCTGACGGTGCATTGTATGGAACGACTTTTGCCGGGGCCAATAACGGCTTCATTTATAAGATACAAACCAACGGCAACGCGTTCGCTATCATAAAGGAATTCACCCAGAATAATCTCACCGAAGGAAGCGGTCCTCGGTGTCTAATCATTTCCGGAAGCACGCTTTACGGCGGAACCGATGGCGGTGGCATGTCGAGCTCCGGAACTTTATTCCGGATGAACAGCAATGGAGGTGATTTCGTCGTGCTGAAAAGTTTTGGAGGCTGGGATGGCAACGGGCCGTTGGCTTTGGCACTCGGAGGCACTGCGCTATATGGAGTAACGGTATACGGTGGAACAGCAAATGGGGGAGTCCTGTTCAAGATAAATACCGACGGTAGCGGCTACACCGTTTTGAGAAGTTTCAAGGGATCGGATGGTGCGCGGCCCTGCAGCCTGCTGCTATCCGGCACTACGCTCTATGGAACAACTTTCGCGGGCGGCAGCTCCGACAACGGTACGATCTTCAGCGTTCTAAACGACGGCACCGGATATACCGTGCTCAGGAGCCTGGCTCAGGAAGATGGCGTCTTTGCCCTCGGGCAGATTTTGTTATCCGGATTCACACTGTATGGCACGGCAGAAGGTGGAGGCCTTTATGGTGGCGGTACGGTCTTCAAAATTGGCACGGATGGGTCCGGGTTTACGGTTCTCCACTCATTTGCTGCGCCCAACATTACTCCCAAAGCTGGTCTGGTTATGCTTGGCAACATCCTCTTCGGCACCACGGCTTCGGGTCCGATTGGCGGTGAGGACGCAGCGGCAATTTTTAAACTGGACACGAATGGAAATAGCTTTGCGGTGCTCCAGACCAATAACCCCACCCAAGGCATCTTGCCATGGTCGACGATGTGCCTGGCGGGTTCATGGCTTTACGGAATGACTGAATTCGGCGGTAGTAACGTCATCGGGCATGGGGTCGTTTTCAGGCTCTCGTTCGCTCCTCCAACCGTACTGGCATCTCCCTCCAGCCAAACAGTGGAATTGGGGGGCAGCGTCAACTTTCGAGTGAGCGCCAGTGGTGTGCCGCCCTTGTCCTATTGGTGGTTTTTCAATAATACGAATCTCGTTGGTTGCAGCACTGTCTGCAGCCTGAGACTTCCCAACGTGCAATTCTCCCAATCGGGCCTCTACATCGTGGTGGTCTCCAACGACTTCGCTTCAACCGCGAGTGCGCCGGCTATACTTCAAGTAATCGCGCCCGTCGAGCGCCGGTCGGTACCGGCAATCAACCTGCTGGGCAGCGCGGGCAGCGCGCTAATGGTGGATTACGCCGACTCCATGGCGCCGGCTCCGAGCTGGCAATTGTTGGACACAGTGATTCTGGTGAGCACGTCGCAACTTTACATTGACGCCACAGCGCCACCACCGCTCCAGCGGTTCTACCGTGTCCGGCAGACCGGGGCACAGGTTGTAATCCCGTCGTTGAACCCGCCTTACATGGTCCCGGCCATCACCCTGACCGGCAACATTGGGGACTTATTGCGCATCGACTGCATCAATGCCGTCGGCCCGACCGATGCCTGGTGGATGCTCGACACAGTCACGCTGACCAACACCTCCCAACTTTACTTCGACACCTCCGGCATCGGCCAGCCGCGGCGACTGTACCGACTCGTCCCCGCGCCATAGCTAACCCACGCCTCGACACGTAATAGCCTACGCTGCAGCCATCCGGCTACCGGCTCTTGGCTGGGGGGACACCGTCCTCGGCGTCACTAATCCGCTGTCGGCTATTCCGTTCAATGCATCGCTACTTTGCCCTTCAGTGCCCTGAGCTTTTCCAGCGCGCGGTCGACGCGCTTGCGCGCCGCTTCTTCGCTGAGCCCCAGCCTCTCGCCGATCTCCCGCAACTGGCGCTTTTCGAAATACCGCATGAGAATCGCTTCACGGTCCGATTCAGCCAATTCGATCATCGCCCCGTCCAGCACCGGAGAATTTTCTCCCAGTCCGGCTCGGACTCGTGGTTACCAAACAATTCATGCATGGCAGCCTGTTCCCGTGAGTGGCGGCGACGTTCGCTGCGCACGGCTTTGGCGGCGCAAAAATGGGCGCAAGTATAAAGCCATCCAGCCAGCATCGGCCGGCGCGACAGTGGCGCGGCTCGCCGTGAGAGTTCGGTGAATACCATCTGCGCCACATCTTGCGCCAGATGCGCGTCGCCGTTGACCTGGCGCAAGGCCGCCGAATAAACCAGGTCCACGTGCCGCCGCACCAAATCGGCGAAAGCCTCTTCCGACCTCTCTTCCGCATACCGGCGCAGCAACTCACCATCAGGAGCTATCATCAGCCCAAAGTACCCGGGAAAGCGAGAACCGGACAAAGGTTTCTGCGCAACCAAGCAATTACAGCCAGTTCCGTGGATCGAGGTCCGGGGATAATTTCATTTCAGCTCCACCCGGCGAGAGTTCATCGCGAAGTAGAGGTTTAGGCCCGTTCCAAGGCAGAATCTTCGAGGACAAGAACGAATACTTTCGCGGCACCGTGTATACCTATGGCTTGCGCCCGCCGGGTGGCAGATGGTTGAATGTTGATCGGAAATAGAAACTTTATGCCGTCACCGAAAGAACTGGTTGAGCAGGCGATGTCGCAGGCGCATCCGAGCGCCATCCCGGTGATGTGCCAAATGGCCAACGGCCACACGATCATCAACACCGGGGTCCATCCGATCGATTACTTTACGAGTGACGAGGTTTGGACGGATTGCCTGCTCAAGATGCGTGAGCTTTACGATTTCGATGGGATTCTTTGTCACAAACCCGGGCGCGTCAAAGGGCTGATGGATCTGGTGGAGCGCTCGGATTATGACGCGGAGATCCCGACGTTATACCTGAAAGACGGGTCGCGAATTGAATGCACGCGCAACGATGACTCGTATTACAAGAAAGCCGACGGTTTTACGTATCCCACTCTGGAGACCATTGACTTCGAGCACCCGCTGGACTGGGCGCCGGAATCGTTTCGCGCGTTTCAAGCCAGCAAAGCCACGATGGACTATTGCACTCCGGAGGAAATTCCAGACCACGTCTTTGGCACACTCGATCGGGTCATTGCTCGCGTGGGCAACACCTACTCGGTTCACGGCGAAGTGCGGGCGCCGTTCGACCACTTCCTGAACCTGCTCGGGATGGAAGATGGTTTGATGGCGGTGATGGACAACCCGGAAAAGACGCTGCGGCTGTTGCAGAAAACGACGCAATGGTCGGTGGCGCTGGCGGTGGCCCAGGTGCGACGCGGCGCGCACGCGATCAAAATCAGCAGCCCGTTCGCCGGCATGGGCTTTCTCGCGCCCGACATGTATAAGGAATTCATTCTGCCTTTCGAGCGGCAGATCGCCGATGCGGTAAAAGCTGAGGGCGCTTTTGTTTACACTCATACCTGCGGCGCGATCGGCGACCGGCTCGAGCTGATCGTGCAGGCGCATGTGTCGGGTATCGAATGCCTCGACCCGCCGCCCCTGGGCAACGTGGACCTGCGCGAGGCGGTGGAACAGTTGAACGGCAAAATATTCATCAAGGGAAACGTGGACTCGGTAAACACGCTCCTGCGCGGCAGCGCCGAGAAGGTCCGCCAGGATGTGAATGAGATCCTCGATACGGCCGGACATTCCATGACTGGGTTCATCCTGTCATCCGCTTGTTCGGTTGCGCCGCCCGTGGATCCCGACAAACTCAAGTTGATGGTCGAAGTTTGCCGCCAGTTCAAGCCGTGATGAAATGCGTTGCCCGAGCGCCTGTCCGCGTGGACCCCGCCGGTGGCGGGACGGACGCTCCGCCCTATTGCATTGATTACGGCGGTGCGGTGGTGAATTTCAGCGTCGCCCGCCATTCTTACGCCAGTTTCGAACGCCTGCCCAAAGGCAGCGGCGTTATCCTTTACTCGCATGACCAGAAGAAAGGTGTGCGGGCCGGTTCGGCCAGAGACTTGAAGTATGATGGCCGGGTCGATCTGCTGAAGGCATTTGCGCGGCGTCTGCTGGGCGAAGAAGACGGGTGCATGCTGGTGACGCAATCGGACGTTCCGCAAGGCACGGGCCTGGGTGGCAGCGGCGCGTTGGGCGTGGCGATTCTAGGCGCCATTGCGTGCGCGCAGGGCAAGCAAATGACCAAAAGCGAAATTGCGCTCCTGGCCAATGACATCGAGCGCAAAGACCTGGGGAACAGCGGCGGCAACCAGGATTCCTTTGGCGGCGCGATCGGCGGCATCAAGCTGATTACCTACACCAAGGGCGGCGGAAGTTCCTGTGAAACAATCACCGTGCCGGAAGACACCCGGCTCCAACTCGAACGTGATTCGCTGCTGATTTACACCGGCGAAGTCCATCTGTCGGGCACGATCCACGTGGACATACGGCGATCGTACGAACAGCCGGATTCGCCCACCGTGCGTGCGATGGACAATTTGAAAGCAGCCGCTTTCAAGATGGCCGATGCGTTGAAGAAAGGATCTCTCGACGGCTACCTCGACGCTTTGAATTCCGCGCGAGTGAACCACTACGCGCTGCATTCGAGCTGCGACAGCGATTCGCTGCGTAAATACTTCAAAGAATTATCACCTCATATCCGGGGCGGCAAAGCGTGCGGCGCCGGTGGCGGCGGTTTCATTGTGGTGCATGCAAGACCGGATCACCGTAAAGACTGCATCCGAATCGGTGAAGCACTCGGTGGGATGGTTTGGCCGATGCATTTGGACCACTTGGGGCTGGTGACCTGGGAGGAAGCGCCTTCGTCCGCAGAACAGGTTGAGGCGATTTGCGGATATCTGATGCGTGAAACGTGATGCGTGATGAGCGCAAAGGATCAGAAAACCAATTAGCAAGCCTTCCTCCAGATCTTAAACATCGGGTCGAGACGGTGTGAAAACTGGGCTCTGTTAACTGGGTTTCGTTGAGCACACAAACAAATCAGAGCGGATCCATAACGTTTCAGGACACCGCCGCGTCGAGTTATCCCTACCGCTTTTATCGGGCGTATATGGAGCAGTAAGACCTCCTAACAAACTGCAGAAGGAAAATTGCTTGAAATTCCCCGCGGTTCGGGGCAGAGTATCGCCACACCCAAACACCGGCCCGTCCGAACGGGCTTTCGACCAAAGGGATCAACGTGAATGCAACTCCAAATGCCCGGTGGCAGGTTTCCGGCACTTACTTCGAAGCCTGCAATTGTGAATCAGCCTGTCCGTGCGTCTTCCTCAGCCCGCCTACCGGTGGAAGCTGCACAGTGGTCGTGGCCTGGCACATTGAGCAGGGAAAGTTCGACAGCACATCGTTGGACGGCCTGAACGCGGTGCTCGCCGTTCATTCGCCGGGGCACATGCTCAAAAGCAAGTGGGAGGTGGCGCTTTACCTGGACCAGCGCGCGAGCCCGCCCCAGGCTGAGGCTCTGGGCAAGATTTTCTCGGGACAAGCCGGTGGGCACCTGGCCAATCTCGCGCCGCTGATCGGCAAGGTGCTGGGCGTTAAATCCGCGCCGATTGAATATGAAGCAAAAGACAAAAAGCGCGCGCTGCGGATCGGTGACATCGCTCAGATCGAGATCGAGTCGGCCGCGGGGGGCGACGGGGGCCCATTCACTTTGCAGAACTTGCCGTTGGGCATTGCGCCCGGGTTCCCAGCAGTGGTGGCAAAATCCAAAACCGCGCGCTTTAATGATCTGGGCCTGCGCCTCGAAGTCAGCGATAAGAACGGGTTTTATTCGCCCTTTGCTTACCAATCCGCTTGAGCACGCCGCTGGCATCGGCGCTGAATCGTGACCGGTGGGTGGTGCTGGCCGGCCTGGCGGCCCTCATGGTGGTGGCCTGGGTTTACATGGTCCAGGAGGCGCGCGAACTCTCCCTGTCGGGCATGTGCCAGTGTGCCGGCATGAAGATGTCCGGGCCGGACTTGCACGCCTGGTCAGCCGTATCGCTCCTGGCGCTCGGCTTTATGTGGGTCGAAATGATGGTGGCCATGATGCTGCCTTCGGCCACGCCGATGATCCTGGTCTTCGCCCAACTCCATCGCCAGCATCGGGAGAACCACCAGCCGTACGTGTCCACCGCGGTATTCGTGCTGGGCTATCTATGCGCATGGGCAGGATTCAGCGCAATGGCCGCCGCCGCACAATGGGGGTTGCACGGAGCAGCGCTGCTCTCTCCCAAAATGGTTAGCAGCAGTCGTATGCTGGGCGCAGCACTGTTAATTGCCGCCGGGATCTTTCAATGGACGCCGCTCAAGAATGCCTGTCTCAGGCATTGCCGTTCACCGTTGAACTTTCTACTAAATGAATGGCGGGACGGCCGCCTCGGCGCCCTGATCATGGGCCTCCGGCAGGGCTCGTACTGCATCGGTTGCTGCTGGTTATTGATGGTGCTGCTGTTCGTGGCTGGCGTTATGAACTTATGGTGGATCGGATTGCTCACGCTCTTCGTGCTAGCGGAAAAAGTCGCGCCGCCGGCCTGGCGGCTGGGCCAAATGGCCGGGGCAATCCTGATCGGCTGGGGCATACTCATGCTCACGGGCCACGTGCCTGCACAGGGCTGAAGCGCAGGCCGGATGTTGGATGCTAAATATTTGCCAAGGTTTCCTCCGGACACGGGCGCACGAGCAGAATCAGCACGCCGCCGATGAAGGCGACCCCGGCGGAAATACTGAACGCCAGGCCCAAAGAGATGCCGCGGTCGCGCATGGCGCCCATGATCACCGTGAAGACCGCGCCCGCGCTGATGCTGACCAGGTTCATGATGCCGTAGCCTGTGGCCCGAAATTCCGGCCGCACGATTTGACAAAGAATCGGCATATTGTTTGCATCAAAAACACCAAAACCCAAGCCGAACAGCACCATGCCCGCAATGGCCACCGGCAACGAGCCAGCATTTCCCAGGATTAACAGCGCCGGCACACAAAGTCCCGTGCCTATCGCGCTAACGTAAATTCTGCCGCGACGGCTGCTTCGCGCGGCACGGTCAGCCAGCGCCCCGCCCAGCAATGCGCCAGCAAAAGAAGCCACGGTCACATAGCCCGTCGCGGACATTCCCGCCGGGCCTTGCGTGAGGTGGAACGCCGTGCCCAGAAAAGTCGGCAGCCAGTTTTTCACCGCCCACCCGGAAACAGCCGGCAAAGTGAAGTAAGCTGTGAGAATCAAAAAAGCGCCGACCCCGAACAGAGCGCGCATTGCTTGCCCAATACTGACCCGTTGCCTCCGCGAAGCGCGTTCCTGCCTCCTGTTGCCGCGGTCCTTGAGAACCAACAGAAGAAAAACGGCGTAAAGGACACCCACCGCGCCGAACCAATAAAAGCCATTGCGCCAGGAACTGGTATCCGCAATGTAACCCCCAACGCCGCCGAGCGCCTGGCCGGCGTAAATGCCGCTGGTGTGAATGCCGACCGCTCGCGACCGCGTGCGGCCCGCGTGATAGTCCGCAATCAGCGCCAGCGCCGCAGGAATATAAAACGCCTCACTCATCCCCATCAACGCTCGTGCCCAGGCCAACTGCTGAAACGTGTGCACGCAACCGCTCAGCCAGGTCATGGCCGACCAGATAAACAGGCTCATAATCACCATCCACCGCCGGTTAAAGCGGTCGGCGAGATAACCGCCCACCGGACTTAGAACGGCGTAAACCCACATGAACATTGCCATCAACAATCCAAAATCCTGGTCGTTGGCGATGGTGGGAATATCGGCGCGAATCGAGCTGCGCATCGTGGCCACCATCATCCGATCCAGGTAATTCAGCAGCGCCACAGGAAACAGCACCGCCACTACGAACCAGGGATACCAGTGGGCACGGAAATTCGAGGCGACTGAAGAGTTGGGTGTGGTAGCCGTCGGTTCCATCGCTTCCTAGTGCAGTTTGAGTTGCCAGATTTCCGGCGTGCCATAACCGGGTCGGATTTCGCCGTTCCCAATCACAGCCTGATCGTGCCATATCACTTGCGGAGCACACATCGCTATGGTTGAGACTAGAGTGCTCCGGACCAACGCAGCCGTCAGCGACCTCGAAGCAATCCGGCTGTTCATCATTGGCTCAGGCTCCCGAAGCTTACTTCGCTTCGGACGTCTCTGGCGGGAAACCGACGGTTGCCAACTCCCGAGACAATGCTGAGAGCGCCTCCGCCGATAGATTTTGGAGTGGTGCGCGGACCGGCCCACAATCCAGGCCGATCATTTTCATCATCGCTTTTCCTGCAGCCAATCCCCCAAACCGGCTCATGACCGCGATGATGCCAATAGCCAGAGATTGATAATGCCGCGCTTTATCGAGATCACCCCGGCGGAACGCCTCTATCAGGGAGCAGTAGATCGGTGCGGCAAAGTTATAAGTGCTCCCGACCGCGCCAGCCGCGCCCATCGCCAAAGCCGCCAGCAGAATCTCATCGCGGCCGAACAGGATATCGAAACGGCCGTCAGCGATGTTGAGGCAGCGCCGGTAATCCATCAGGTTTTCGTGAGTGAATTTGATGCCCGCCAGATTAGGGATGCGCTCGCCGGCGCGCTGGAGGAAATCATGCATCGACAAATCCGCCCCAGTCATCGCCGGCATGTGATAATAATAAAAAGGCAGGCCCGGCGCGGCTTGGGCCACTTGCGCGCAGAAATCCACCAACTGCTCCAGATTGGTCACCCGGAAAAACGTCGGTGCGATCGTGGCAAAAGCGAAAGCGCCAATCCGTGCGGCGTGTGCCGCGAGCTTCCGGCTTTCCATTGCTGAGGCGTGACCGACATGAACGATCACCTTCAAAGATGAGGGGGCGCAGGAAATCCATTTCTCGGCCACCAGTAAACGTTCTTCGGTCGAAAGTGACATGCCCTCGCCGGTTGTGCCGCAAACGAAAGCGCCGCGAACATTGTTTGCCTCGAGCGACCTGGCCTGCCGCTCAATCATCGGCAGATTCAAAGTGCCGTCAGGGTTGAGTGCCGTAAACGGCGCGGCAATCAATCCGGTCAGCCTGGTATTCATGGCGGCGTATTGTGTTGTAAACCGCTCTCAGGAGCAACGCACCTCTAATACAACGTTTAGCAATCTCGCTCTGTTCCCTTTTCATCTGGGTTTATCTGTGTGAATCTGTGGTTAAACTAAATTGTTCAGGCCTCTCGATGTTGCGCTCATCCGCCATGGTCCGGTCTTTTGTTTTGTCCTGGCTCTTCGCCGCATGCCTGGCGCCCGCTCCAGCGGCCACACCCGCTCGCAAACCCAACATTCTTTTCATCCTGGTGGACGATTACGGCATCAAGGATGTCGGAATCGAGGGCAGCACTTTTTACGAGACGCCGCACATTGACGCGCTGGCTCGCAGTGGCATGCGCTTTACGAAGGGCTACGCCACCTGCCAGGTCTGCAGTCCCTCGCGCGCTAGCATCCTGCTGGGTAAGTACCCTGCCCGCCACGGCATTACCGACTTTCTTGGAGCGGAGGTCGGCGAAGACTTTGCGCGGCATCGCCACACCCAATTGTTGGTGCCTGATTATGTGCGCAACCTGCCCGCCGCCGACACCAACCTGGCCGAGGCGCTCAAAGCAGGCGGCTACGTAACATTCTTTGCCGGCAAATGGCATTTGGGCAGCAAAGGGGCCTGGCCGGAGGATCGCGGTTTTGACATCAACAAAGGCGGCTGGGACGCCGGCAGTCCCAACGACGGCTACTACGCGCCGTGGAATAATCCCAGGCTGCCCAGCGGCCCGCGCGGCGAGTCGCTGACTCTGCGCCTGGCCAATGAAACCGTTGCCTTCATCGAACAGCACAAGGACCAGCCGTTTCTGGCCTACCTTGCCTTCTACGCGGTGCATGCGCCGATTCAAACCACCAAACCTCTGTGGCAGAAATACCGCGACAAAGCCGCGCAGCGGCCCGCGCCGGATGAGCGTTTCAAATTGGATGGCCGGCTCCCCGTGCGGGTAGTGCAGGATAACCCGATTTATGCCGGGCTCATCGAGGAAATGGACACTGCGGTTGGCCGTGTCTTAAAGCACCTGGAGGAATTGGGTCTGGCGGACAACACCATCGTCATTTTCACCAGCGACAACGGCGGTGTGGTTTCGGGCGACGCCTATAGCTCTTCGCAGTTGCCGTACCGTGGCGGCAAAGGCCGGCAATGGGAAGGCGGTTTCCGGGTGCCGTTCTACATTCGTGCGCCGGGAGTCACGAAGCCAAACAGTACTTGCGACACGCCGGTCATAGGCACGGATTTCTATCCCACACTTTTGCAACTGGCCGGCTTGCCCTTAAGGCCGCAGCAGCATGTGGATGGGGTCAGCCTGGTGCCGCTGCTTAAAGGCGATCATATCGCCTCGCGACCGCTCTTCTGGCACTACCCGCACTATGGCAACCAGGGTGGCGACCCATCCTCGGTCATCCGCAAGGGCGATTGGAAGTTGATTCACTATTGGGAGGACAACCACAACGAGCTGTACGATCTGGCCACCGACATCGGCGAGCAGCACGATTTGGCTGCCCGCGAAAGCCAGCAGACCGGGCAACTGTGGGCCGAGTTGCAGGCCTGGCTCAAAGAGACGGAGGCCAAGTTACCGCAGCCGAACCCCGAGTATCAGCCGGCGTGGGTTGAAGAACACCGCCACGAGGCCGTGGCGCTTAAGTCCCAGCTCGAGAAAAACCACGCCAAGTTCCTTAAACCCAACTGGCAACCCAACCCGACCTGGTGGAAAAGTCTGGTCACGGCGGACTGAAAGCACCAACCAAACCTAAGAATGAAAACGCTGCTGCGCCTGGCGCCTATACTGCTCGCTCTTTCCAGTCCGTTCGCCTCTGCTCAAAATGCCGACTGGCATCGCGAATTCCCGGGGTTCAAGATCGCCGGCAACCTTTATTACGTCGGCACTGCTGATCTCGCCGTTTATCTCATCAAGACCTCCGAAGGAAACATCCTGATCAACTCGGATTTCCCGCAAGATGTCCCGCTGATTCGCAACAGCATTCGTCAGCTTGGGTTCGAATATCGCGACACCAAAATCATTCTGATCAGCCACGCCCATGACGACCACGCCGCCGCCGTGGGCCAGATCCAGAGGGAAACAGGCGCTCGCGTTATGGTTATGGAACCCGATGCCGCATGGGTGCAGAGCACGGCACGCGACCACCCTGGAGCCAAAGTGCATCGTCTGCTGCATGACAAAGATATTGTCGAGCTGGGCGAAGCGAAGCTGACCGCCCTGCTGACGGCTGGTCATACGCCCGGATGCACAACCTGGACAATGCAAGTGGATGAGGGTGGGCGAAAACTGAATGCAGTCATAATCGGTAGCCCCAATGTGAATCCTGGCTACATTCTCGTCGGCAACACAAACTACCCGCAAATCGCGGAAGACTATGAAAAAACCTTTGCAGTGCTGGAGAGCTTGCCTGTCGATCTTTTCCTCGGGGCGCACGGCTCCTATTTTGGTTTGAAGCGCAAATACGAACAAATGAAAGCCCGGCAGCCCAATCCGTTCATCGATCCAGCCGGTTACCAGGCTTACGTTTCAGAGCGCAGAGATGCCTTCCGCAAAGAATGGGATCGCCAGAAACAACACCCAGGCTCGCCTGCGCCGTAGTTTGACTTATCAGGTGGGTGGACTGCGGTGATTGACCCGGGGCGAGTGTCCTTACTTTTGACACAAGTGGGGGCTTTTTGCCGTCATTTCGTCGTGCATTATTCGGCAAGCAAGCTGCTATTACCAAGGGGTGTGTTGCCAGCCAACTGGCGGCACATGTAGTGAATTATGAGTGCGATGCAAGTAGTAAAGACGGTGTTTTTCATGGGGGTCCTGCTATTCCTTGTCTTGATGGGGGTCGATAACCGTGGAATGGTCGACTTCCAACTCCCGCCGGTGTTGCGGGAGGAAGTCCGGCAACCCGCCGCCCTGATGTATTTTGGCTTCTTTGCCGTGGGCGTCATCACCGGCACCCTCGCCGCCCTGGGCCAAAAGAAGCCAGCCGCTGGTAAGCCGAATAAGCCCGCTTGATGCGGCTTTCAATCGGTGCCGTCGAGGAACCAACCCCAACGCGCCACGGGTAGCAGGTCACAACCCTATCACCGTAAGGTCGGGCGCGACATGCTGGAGTGTATGGATCTCTCGCTAGCCCCTTTTCATTTCCAATTCAGTGGCTCGTGCCATCAGGATTCTATTCGTTGCCGAGAAACGGGTAGGCGCTGATCATGAAGCTGACATCGCGCGGCGTGGCCGCTGCACTGGGAATGTTGCTGTATTTACTCGGATCCATGCTCCCCGCATAGGCAACGGTCGCCCCATCAAGCCAGCGCCGCGCCGAGGCGTGACCGTCGGCCCAACTGAAGGTGCTGGAGGTTACATGAAACACCGCTGGGGAATCTACGAACGTGGTGCCTAGCCAGTTGTTGGCAGAGCTGCCGTTCACGCCCATAACCCAGGTCCCCCAGTTCTCACCCCGTGGGTCATTTTCTTCCACAAACAGGAGCTTCATGCTGAGGTGAAGCAATTGCGTTCGTTTCGTGATGAATTCGGATTGGGTGGGATGGTTAGCCCAGGTCTGGCCATTCAGCCCGGTCACTCCGGCGACGCTGCCATACGCAAAGCCGCTGCCGACCGGCCGTTTGTATCGCAGATCTCCCGGACAATGAATGGCATTGGCGCTTTTCAGGTAAGGACCAAAAGCGCCCTGCCTGACGCATTCCTGCATCATCAGGATGGCGTAGCTTTGTGGGTCCATCCCGTTTGCCGGCGGCACGACCGGCAAGGTCGTGGAATAATAGGGTGTTGTTGGCTGATACCGCCACGGGTGCTGGGTCAGGCCGGCAATGTTGGCGTTATCAAAGTTGTTCATATTGACGACGATCTCCTGGTTGTCCTCGGCATACATAGTCCAGGACAGCGCCAATTGTTTGTGGTTGTTGAGGCAGACGGCCATCGAGGCCTTTTGCTTGGCCTTATTCAACGCAGGCAAAAGCATGGCGGCCAGGATCGCGATGATCGCGATCACGACCAAAAGCTCAATTAAAGTGAACGCGCGCCGGATGCTGTGCCGGTGCCTTGCCGGTGTTAATTCATTTGCCATAAAGCCCCGCATATAATCTCCAGGCCCAGGAGCGCGATACGGACTTGAGAGGTATCAGCAAATTTTATTCATATATTCAGATTTCATGCTTTTACAAGCAGCAAATGTTAACCGCTGATTCCTCGGCCAATAGCTGGATACAAAGCCGGCCGAGGACCGTCTGGGATTCCTCTTCAAAGACCGATTCAGAGATTTGGTGGGCAGGCCGTGGAAAATCCGATACCTGAGTTTGTTGCAGGGCGGTATGCATCTTGGTTTTCTGCACCCGACCATCGAAATAAAAGGCGTTCTTGCCCGACCAAATCCCTTCCGCCGGATGGAACGGCGCCGCATCACCGATCAGCGGCGTATTGAACCGGCCGCCAAAAAATTCATCCACCAGAGTCTTGGTCAGGTCCGACCAATCCTCGGAGTGGTCATAAGAGGCCCCGTTCAGCCAGCCGTTCCACTCGTAGCTGGTATGTTCCCCCGGGAAAATGGAACTATCGGCCGGGCATCGGAAGACTTCGCGCGACTTCACGTACGGCATGAGCGCGTTGGTAATCGAAGGCAACGGCGGCTGGTTGGTGCCCAGGCTCGGCAAAGGCCAGGCGCAGACGGGCAGGTGGTTATCATTGTCTCCAACATAAAGGTTCAGGGCCAGGCCGAGCTGATGCAGGTTACTAACGCAGGCAGCAGATTGGGCGCGGCGCTTGGCGCCCGAGAGTGAGGGCAGCAACAAGCCGGCCAGCAGCGCAATAATAGCCATGACCACCAGCAGCTCAATGAGAGTAAAACCTCCCCTCAGTAGTACGGATGCCCTCGCCCACGCGTCGGTAGGGACGCGTTTGTAGGGGACGACGTGAGGAGTCCGCGCGGGAGGAGCCTTTTTGCAGAAGGACTCCTCATGTCGTCCCCTACATGCCCGGAATTGTGGGACGCGAGCGACGGCGTCCTCACCATCGGTGGATCGATTCATGGGTGATGGCCGCGCAGCGCCGCCAGCGTGGTCATCAGTTCCCTGATCACCGCTTGCTGCGCGCCGCGGTAATAAACATCCTGTGACTGGTACTGCGCCGTTGCCTGCCGCAGCATCGCTCTGCCCGCATCGGAATCCAGGCGCGCATGCAAGTCGTCTTTTTCCTGCGCCGACATCGTCTGGCGATAGTGCGCGATCCAATCCGCCATCGCCTGGGTGTTAGCGGCTTTCTGCGGTGCCGGGGTATGAGACACAATGAAATTCAGGCCTTTAATGTGATTCACATCGAAAAAATCGAGGAATGCCCGTTCCCGGTTGGTCGCCTCAGTCAACGGGCCGTAGCGAGCCTCAAGGAACACTTCGATGCGTTGATTCGGGTCACGAACGTGCCGGGCCGCTAAGCCGGCACGGACATCGCTCAGGACTTCTTTGGGGGTGTAACGGCGAAAAGTGTGCCGCCAGAAAATCGCCCCTGCCACAACCAAAAGGCAGAGGATTCCAGCCATCGCCACGATGGTTTTCGTGAAGCGCCTTTTCATTGCTCGGGCTCCAACCACTGATTATTCGAGACACCGGTCTATCTAACAGGTTATGGAAAATCCGCACGCGTAAACGTTGGCATGGCCCCGCCACAGGAGACCTTCGTCACTAACTGAGGCTCGTGCTGGTCTCCTGGGCGGCCGCTTGAGTCCGCGTCGTTGAGTCCTGGATGAGTCTTCGGAGCAGCGGAATGAGCGCGATCAGCGCCACGCCGGCGACAAAGCTGCCCCAGCCGAGTCGCGAGAACAACCTCGAGTAGTCGGGGTTGGTCGCAACCGCGGTAGTGCCCGTCGGCTCCGGCACCATGCCGGAGAAGTCTCCCGCGAAGAGGGAAGCCAGGCCGCTGACCAGCATCCAGGTGCCCATCATGATGCCCTGGTACTTGCTGGGCGCGAGCTTGCCGATCATTGCGTAGCCGATCGGCGAAATGAGCAGCTCACCTATCGACTGGAGCACGTAGCTCGCGAACAGCCAAAAAAATGGCGAGCGCCCGGTCGCATCGGCGAAAGCGATCCCCACCGGGAGCGCCAGAAAACCGAGCGCCATCAGGATGAGCGAAGCGGCGAACTGTTGCGGAATGTCGATCCTCCAACCGCGCGCGCGGAGACGCGTAAAGAGCGCTGCCAGCAGTGGTCCGCCCACGACGATCACCACGGTGTTGATGTTCTGCACCCACTGCGGCGCAACGACGATGCCCCACACGCGCAGGCGCACGTTGTTCACCGCGAAGAGCTGCAGCCCGTTTGGCGCCATCTGGTACAACGACCAAAAAACGAGCGAGCCTAAGGTCAGGATGAGATACGCCCACATCCTCTTTCGCTCACTCACCAGTGGATGCTTTATGGTCAGATAGACGAGCGCAGCCCCGACGGCGCCGCTCGCGGCTTTGAGTATGATGCCGGTTGGTCCGGTGTGCTGCAGCATCAAACAAACGACCAGCGGAACGCCAAGTAGAATTGCGACTCCAATGCCAAAGCGCGCCCGAAACTGAGCGCCGGTGGCCTGCAGCAGTGGTGTTTTGCGATCGGCGAGGACTTTCCAGTTGAAAAGCGCCAGCACGATGGCCATGAAGTTCCCGACCGTCGCGAAGACAAAGAGTGGAGAATAGGCTTCAGTCTCCTGAAAGTGGCCGGCGACCGCAAAGCCGATGAAGAAACCGATGTTCATGCCGGCGTAGTTCCAGAGGAACGCGCTCTCGCGGCGCTCGTCTTCGGGGGTGAAGCGCTGGGTGAGCATCATGTTGATGCACGTGACATTCAAGCCCGAGCCGGTGAGGAAGAACGCCAGGCCCCAGTACATCGACGCCATCGATCCGAGTGCGATCGTGCCGCAACCCAGCACCTGCAGCACCATTCCGCCGACGAATAGATTGCGGTTAGACAGGAACCTCCCGCCCAGATACCCGCCGAACAAGTGCAGTCCATAGTTGAATGCCCCGAACACGCCCATGATCGCCGAGGCTTCTTTCGCTGCGAAATGCAGGTGGCGCGTCGCGTACAGGACGAGCGTCGAATAAAGAACGGCAAATCCAAGCGTGGCGAAGATTTGGATGAAGAACAGGGCCGCGGCTCCCTCGGGGATGTGAGCGAGCCGGCGTTTCCAATCAGACATAAGGCGATTTTGTCACGGCTGCCGGTGGTTGTCGATTCCCGGAACGAGTTGGTCGGTGTTGCTCAAATCGCAATTCTGGGCCTTAAAGTTCTTTGGCCAGCAGGCAACGAACCGTTCCGCTCCATCGTTGCCTACAATACCGGCGAACGGACGTTCACAGTGGTCAACGGCAATGAACGGAATTAGGGAGAACCCACGCGCTAGATCGGTTTAAATAATTTTGTAGCCGCAGAACAAGCAGGACCTCCTCTCCCTAACCCCTCTCCTCCATAGAAGGAGAGGGGATCGTTTGCGCGCGCGCGGTTACAGGTTTGTTTAATTTGCTATAAAGCCTGCGGCTGAAATCGGGGATCAGACCAGCTTGTTTTTAGCCGTGATCCAATCCGGATTGTTGAAATAAGTTGTTCTGACCCCAAATACGTGACCCCGGCGTTCACGCTGGCGTGGTTTCATCCCGAGCTTTATCACCGGGTGGTCGCCTACTCCGGCACTTTCGTGAACCAAAACAGCGACGATTATCCGCACGGCGCGTGGGAATATCACGAGAACCTTATCCCGAACGGCCCGGCCAAGCCGCTCCGCGTTTGGCTGGAGGTGGGCGAACACGACAACGGCGCGGCGAGCGCCTCTTCCGATTTCCACAACTGGGTCATCGCCAATATCCGCATGGCGAAAGTCCTCAAAGCGAAAGGCTATCACTACCAGTTCATCTATGCCAAAGGGGCGGGACATACCGACCGCAGAGTCATCGCCCAGACACTTCCTCAAGCCTTAGAATATGTGTGGAAGGGTTATTCCGTTGCGCAAGCGAAGTAGGCAGTGCGTGCTTTAGAATTCATCTCATAAATCCCCCAGATGGTAGGAACGGCTCGCGAGCCGTCCCTGCCCGCCCTTATTGACCTGCGACTGCGATTCCCCCCGCGGTAATGCTTTTGTCTTCTTTTCAGGATTAGCGTAACCTGTAAGCGATTCCGGGACGTCGCGCGCGGCGAGCGACGCAGTGCGGAGGCCCGGAACGTTGTGAGCTATGAACATGAGAGTTTTTCTTCTACTGTGCGGTTGCGGTTGTGGGGTTGCTTCAGCTTTGGCCCAAGGCACCACTTTCACTTACCAGGGCCGGCTCGATACCGGCGGTGTGCCCGCGAATGGGCGGTACGACTTGCGTTTTAGGCTTTTTGATTCGACGAACAGCCCTGGCAACGTCGTTGCCGGTCCGTTGACAAATTCGGCGGTGCCGGTTACGAACGGTCTGTTCACGGTGATGCTCGACTTTGGGCCGGGCGTGTTCACCGGGGCGGCGCGGTGGCTGGAGGTCGGCGCGGCAACCAATGGCAGCGGCAGCTTCGTTACGCTCAGCCCTCGCCAGCCGTTGACCTCGGCGCCTTATGCCAGTTTCGCTTTCAACACGGCGGCCAGCGTTTACAACACTATCAGCGGCGGCGCAGCGACGGTCGCCGGCGGGGCGGGAAACGCGGCCACCAACCTGTACGCAACGGTCGGCGGAGGGAACAACAACGTTGCCGGCGCGTGGGACTCCACTGTGGGTGGAGGCCAGTTCAACCAGGCGCTGACGTTTTCGGCGACGATTGCCGGCGGCTACCTGAACGTCGCCAGCAATAACTACACGACCGTGGCCGGCGGCTTCGAGAATATAGCCGGCGGCGACAGTTCGACGGTTGGTGGGGGCTACGGCAATCTCAGCAGCGGCGTTCGAGCGGTAGTCGGGGGCGGCAGCGGCAATGTCAGCAGCGGCCAGAACGCGACGGTGAGCGGCGGCGCGGGCAACGCGGCGGCCGGCAATTACGCCACGGCGGGCGGCGGAACGGGCAACGCCGCCACCAATCTCTACGCGACAGTCAACGGGGGTGCATTCAACACGGCGGGCGGGGTGGCCGCCACCGTGCCAGGCGGTGAATACAACCAGGCGCTGGGCGATTTCAGCTTCGCGGCTGGACGCCGGGCAAGCGCGGCTCATGCAGGGTCATTTGTCTGGGCGGACACGACCGATGCTGCCTTCGCTTCGACCGGGACTAACCAATTCCTCATTCGCGCTGCCAATGGCGTAGGGATCGGAACCGCTTCGCCCTCCGACGCTTTGTCGGTCGCCGGCAGCGCGGACTTCAGCGGACTGGTGGGCGTCGGCACAGTACCGAGCTACGGACTGGATGTGAACAGTGACGTGGTGGTCCTGAACGGGCATGATGTGGCTTTCCATTTGAACAATGCGCACCGTTGGCGGTTGACTTCCCCGTCGGCCGGTTTTGAGATCTATCAGGTCTACAACAATAGCTCGACGCTGATAAACCTACCCCGACTGACAGTGGCCGACAGCGGCTACGTCGGCATAGGCACGACCTCTCCCGGGTACCTGCTGGATATCGCCGGCCGCACGCGAGTGCGGGACGGCGGCGGAAGCGCGGGCATTTGGTTTAATACGGCCAATGGTTTCGGCTCGGGTGGCGTGGCGGATATCGCGTTTTTGGGGGTTCTGGACGCGACCCGGATCGGGTTTTATGGCAACGACCCACGCGGCGGTTCCGGCTGGGGCCTCACGTTTGATACCCTGACCGGCAACGTCGGCATTGGCACCGGCAGCGGTTACCCCGGGTACAAACTTCAAGTCAATGGCAGCGTCGCTGGGGTGGGTCCGTACAATGATATTTCGGACGCTCGGTACAAGATCAATATAGTCGAGATCCGTCACGCGCTGGAGCTAATCCAACAACTGCGGGGCGTTCGTTATGATTGGCGTCAAAAGGAATTTCCTTCGCTCAATTTCGAGCACCGCAGGCAGATCGGTTTTATCGCGCAGGAGGTCAAGGCCGTGCTGCCGGAAGCCGTCAGCGTCGATACCTCGGGCGTGCATTCGGTGGCTTATAGCCGCGTCATCCCGGTGCTCGTCGAAGGCATCAAAGAACAACAGGAACAATTGCGGGCGCGGGACGCGCGAATCGCGACGCTGGAACAACAAGTGGCCGACCTGAAAAGCCGGCAGGATCAAATGGCCGCAGCCTGGGAGGCGCGCTTCGCCCGGTTGGAAGAGGCAGTGGCTCGCCCGGCGGCCTCGGCCCGGGTTGTTTTGGCTGCGGATGCGCCAAACCGATGACCTGCAGCCGTTAGGGCCAGAGGAGACGGGCGCGGAAGAAGCGTTGGGTCACTCCGGGGCTGGAGGACACGTCGAGAACGAGCGGAGCGTTGGTGAGAGTGACGGTTTGGACTGGCTGCCACGAAGCGGCTATAAGGCTGTCGGTGTATTCAAGCGCGGCCTGGGCGCCGGCCGGTCCGGTGAGTGTCAGTCGTAGCCCGTTCGCCTGCGAAAGGGTCAGCGCGGGGAAAGGCTGAACGCCCAGGTTGGCGGGCAAGGCGATAATCTGCAGGCCGCCGTTGCCCAGGGCGACGTAAGCCGTGTTGCCGGAAAGCACGACTTTTTGCGCGGACGCGATGGTAGTGAAGCGGCCCACGTCGACCGCGGCGGACGGATTGCTCACGTCCACGACCCACAGCCCATTGCTGCCGAAGGTGACATACGCGAGGTTACTCGCCGCCTGCACATCCGATGCGGCTTGGCCAAGGAGCAAGAACGGTGGCGGTGGAGGCGGCGGCGGAGCAAATGAGCCGAGCGAGAAAGGCGCTGCCGGATGGCTGACATCAAACAATTGCAAGCCCGAGTTCAGTCCGGCGGTCAGGGCGAGATTCCCAACCAATGCCACCGCGTTGGCGTCGGACGAAGTGGTCGAGAGCAGAGCCGGCTGTGATGGGTCGCTGACATCAATAATCTGCAAGCCCGCGGTCATCGGATGGCCGAACTGTGAAATCACTGTGGGGCAGGCGACGTAAGCAAGGTTGCCGACAACGCGGACACTCACTGCGCTCATGTTTGTCACCAGGCCGCCCAATGGCAGCGGCTGCGCCGGGTTGCTCACGTCCACCACCTGTAAGCCGCCGTTCCCAGCGGCAATATAAGCCAACCCGCCCACGACGCACAGGTCCTGGGCCGAGTTAGTGGTGTAAGCCCCAAGCCGCACTGGGTGTGCCGGGTTGGTTATGCTGAGAATCTCCAGACCGCTGAAGCCCTCGGCGACAAATGCCAGGTTGCCTGCGAGGCGAACCGTCAGCGCCTGTCCGGCGGTATGGTAACCTCCGATCATAACCGGGTTGGCGGGGTCGGTCACGTCGAGCACGCCCAGGCCGTCGTTTCCCTGCGCGAGATACGCCAGGCCGTTCGTCACAGCGAGGCCATTGACGTCTTGAAACCAGTAACCGAGCGCCGACAACGGTGGCAAGACGCGCACGAGCGCACTTTGGCTCTGCGCGGACCCGAGGAAGTTTGCAACCTTGGCCGAGTAAACGCCCGCATCTGCCGGGATGATATTACTGAAGCTGAGGCTGCTTCGTGTAGCGCCGGCGAGATTGGTGCCGTTCCGCAGCCACTGGTATTGCAGGGTGGGCGCGCCGCTCGCCTGGATGGCCAGGACCGGCGACGCTCCGGCAGCGACATTCAGCGAGCAAGGTTGACCGGTGATGATCGGCGCGGAGCTCTGCAACACAGTGAGCAGCGCGTTGGTGGAGAGCAGGCTGCCTTCAGTATTGGTGACCTGGAGGCTGTAGTTGCCAGCGTCGCTCGCTTGCGCGTTGGTGATGGTCAGCGTGGCCGATGTAGCGCCCGCTAAATTGGTGCCATCCTTGAGCCACTGATACACGAACGGAGGCGAACCGTCGACCCAAACCGACCACTGCGCGGTCTGGCCCGAATAAACCGTCAAGTCGGCCGGCGGGTAGGGAATGATCGGCGGCGACGGCGGCAGCACCGTCAGTGTCGCATTGGTGCTCAGCAGGAAGCCCTGGGGGTTGCTAAGGAGAACTGAGTAAACGCCCGCGTCGTTGGTGCTAACCGTTTGGATGAACAAGGTGGCATTGGTTGCGCCCGGGATAGAGTTGCTGTTCAGGAGCCACTGATAGGTTATGGGCGGCGTGCCGATGGCGTTCACATGCAGACTGGCCGCCTGGCGATCATACACCGTCACATCTGATGGCCCGTAGGAGATCTGCAAAGGCCGCGGTGGGCCGATTGTTACCTGATCCATGAATGCGGCCATCACACTGTTGGTCGCGAATGAGGTGCTGTAGAAAGACCAGCGCAGGACATTGGTTCCCTGCGGCAGATCATAGAGCGTCTGAAACCAGCTACTCGACCAACCGGCGGGACCGCTGGGACCTCCGGGTCCCTGCACGGGATTGACTGCGAAACTTAGGAATGCCGACGGGAGCTGAGGGGGAAAACTCACCTGCACGGGGACTTCGCTCCAGAAGCTCAATGTGGCAGGACCCACGACCGTGGTTTGCAGCCAACTGGTTTGTCCCGGGCCGGTCAGGACACTGCACGCCGCCCCGTTTCCGTCATAGCTATTCGTGGTCTCGCCGAACCAGGCGGCATTCCCGCCGGTCGTCCAAGCCACGTTGGTGGTATCGAGCGCCTGCTCAAGCGTGAGGGTCTGGGCTCGAATCCCGTCGGTGCAAGTCAGAGCGAGGACGAAACACAGGAACAAACCTGATTGGATGCCGAACCTCGGGGTCTTCATCTTGAGCACGTCAGGGCGATGGTCGACGATCAAGGGAGTTATGTCAAGCATTCTCGGAAACAGAATCGAGCGGGCCAATAGGAAGAGAATTCTTGCAAACACGGCAAGCGTCGATGCAACCTTTCAGCGGTGCGAGCATTGTACAGGGTGCAATGCTCAATGACGCTTACATAATGAGTGTCGATGCCGCTACTGAGGTGGCCGAGGAGGAGCGTGCTCTCGTATTGGCTGCACAGACTGACCGGGACGCCGCGGGACGTTTGTTCGACAAGTACTATCAGGAGATTTTCCGGTATGTCTATCACAGCACGCTCGACCACGCGGTTGCGGAGGATCTGACTTCGAACGTGTTTTTCTCCGCGTTCCGGCATTTGGGATTGTTTCGATGGCGGCGCATTCCATTTCGCGCGTGGTTGTATCGTATCGCCAGCAACGAAGTGCGGATGCATTACCGCCGGCAAAAGCGGCTGCTGGCCGTCCACGCCGGCCCGGTCGACACCGAATATCCCGGCGCGGAACCCACAGCGGAAACTGCGGCAGCGGCACACGATGATTACCGGCTCCTGCACCGGCGATTGGGTGAGCTGGGACAAAAATACCGCACAGTCATTGTGCTGCGCTATTTCGAGGGCAAATCACTTTCCGAGATTTGCGAAATCACGAACCAACGTGAAGGCACAATTAAATCGCAACTCCACCGGGGCCTGGCCCAATTGAAGGAGGCGCTCATGCGGGCTGGCGTGTCGCTGACCTGAGCAAATAGAAACGGAGTAAGACCATGAGCGATCATCACGAACAAATTGAGACGTTCCTCAAAGGCGCTGTGCCGCCGGATTACGAGTCCGAAGAGCATCGGCAGCAACTGCGCGCCCAGCTATTGTCCCGAATCGAAGCCGGGCGCGGCGGCGCGCGTATTCGCGCACGGTGGAAAACAGCCGCGCTTTTACTGGGCCTGCTTGGCCTGGCAGCCGCAGCCACGGAGCTGGGTCTGCAGGTGCGTCGGTATCATTTTGAGGGCAAGGCCAGGGACGGCGCCTACATCTTTACCACCACCGAGCCGGCGACGACATACGGGGGAACCAACGCAAACGGCGCGGCGCACCGTATATCCATCATGAGCATGACAGGTATCAGGCCCGATTCCGGCAAGGAGCTGGATGCTGCTGGCATTGAGCAACAGCGGAAGGACCTCGAGGAGATTGACGCGCTGCGGCAGCGAAATGCCCGGGAGCTTCTGAGCGTGACCGACACTGCCGTGAACGGCAAGGTCCAGCCCAGGGTATACACTTTTAAATATGTCCGCGCGGACGGCCGCAAGGAAATCATCAGTGAGGGGGCACCTGGTCCGGCTGCGGATCCGTCACCGGCCCAAAGGGAGCGCGTGCAGGAGGAAATCGCCGCGCTGCGGCAAAGAGGTCAGAGGGAGATCACCGGGATCAGGGAGACGGAATTCAAGGGCCAGGTGGTCCAACGCACTCTCTTTTGCCGCTATACCCTTAGCGATGGCCGCGAGGAAACCATCGGGGAAGGCGACCCCGAGTTGCCGGCCGCGGCCAAAGTCCTGACAGCCGAGCAATCCCTGGAGGTGGCGCGGCTGGGGGCAGTGCTGAAGCAGCGCGAGTTGCTGGGCAGTGAGCAAGGCCAGAGGTATGGAAAGACCTTCAATTTCACGAAGTATTCCGTCACCCTGTCGGACGGCACCCGGGTGGTATGGTCGGAGGGCGAACCCCAAGGTCCGAAGATCAGTTTGACCGAGGCGGACTGGAAAGAGCTGCACCAGCTAATGGCGGCGCACCAGGGCCAAACGCTGAGCACCTACGAGGAAGAGGTGATGGGCGAGGTGTTGCAGTTTACCATGGTAAAGTACGTCTTGAGCGATGGCACAGAAGTCATCCGCTCGCAGGGCGAGCCGCGGAGCGCGCAGTAGTTAAGCTTGAGGCCGTCCGGAACCTGCCTCCGCTTTCGGCACTTGAGCCGGGACCAATATGCTGATTCAGTGGCCATCAGCCGATGCCAACGATGTTGAACTTTGAACTACTCTCTCCGGCGCAGCAGCCGTTGCAGGCCGTCGCCGCCCTGAATCACACGATTCAATCTGCGGCGCAGCAGGACGGCGATGATCCAGCAGGCGCTCACCAGGAACAGCGACACAAGCCACGGATGGCGTGGCCAGAAGAGGTACAGCAACGCCGGCACCAGCAGGAAGCAGAAGGCCAGGCTTAAAGAGGCCTGGGTGAGACTCCGTTGCTTAAGGCCCAGCCAAACGCCGGTTACCGCCATGGCGCACAGGCCCGAGAGAAACACGCTGTTCTGGGCCACCAGCCAGCCGGCCAGGCGCAAAACGGACCCGTCACCGTTTCGCGTCTTCAGGGCGAGGGCTGCCAGCATCACCAAATCCAGGCCTAACATCGGCAACACGCCGCGCCGGAAGTGGACGGTCAGGAAATGAAAAGCCGCACGAACGATTTCCTCGAGGGTGACGGGAGTTGTCTGCAGGATCTCCAACGCCCCCTGCCGGGTGATCTCGGCGAAGCTCTGTGGCGCAATCTTTGCCATCGCCAGCATTTGGACGAACCGTGCTGCTCCCATCCCCTCTGCATAGAGCGGCACCAGCGTCTCCGGGTCGGCAGAAAATAGCGCAATGAAGGAAAAAAATCCCACGACTACCACGAAGCTGATCCCGATGGCCGCTGGGGAAGCCTGCCGCGCATCTCCGTAGCGCGCAAAGAGCCAGTAAGCCGGCGGAGTATTCCCGCAACGCCTCGGCGGTCTTTTGAGATGGCCTTTCGCGGGCTGCGCCGGAGGGGCCGGCCGGCCGGAACTCGACGGACCTTCTTCCGACGGCGCCTCCTGCCAGTTGTTGGTCAACGCGGTTTTGGCCGCTGACCAAAGCATCAACCCGGTTACGAGTGTTCCTCCGAGAGTCAGCCAATAATAGACCTTCCATCCCCACAGGAGCACGCTCAGAACGAGGCTGGCCGGGCTGAGGAAGGGAAACAGGTTCAGCAGGATTAATTTCCGAAGCCCGTTCGAGAATGCGTGGTGCTCACCCTGGTTCCGGCAGGATTGCTCGAGGCCAACCATGAGCGAGAGCCACGCGGCGGCGAGGATGGCCAGCGCACCTTGGGCAAACATCAGCCCACTCACGCCGCCCAGCAGCACACACAACCCCAGAACCGGCAACGTCGCCAGAAACGCCCAGGCGTTCCGTAGCGAGTGAGTGACTAACTTCGATACCAGGATAGTGTTCGGCTTCAAGCTGGCGAGAAAAAGCAGGATCAATGTCCCCTGGCTTCGCTCAGCGCTAATACAATTGCAGGTCGACCGCAGCCCATTGAGGTTGGCGACGAACAACAGGATCACTGTCGAACCGGCAAATAGGGAGAGACCATCGGTCCGACCGAGGCGGGCTTGACCCGTCGCGGCCAGAATGGCCAGCACGGCCACCGCGCCCAGAGCCGTAAGCAACCGCAGCCAATAGGTCCAGGGTTGCCGTGAATAACTCAACAGTTCCCGGGCCACTAAAGGTGGAAGGCGCCAGCGGCTTGCCTCCTGCTTCGGTTTTTCGTGCATCGGAAGAAAACCCGAATCCGTGCCGCAGAGTAAGATCGTGTCCATCGGACGCAAGCCGATTGTGAGGTGCTGCCGGGGCAGGCGTCAGGACACGAGCAAGCGCCCGCGCCCGACGCCAACGGCGTCGCTCACACCAGCCAAAACCCAGCGCCCTGGGTTCACTGCCAGTTCTGGCCAACGGTCTGCTTCATAACGCCCAATTCAATCGCGGGTTTGGGTCGCGATAACCAACGCATTTTGCGATAAGCACGGCCGTGACACCGCAGGCGTGCGTTGCCATTCAGGACCGACCTCATTCCGCAACATTAGGTCCACGCCGGTGTCAAACAGTCCATGAGTCGCACCGGCCCCAAGACACAGGTGGCCGGACGGCGAGATCCTCCAAGACCACCGAAACGAACCGCCCGTGGATTGTTCGACCAACCGGGAGAGCCGAACGAAGCTGATTTGCAATTGCAGGTTTGGATCGCGGTCACCAACGCGCAAATGATTTGGTCGGAGTTGCTCGTCTTGAATGGTCGCGGACGGCCGAGCAAGTGTGAGGAACTTGAACTGAAACTCGATCGGCAAATCTTGATCTTGACCCAGCTTCTGAAAGAGACAAAGCGGGCCAGGCTCGGAGATCCCGGAACCATAGTGAACACGTTTCGGGTTCTCCGCGAATATCGGCTTCGTCGCTGGACTTCGACCTTCGCTGCGTTCAATTCGTGACCATCTCGGTCGCCCTCGCCTCAAAAATGGAAATCGCCGATACGCGCATTTCCTTCGATCACGGCACATAGGCCGCGCGGTAGAACTGGGCGGCACCAGGAATCGGCGGCGAGAGATTCACGGTGGCGTCGCTGGCGGTAAAGTTGGTCCAGGTGTTCCAATTCACCAGGTCCGAGCTTTGCCGGATCTGGTATTTGTAGCCGCGTTGGCCTTCGAGAATGAGTTGGGGCTGGGCGGCCGCGCCGGCCAGGAGCCGCGGGGCGTACCAAATACTCGGGGCCGGGTAGTTGGTGACATATTGAATAAACGACCCGAGATTGGAGTAATTGGGCACCCAGGTAGTGTACATGACTCCGCTGATACCGGCGTAAGGCGCGGCGGCATTGAGCCAGTTGGTAACCAGGGTGGGACTGGAATCGTAATAGCCGGCGATTATCTGTCGGTTTCCGCGCCCGGCGAAGAACTGGAGCGACGTCGACCTCGTCCCGTAGTCCCACGGAGCGATAATGATGTCGCTGTCCAGACCGAGCCAGGAGCCCGTGAGATTTCCGCGCACGAGGTAATAATTGGGAACCGCATTGTGGTTGGGATCGAACATGTCGCTCCAGACGTAGATGCGTCCGCCCGGGTTGACCTGGCGGAGAAAAGAAGCGCACATCTGGACATTGCTGGCGAGCAAAGGACCGGCATCGAGTTGGCGGGCCTGGCAGGCGGCGCACCAGTTCATAACGCGGATTTCGTCGTGCGACATAAAATAGCCACGGGTGCCCCATAGGGCTTGCATTTGCTGGGCCTGACTTAAGAGCAGCGCCTGGGTGGCCGGCTCGGAGAGGCAGATGGCAGCTTGCCCGTCATAAATAGTGACGGCGTGATACCAGGAGGCAAGCAACCGGGTGCCGTTGGTTAGGTTTCCCGAGAGCAACTGCAACTGAGGCGGGGTATGGTAAATATCATAGACCCCGTTGTAGGGAACAGTGCCCATCAACGGATCAGTCAAGGCGGCGAAATCCGTTCCCTCAATGAGCGGCCGGCCGGATTCGGTTTGAACGGTCAAAGGCGCGCCCGGCCGCCGGATGAGATTCACGAACGCCGTTTCGGAGATGGTCGCATTGGTCCACCAGAGTGAGCCGGTCGTGCCGCCCCAAACGCCAAAGTAGATGCTGACTTGAGCATTGGTCAGTGAGTTGAAAACGATGTCGTAATTGGTCCAGTCCTGGGTTTGGGCAACGGCGAGAGTTGTGTAGTTGAGGGCCAGGCCGTTGGCCAGGATTTCCAGGTTGGGAGTGGTCAGGAAACTGGACGTCTTGATTCCGACCGTAATGTGGTATTGGTGGAAAGGCGTGACGGCGATGGTTTTTACGACCCGGGCGTTGGCGCCGTTTGGGTTGGTTACTCGGGCCGTGCCGTTGTCCTCAACCACGGTGCTATCGTACCAGGACCATGCGGCCAGGTTGGAAAAGGAAGGCAAAGAAACCGGCGTCGTAGGTTGGAGCCGGGCCTGCCCGTTGGATACAACCAGAAGCGAGTTTGTGACCGGCAGGCCTTCGACCAGGTTCGGATTATTGAACAGCAAGTCGTTGGCGTAGCCCACCGGAAACACCGCGGGGACGATCTCCAGGTTGAAGTTCGTGGCCGCCTGTTTCACCGCGGTGACGTTGGTAAAATACCAATTCGGCACCGAGGAAAGGTGGCAGAATTTCGAATCGCTGAGCAGCATGTGGGTATAGCCCGCCTGGGAGGCGAGTTGCATCAAAGCGATGAGGTTGGTCACGTTCTGGTTCACCTGCAGATTCTGCGAGACGTAAAACCAGCGTTCCAAGCCGGCCGCGGAACGGGCTGTTAAGCCCAAGGCGAGAACTGCCCAAAGGCACGAGCTTCTCATGGCGGAAGTCTGACATGCGTCAGGCGCATTGCAAGGGTGCGGGCAAGTGTCAGCGCAAACTTACGGGTCTGTGATCATCAAGCGCCTGGCGGTTGTGCGGGTCCCCGCCACGCGATGACCCCGGCATGCTCGGTAATTGATGCAACCGCTTTCAGGGTTGCGGCGATTTGCGCGACGCTGACCCAGGGCAGCGACGCAAGACCGGTGAGCGTCGCGACCCTGGGCTGGTTTGTGTAACCCCGTTGGGGTAAAGACGGAAAAGGCTCCGACCAGATGCAAACATCGACACTCATTCGTTCGCGGCCCCTCACCTGGGGCAAATTGGCGATGCGCTCACGCACGCGCGGAGCATTGGGCAAGTGTAAGTGCTAGAGGCTGTCGCGGCTCAACGAGAATCGTAATCCAGATCGTCAACGCACTCCCCTGCGCCAACGGGTGCACCAGGAACCTCCCATTAACTCCCTGAATCGATAGACCTCCAGCCTCAAAAGATTTTTATAATTCGCTTGACACTTTTCCAGGTTTTTGATGCGCTACTACTACAAGGGACTAGCGATCGGGGATTGCTCGTTCTGAGCTGACTTCTTTTCGCGAGCCAGGGCCTTGCCGGTGAAATGAAACTGGCGCGGGCAACGGGCGGTGCAGGGAGCAACGGAATTCGAGCCGTTTTAGAATCTGCCGCTGCAAGGGAGGAGTGCGCTTTGGCTTCGACGACCGCACGGCTCGGTGTCTGCTTTCCTCCAGAACTCCGATTGCAGAAAGGACGCCACCATGAAAACACCAGCAGTTTTTAAAGACCCAGCCGCAATGACAATACCGACTGAGGGCAAGGAGCCTTCTATGAATTCAAAAATCATCCGGAGAAAGCCGTCATGGATACAATTAATCGAGCCGCAGGCCGCACGAACAGGCATGTTGCTACTGCTGTTAACCGTGCCCGCTATGGTCCATGCCCAAGCCGGCGACCCCGGTTGGACGCTGAATGGGGGAGCGACCATGGACGGCAACACCATCGTGCTCACGGTTGGCACGGGTAGCAGCAGCAGTTCCGCATTCCTCAACGACAAACAAGACGTCACGGCGTTCAGCATGGTGTTCTTCTACCAGGACGTTAGCGGCGCCGACGGCGCTGATGGCGTCACGTTGTGCATCCAGAACGATACGGCTGGCGCCACAGCATTCGGCGGCTTCGGTCGCGGCCTCGGGTATTCCGGTATCACGCCGAGTGTGGCTCTCGCCATCAACATCTACGCTCCGAACACCCGGGGCATCGCACTTGCCCAGGATGGAACCCTGGACCCGCCCTACCAGAGCCTGCTGCCCAATGTTGATATTGGCGGAAATACCAACGTCATTCAGGTCAACGTCCACTACGATGGCAAGGTAATGTCGGTGACCTTCAAGGACACCGTCACCGGAGGAAGCGCGAGCACCAACTGGACCGTGGACATCCCGTCCGTTGTCGGGGCTAGCACCGCGTACGTAGGGTTCACCGGCGCGGACGGCGGGGTCGCCTCCACGCAGGTCATTTCGTGGGGCTATTCGACGCCCACCATACTGAACCAGCCCCTGACCCAGACGGCTGAGGTGGGGTCGACATTTGGCTTGCGGGTGAAGGCGAGCGGCTCGGTGCCGTTGTTCTGTCTGTGGTATTTCAACAACACAAATCTCATCACTTGCGGCACAAACTGCCAGTTGGAACTGACCAGCGTGCAATTCGCTCAATCGGGTGCTTACACAGAAGTCATCACCAATGTTGCCGGAGCCATCACTAGTTCACCGGCCATCCTCAACGTGATTGAGGCGGTCCAGCGAAGGCAGGTTCCTGCCATCAATTCGACTGGCAAAACCTCAAGTCTGTTGAACATCGATTACGCCGATTCCCTCAACCCCGCGCCGAATTGGACCACGCTCGATTCCGTCAGCCTGGCCAGCGCGTCGCAATATTATATTGATACTTCTGACCCGCTCCCGGCGCAACGCTTTTACCGGGCATGGCAGTCCGGAACACCCGTTGTCGCTCCGTCTCTGAGCCTGCCCGGCATGGTTCCGGCCATCACCTTGACTGGCAACGTTGGCGACAAGCTGCGCCTGGATTGCATCAATCGTATCGGCCCCACCGACGCCTGGTGGACCCTCGATACGGTCACGCTCACCAACACCTCCCAGCTCTATTTCGACACCTCCAGCCTCGGCCAGCCAGCGAGGCTCTGGCGGATCGTGCCGGTGCCATAAATGCCCGCCG